>NZ_CP133784.1:5256076-5584024 GCF_034353875.1 Pseudomonas sp. MH9.2
TCGATCATCACTCGAGTCAACTGCGGCTGAATGCACGAGACCTTTGTCTTGCCCATAAAAAACCCCGTCACATGGACGGGGTTTTTTTAGTCCGGGGAAATTACTCCGCGCGAACCTGAGCAGCTTGCATGCCCTTCTGGCCTTTTTCAGGTACGAAGGAAACGGCTTGGCCTTCTTTCAGGCTTTTGAAACCGTCGCTTTCGATAGCTTTGAAGTGTACGAACAGGTCGTCACCGCCGTTTGCAGGAGTGATAAAGCCGAAGCCTTTTTCATCGTTGAACCATTTTACGGTGCCGTTTTGGCGATTAGACATGGTGTATCTCCAAGAACATAATTTTTCAGTAGTGCTGTGCTGCTCAGGCCAACTGGGCACACCGGGCTATCATAGTCGAAATGTTTGGATGTAGAAGTCTTTCGCAAAACAGTTTGCGAAAGCAATACGCTCCGCTCATTGGCTAATGCGCCCGGAGGCCTTGATTTATCTTGCTTGCGGCCAATTTCAGTCACCCGTAAAAAAAATCCATTTTTGCTGTTTGGACTGTCGGGAAATGGCTGAAATTGGCCGGGGATTTCCAGTTTTGCCAAGCTGTCACGTTTATTTTTTGGCTGTGCAGGACGCATCGATTTCTTTTAGCAATCTCGCACGTAACGCCCCGCCTTCGGCAGTCTGGCTGTTTAACTCCTTCGTCTCTGCCGTACTGAATTTTTTTTCGATGACGTTCGCGCCGCAGGTGCAATGCGTCTGGGCGGTGGCCTTATCGACACTTTGAGTGGCGGTGGCGATGCACTCGTTCATGTACTGATCGCGCGCGCCAGGGGGCCAGGCGGCTTGGGCGCTCAGGGGCAACAACATGGCGATAGGGGCGGCGAGAGTGAGTAAGCGATAAAGACGCATGGTTGAATGCTCCTTGTAATGAGGGGGCTGTGTCACAACATCCACTCATTATTTGAGGGGTGTTGGTCGCCTCAAGTTCACCGGATCATTTCATTTGTTCGCGGCAACCGATTGGGCTCAAGTTGAAGTGCTGTTGTCAAACATGTGTGATAGCATGCGGCGCCTGAACATCCGCGACGTCTCAAGGGTTTCTCGACAGGTCGCACCTGTAGCTATTTTATTTTCACTCCAGTCACTCTGGTTCGGTTAAACGGTTGGCCCTAGGGCTCCTGCCACTGTGAGGCAGGCATACCACCGGATCTTGTACTGGCTCATCCCAACCCACGTGACCTTTGGTAGGGGTCACCACTAGGAGAGGAGGCGCCATGCCCACCATTACTCTTCCCGACGGCAGTCAGCGTTCATTCGATCATCCGGTTTCCGTAGCCGAAGTCGCGCTATCCATTGGCGCTGGCCTGGCTAAAGCCACCGTGGCTGGCAAGGTCAATGGCCAGCTGGTCGATGCCAGCGATCTAATCGACGGCGACGTCAGCCTGCAGATCATCACGCCCAAGGATCAAGAGGGGCTTGAGATCATTCGCCACTCTTGCGCTCACTTGGTCGGTCATGCAGTCAAGCAGTTGTTCCCGACGGCCAAAATGGTCATCGGTCCGGTAATCGACGAAGGCTTTTATTACGATATCGCTTATGAGCGTCCGTTCACGCTCGACGATTTGTCGGCGATTGAGCAGCGTATGCAGCAGCTGATCGAAAAAGATTACGACGTCATCAAGAAAGTCACTCCGCGCGCCGAAGTGATCGAAGTGTTCACTGCTCGCGATGAAGACTACAAGCTGCGTCTCATCGAAGACATGCCCGATCAACAGACCATGGGTCTGTACTATCACGAAGAATACGTCGACATGTGCCGTGGTCCGCACGTGCCGAATACGCGCTTCCTGAAATCGTTCAAGCTGACCAAGCTGTCTGGCGCCTACTGGCGCGGTGATGCCAAGAACGAGCAGTTGCAGCGAATCTATGGCACGGCCTGGGCAGACAAGAAGCAATTGGCTGCCTATGTCCAGCGGATCGAAGAAGCTGAAAAGCGCGATCATCGCAAGCTTGGCAAGCGTTTGGGGTTGTTCCACACCCAGGAAGAAGCGCCGGGTATGGTATTCTGGCATCCGAACGGCTGGACCCTGTACCAGGTTCTTGAGCAATACATGCGCAAGGTTCAGCACGAGAACGGTTATCTGGAGATCAAAACTCCACAAGTGGTCGATCGTTCCCTGTGGGAAAAGTCCGGTCACTGGGCTAACTATGCCGACAACATGTTCACCACCGAGTCCGAGAACCGCGACTACGCCATCAAACCGATGAACTGCCCGTGCCACGTACAGGTGTTCAATCAGGGCTTGAAAAGCTATCGCGAGTTGCCGATGCGTCTGGCGGAGTTCGGTGCTTGCCACCGCAATGAGCCATCAGGTGCATTGCACGGTATCATGCGTGTGCGTGCTTTCACTCAGGATGATGCTCACATCTTCTGTACTGAAGAGCAGATGCAGGCAGAATCCGCCGCGTTCATCAAATTGACGCTGGACGTGTACGCTGACTTTGGCTTCAAGGACATCGAGCTCAAGCTGTCCACGCGTCCCGAGAAGCGCGTAGGTTCCGACGAGTTGTGGGATCGCGCCGAAAGCGCATTGGCGGCCGCACTCGACAGCGCTGGTTTGCCGTATGATCTGCAGCCGGGCGAGGGTGCCTTTTATGGCCCCAAGATTGAATTTTCGCTAAAAGATTGTCTGGGTCGGGTATGGCAATGCGGTACATTGCAACTCGATTTCAACTTGCCGATCCGTTTGGGCGCCGAGTATGTCTCGGAAGATAACAGTCGCAAGCACCCGGTCATGTTGCACCGTGCGATACTCGGTTCCTTCGAGCGTTTCATCGGTATTTTGATCGAGCATTACGAAGGCGCTTTCCCGGCCTGGTTGGCACCCACTCAAGCAGTGATCCTCAATATCACTGATAAACAGGCAGATTTTGCCCTTGAAGTGGAAAAAACTCTCGCTCAAAGCGGGTTTCGTGCCAAGTCTGACTTGAGAAATGAAAAGATCGGCTTTAAAATCCGCGAGCATACTTTGCTCAAGGTTCCTTATCTCTTGGTGATTGGAGATCGGGAAGTCGAAATGCAAACTGTCGCTGTGCGGACACGTGAAGGTGCTGACCTAGGCTCGATGCCGGTCGCACAATTCGCTGAATTTCTCGCTCAAGCGGTTTCCCGGCGTGGTCGCCATGATTCGGAGTAATTATTATTAAGCGTGAAATGAGACAAGATAAACGAGCTGCACCGAAGGCCCCGATCAACGAGAATATCTCGGCACGCGAGGTTCGGTTAATTGGGGCTGAGGGTGAGCAGCTTGGGATTGTGTCAATTGAAGACGCGCTTCTTAAGGCTGAAGAGGCCAAACTGGATTTGGTGGAAATTTCCGCCGATGCAGTACCCCCTGTTTGTAAGCTGATGGACTACGGCAAATCGATCTTCGAGAAGAAGAAACAGGTTGCCGCTGCGAAGAAAAACCAGAAGCAGATTCAGGTTAAAGAAATCAAGTTTCGTCCAGGGACGGAGGAAGGGGATTACCAGGTAAAACTGCGCAACCTGGTACGTTTCCTGAGTGATGGGGACAGGGCCAAGGTATCGTTAAGATTCCGTGGTCGTGAGATGGCCCACCAGGAGCTGGGGATGGAACTGTTGAAGCGGGTTGAAGGTGACTTGCTTGAATACGGTTCGGTCGAACAGCATCCTAAGATGGAAGGACGCCAACTGATCATGGTCATCGCCCCGAAAAAGAAGAAGTAACCACCAGGGCACGGCAGGCCTTGCGGTTATGTTTATCAACTGAATGCGGAGTACCGAACATGCCAAAGATGAAAACGAAGAGTGGTGCAGCTAAGCGGTTCTTGAAAACCGCTAATGGCATCAAGCACAAGCATGCTTTCAAAAGCCACATTCTGACCAAAATGTCCACCAAGCGTAAGCGTCAATTGCGCGGTAGCAGCTTGCTGCATCCGTCTGACGTGGCAAAAGTGAAGCGCATGCTGCGCCTTTGCTAATTTTGGTCAAGAATAGAGGAAATAGATCATGGCTCGTGTAAAGCGTGGCGTAGTCGCCCGTAAACGTCACAAAAAAATTCTGAAACTGGCTAAAGGTTACTACGGCGCGCGTTCACGCGTATTCCGTGTAGCCAAGCAAGCGGTAATCAAGGCAGGCCAGTACGCCTACCGTGACCGTCGTCAGAAAAAACGTCAGTTCCGCGCTTTGTGGATCGCTCGTATCAACGCTGGTGCTCGTATTAACGGTCTGTCCTACAGCCGTTTCATCGCCGGTCTGAAAAAAGCGTCCATTGAGATCGACCGTAAGGTTCTGGCTGATCTGGCAGTGAACGAAAAAGCGGCGTTTGCTGCGATTGTCGAGAAAGCTAAAGCCACTTTGGCCTAAGTCCCCGACAATCACCGGGCCCGGTTTCCGGGTTCGGTGTTAAACGTCATAAATAGGGGAAGAGCCTTTTAAGCTCTTCCCCTATTTCGTATCTGGAGTCTGTAAATGGAAAACCTGGATGCGCTGGTCTCTCAAGCACTTGAGGCCGTGCAACACGCTGAAGATATCAATGCCCTGGAGCAAATCCGGGTTCACTTCCTTGGTAAAAAGGGTGAGTTGACTCAGGTGATGAAGACCCTGGGTAATTTGCCTGCTGAAGAGCGTCCGCAAGTCGGCGCACTCATCAATCTCGCCAAGGAGCGTGTCACAGAGGTTCTCAATGCGCGTAAAGCGTCGTTGGAGCAGGCGGAACTGACCGCCAGGCTCGCGGCGGAGTGCATTGACGTGACCCTGCCGGGACGTGGTCAGACCTCGGGTGGGCTGCATCCGATTACCCGAACGCTGGAGCGGATCGAGCAATTCTTCACTCATATTGGCTACGGCATCGCCGAAGGCCCCGAGGTCGAAGACGATCACCACAATTTCGAAGCGCTCAACATCCCTGGCCACCATCCGGCGCGGGCGATGCATGACACCTTCTATTTCAATGCGAGCATGCTGCTGCGCACCCACACCTCTCCGGTGCAAGTGCGGACCATGGAAACGCAACAACCGCCTATTCGCATCGTTTGCCCGGGCCGGGTTTATCGCTGTGATTCGGATATCACCCATTCGCCGATGTTCCATCAGGTCGAAGGCTTGCTGATTGATCGCGATATCAACTTCGCTGATCTCAAGGGCACGATCGAAGAGTTCTTGCGAGTGTTCTTCGAAAAAGAACTGGCGGTGCGTTTCCGTCCGTCCTTTTTCCCGTTCACCGAGCCATCGGCTGAGGTCGATATCCAGTGCGTCATGTGCAGCGGCAAAGGCTGCCGTGTGTGCAAGCAAACTGGCTGGCTGGAAGTCCTGGGTTGCGGGATGGTCCATCCGAACGTACTGCGTATGTCCGGCATAGATCCTGAAGAATTCCAGGGATTCGCTTTCGGTATGGGTGTTGAACGTTTGGCCATGCTGCGTTACGGCGTCAATGATTTGCGTCTGTTCTTCGACAACGACTTGCGGTTCCTCGCGCAATTTCGCTAGGTCGCACGCCCGTAACGAATCTATTTGGAGAGCAGGATGAAATTCAGTGAACAATGGCTGCGTGGCTGGGTAAGCCCGCCAGTTTCCCGCGACGAGCTGGTCGCTCGTCTGTCTATGGCCGGTCTTGAGGTTGACAGCGTTACGCTGGCCGCCGGTGAATTCACTGGCGTGGTGGTAGGCGAGGTGCTGAGCACCGAACAGCATCCAGACGCCGACAAGCTGCGTGTGTGCCAAGTAAGCAATGGCGCAGAGACCTTTCAGGTCGTGTGTGGCGCGCCCAACGTGCGTCCTGGTTTGAAAATTCCGTTTGCCATGATTGGGGCTCAACTGCCCGGCGATTTCAAGATCAAGAAAGCCAAGCTGCGTGGCGTTGAGTCGAACGGCATGCTGTGCTCCGCAGCCGAGCTGCAAGTGGGCGAGGGCAACGATGGCTTGATGGAGCTGCCTGCCGATGCGCCAGTGGGTCAGGATATTCGTGTTTACCTTGAGTTGGACGATGCGAGCATTGAAGTCGATCTGACGCCTAATCGCGGCGATTGTCTGTCGGTAGCCGGTCTGGCACGGGAAGTGGGCGCGTTGTACGCCACTGAAGTCAAACGTCCTCAGGTGGCTGTAGTGCCGGTTGTGCACGACGAAGTGCGTCCTATCGAGGTGCTGGCGCCTGCTGCTTGCCCACGTTATCTGGGCCGCGTGGTGCGCAACGTGGATCTGTCCCGTCCGACGCCGCTGTGGATGGTGGAGCGTCTGCGTCGTTCCGATGTGCGCAGCATTGATGCCGCAGTCGATATCACTAACTATGTGATGCTCGAACTGGGTCAGCCGCTGCACGCATTCGACCTGGCTGAAATCAACGGCGGCATACGCGTCCGCATGGCAGAAGATGGCGAGAAGCTTGTTCTGCTCGACGGTCAGGAAGTCAGCCTGCGTGCCGACACCCTGGTGATCGCGGACCATCAGCGCGCTTTGGCCATTGCCGGCGTTATGGGGGGCGAACACAGTGGCGTCAGCGCCAAGACTCACGATATTTTTCTGGAGAGCGCGTTCTTCGACACCATTATGGTCGCTGGCAAAGCGCGCTCTTATGGCTTGCACACGGATGCTTCTCACCGTTACGAGCGCGGTGTGGACTGGCAGCTTGCACGCGAAGCCATGGAGCGGGCGACAGGCTTGTTGCTGGAAATAACTGGCGGCGAAGCGGGTCCGATCGTAGAAGCTGTCAGCGAACAGTATCTGCCTTCGGTTGCTCCGGTCATTCTTCGCGCTGAACGGATCAGCCAGATGCTGGGCATGGAAATGGATTCGGCTGAGGTCGAGCGCCTGCTCACCGGTCTTGATCTGAAGGTTTCCTCTGAATCAGCTGGGCAATGGCGGGTAGAAGTACCAAGCCATCGCTTCGATATCAGTCTGGAAGTCGACTTGATCGAAGAGCTGGCGCGGCTGTATGGCTACAACCGCCTGCCGGTTCGTTACCCGCAGGCACGCCTGGCGCCTCAAGCCAAGGCGGAAGCGCAGGGTGATCTGCCTGCGCTTCGTCGCTTGTTGGTTGCCCGTGGTTATCAGGAAGCGATCACCTACAGCTTTATTGATCCAAAATGGTTCGCGCTGTTCAATCCGGGCGTAGAGCCTCTGCTCTTGGCCAACCCGATTTCGGTCGACATGGCCGCCATGCGTTCTTCTTTGTGGCCAGGTCTGGTCAAGGCCCTGCAGTACAACCTCAATCGCCAGCAAGATCGTGTGCGCATGTTTGAAAGCGGTCTGCGGTTTGTCGGTCAATTGGAAGGTTTGAAGCAAGAGCCAATGCTTGCTGGTGTCATTTGTGGCAGCCGACTGCCTGAAGGTTGGGCACAAGGCCATGATGCGATTGATTTCTTTGATGTCAAAGCCGACGTCGAAGCAGTGCTCGGTTTCGCCGGTGCGCTGGAAGCGTTCAGCTTCACGCCGGGGCATCATCCCGCGCTGCACCCAGGCCAGACCGCTCGCATTGAGCGTGATGGTCGGGAAGTTGGGTATGTGGGTGCGCTCCATCCAGAATTGGTGAAAACCTTGGGTCTGGACCGTCCGGTTTTCGTTTTTGAGCTGGTGCTGGCGGAAGTGGCTCAAGGTCGTTTGCCGAAATTCCAGGAGCTTTCGCGCTTCCCGGAAGTTCGTCGGGACCTTGCTTTAGTAGCTGATCGTGATGTTCCGGCAGCGGCGGTGCTGGATGTTATTCGTGAAAACGCAGGCGAATGGCTCACGGACCTCAGGCTATTTGACGTGTATCAGGGTAAAGGCATTGATCCGCATAGAAAAAGCCTAGCAGTTGGCTTGACCTGGCAGCATCCATCGCGCACTCTTAATGACGATGAGGTAAATGCGACGACGCATAAAATCCTCACCTCGCTCGAGGAAAGGTTAAACGCCACGTTAAGGAAGTAGCGTATGGGGGCTCTGACGAAAGCTGAGATGGCCGAACGTCTGTATGAAGAGCTAGGCCTGAACAAACGAGAAGCCAAGGAACTGGTAGAGCTTTTCTTTGAGGAAATCAGGCACGCTCTGGAAGATAACGAGCAGGTCAAATTGTCCGGTTTTGGCAATTTCGATCTGCGCGATAAACGCCAGCGGCCTGGTAGAAATCCAAAGACGGGAGAAGAAATCCCGATTACGGCTCGCCGTGTGGTCACCTTTCGTCCAGGGCAGAAGTTGAAGGCCCGAGTTGAGGCTTATGCTGGAACCAAGTCATAACGACGAGCTACCGCCCATTCCAGGCAAACGCTACTTCACCATCGGTGAAGTCAGTGAGCTCTGCGCGGTAAAACCGCACGTTCTGCGTTATTGGGAGCAGGAGTTTCCTCAACTCAATCCGGTCAAGCGACGCGGAAACCGCCGGTATTATCAGCGACAGGATGTGCTGATGATCCGACAGATCCGCGCTTTGCTCTATGAGCAGGGCTTCACCATCGGCGGTGCGCGTTTGCGCATGTCCAGTGATGAGGCAAAGGACGACACCACGCAATACAAGCAAATGATCCACCAGATGATTTCAGAGCTGGAAGATGTATTGGTGGTATTGCGCAAGTGAATCGGTTGTCCCGATACTTCCATAATTCAAACGGTTAGGGTATATTTCTAATCGTTTTTCGCAGGTTGCGATAATAGATTCACGCCTAGTCGGGGCGTAGCGCAGTCCGGTAGCGCACTAGCATGGGGTGCTAGGGGTCGAGTGTTCGAATCACTCCGTCCCGACCATATAATTCAATGACTTAGCCCAGTCTGAAAAGATTGGGCTTTTTCATTTTTGCGATTTTTGCTTTTTGGTAGTGAATTGGTAGTGAATTGAGATTTGCTGACTCTCTGGCGTTCCCCCATCATTTAAGTGGGGGTATTTCACTATGCTGAGATTGAGTCCTCCAGTAGCGGGCCATCGCCTCCGCCATATTTGTACCTAAAGGCCCCATTTTATGGGGCCTTTTTGCTTTCTGTTGTTTCTGTTCCCCCATATGTTCCCCCGCTCTCTTTTTGCGTGATTTTACTCTACGGCCTTTTAAGGGGCATGGATGCAGCAGTGTGAGCGCTAGGTCTAGAAAATCATAATGGTGGATGATGACATGCCCGCTCTAGCACCCTGAGGCGTTACGGCTGCGCTCAGTCAGTACGCTATCGTCGTCATGTCGCAATCACTGTATTGAATCGCCATCGATACCGAATAGGGGTCAGTGCCGATGCAAGGTTGGCCCTTCCTGCCAGCTCAAAACAGACTCTCCAGGGATACACCGTGGCTTTCACGAGCGGCCCCAGGAGGAGCAGTTGGGCGGCCTGCCCAAGGAGGCGTTCAGCCTGACTCTAATCAGCCCTCGCCCTGGCGGGATGCTTCTTTATAAATAAGTTCATGACTCCATCTGCCCCTGTAGTTACATAGACCCTAAAGCTGCCGGGTGGGTTTTGTGTGGCTATCTGGGCGCCCTGGAGTGCTCCGCCTGTCTTGATGTGAGATGAGACATTCTTATTAGGCTGCGCCTCTAGATTTTCACTGGCAGGATGTTTGATTATTGGGCTGGCGCTATCGCTTACGAGCGTCGAGCTGGGCTTTGGCTTTGCTTCTGGGGTCTGTTGACGGGTGGCTGGCTTCTGGCCAGTCAAGTCCGCCTGGTGCTTTAGTGTGCTGCGCGTGGTTTTGGGCTCTGCCTCTTTCGCTACTTGGCGGTTGGCATTGCTTCCTTTTATGGGGCGATCAAGGAGCCCTGAGCGTCGAAGCCTAATCTCACCTGTTATATCTGCGCCAACTTCGGCCATTGTTTGCTTGCGTAGCTCTTCTATCCTGCGCTGCTGATCCTCGGTGATGCTCTCTGTCGAGATTGAGGCATCTTCCAGCAGAATCTCAGATTGACACAGTTGCGCCACACTGACGTGCAGCAACTCCTTTAGAGTCCCGTTGATCTGTCTGTAGTGGGCAGTGACGTTTCTGGAGCGGCTCAGCAGTTCTTTGTGCGTCTTTTTTACCTCGTTGAGCTTCTCCTCAAACCTTACATGAGCATCCTGCTCCATAGAGATCAACCTGCTGAGCATGTCGGCTGCAGTGATCTTGTTCTTCTTGGCGAGCCATACCAGATCTTTTTTTACATCGATTTTGAGCTTGAAGGCATAGGTCTTTCGGTCTTTATCTGAAGCGCTGCATTTTACCTGCCGCCATGCGCCTCTCATCTGGCCAATGATCAATATGCCCTCTTTTGAATCCTCCAGTCTCTCGCCGATCCGAAGGAGCTGATCGATCGTTGAGGAGCGATGTTGCTGGTCTATTTCGTCTTTCCCTTGCAGATATTTGTGAGCCCATTTCTGCTGCTTGTGATCATTGCTATCAAGCCATGTAAGTCCAAGCGACCTCCGACTCATACCCAAACCCCCTCCCCAAATTTTTAGCGTCATTTTGTGAAACTATAGCTCCTTATTCATCACGTTACTTCATCACGTTTATCGTCACGTTTCAGCATCATGACTAAGTATTGAAAACAGGCTGTATTTATTGCGATAAAATAGCCATATTCTGTCCTGGGCCTATGGAGGATTGGCGTGTTTCTATCTGCATTGTTTTATGAAGTGAAAGGGCTTGAGCCAGAGGATAAATATTTCCTGGTGCGCTTCATTCAGCACTTCGGAAGAGAAGAGCCGGTGGAGCTTGGTGTGAAGGCTTTGGCGAAGCAGTTTGGGCTCTCTGATCGCCATGTGACTGCGTCGCTAAAAGAGTTGGATAAGCGCGGCGTGATGACCTTTTTATCCACTCCTGCGGGTAAGGGGCGACCAAAAAGGAGCTACCAACTCACGGATGACTTTCACAACAAACTCAATAAAGCATCCGCGCAGCCAGCCACGGACCATGAGGAAGCTGTCAGCAGGCTGCTGAAGCACGAAAATAGGAAGGCTGCCCAAGCAAGCGAAAAAGCCGAGGAGCATAATGAGGGTGTGGATCTGGCGGCCGACGCACGGAGGAAAAGACAGCCCGGCCGGTTGAGTATCGTGAATAGCCTGTTGCTGAGCGTGCTGTTGTGTCGCGCTGACCGTCTAGGGGTGGTCAGTGGCCTGGGCTTTTCAGCTCTATGCAAGATCACGGGGCTCAGTAAAGAACGATTGAAGAATAGAGTGCTGTGCCTGATTGACCTGGGCCTGATAAGAACCTATGTGCCCGGTGCAACCAGCTCGGTTCTTTTCGAAAAAATGAAAAGCATCTACTTCCTCAATCTGAACCATCCAGAGCTATCAGGCGGGGACAATGCCACTTCAGTTTTGGTTTGCACGACGAGACTTGATTTTCCCACTAGAGCGCAGCATGCGGATACGATCCGTAGGAATACTCGTCAAAATCCCACGACACATCAGAATTATCCATACGGAGAGGTTCTTAGCCTCTGTAAGGACCAGCAACCCTCGTTCTTTCATTTTTTACAGGTCATGTTGGAGAAGTACGCCGCTCATCTGCTCTCCAAATATTGGTCTGTGCTTGTTAACTGCCCTTCTAGTCAGTGGATTGATGATCAAGAGCTACAGGCGCGGATTCGTAATGACTTTCGGCCTCCGGCTCGGCTCTCAGACTCTGGTGATGATTGTCTGAAAGTATTCGGCAGAGACCGGTGCGGCATTTTAGTCGATGAGCTCTATCATGGTGCTTATAGCTTGGCGATCTGGATTACTGAGCTATTTGACCAAGTATCAGGGGTTCCGTTTGGGGCAATGGATTTCGTCATCATCCCTAGACTTTTGAGGTCTGGTTATTTTCTTCTCACATTGCTTGCCTTGCCCCGCTCGTCAGATGGCTGGCGTGGCGGCGTAGTCATTGAGCCGAATGCTGACAATAGGGTGGAGCCGCAGTTCTTTCCCTGCGAGTCCGATATTCCCCTTGAGGATCGATACCGATTTGGCTTGCTGACCCGGCCAGGCAGCAAAGTGAAGAACCCGTAGGTATTTTCTTACAGGCCACCCGAATCCTCTGAACGGAATACAGAGGAGCCAGTTCATGAGGTTAATTCGCCTGAAAGACGTCAAGCACGCCACCGGCCTAGGTCGGTCCACGATCTACAAGTACATCGAAGAAGGGGGCTTTCCGAAGTCAGTGTCATTGGGTGAGAGAGCTGTAGCGTGGGTTGAAAGCGAAGTGATGGGCTGGGTCATGGCCCGAATCGAGGCGCGTGATGCTCACGAGGGAAGCGCTGCGTGATTCGCAGGCATCCGGAGTGAGCTTTGGATGCGCGCTCCCGGCAGTCTCAATAGGCCATGACTGGGGCTTCCCCGGTCATGGCCTATATGCCACATCAGCCGGCTGCCATGGTGGCATCTCAGACAACACCCTCGGTCGACTCATAGCAAAAAGTCTCGATAGGCAGGGCTCTATCGCTTTCCATTGCCCGGCTTCTCCGGGCAGTACCTCCCTTGACAAAGCTGGTTTTATTGATATAGGCATAGGCATATCTACAGTCAACTATAGCCATATCCAATAAGCTACCCCCTTTCAATAGTCTCAAGCAGAGAACGTCTCAGCAGTTAAAACACACTCACTAAGTATCTGGTGTGCATCCAACCAACCAGGTACTCAATCATGTACTCATTCAACACTACCGTTTTCGCCAGCTTCTCCCAGTCTCAAGCCTCGATCAGGATCGAACGACTCGTTCAGTCCATTGAGCGTACTGACAAGCCGGCTTTCGAGATCATCCAAACTCAATCTGGATACGAACGTGTACAACGGACCAGGATTTCCAAATACGTCGACTCCATGCAGCAGATGTTCGATCTCTTCGATGATCGTCACCCCTACGGCTATAGCGAGCACCTGCAAGCCTTCTGGGAAGCCTGTCAGGACATTGGCTTGGAGCGTAGTCCTGCTGGAGTGACCTGCCTGAATGTGCAAGGGACGGCCTATCTGGATTTCTATCATGCCATGAACGTACTGGTTGCTCGGATTCGTCAGCTAATCAGCAGCAAGAGGTACAAGCGCAAGGCGGATGACCGCCGCTACGAGGCTAGTCGCAAGCAAGCCACGCTCAGCGAGTACGTCAGCCAGGTGCTTGATCGTTACTCACGCACGGTGGTCGTCCGTGTTGATCTGCATTATCGAGCGATGGCTTGGCCACGCTTGCGCATTGAGCATGTGTTCAATGACTTGGATAAGCTCATTCGTGCGCGGGAGCGTAATCCCATCTTCGAGCATGAGACAGGCTATATCTGCTCAGTTGAGCACGGAGAGGATAAAGGCTTTCATATCCATGCAGCCTTCTTCTTCAACGGTGCTGGGGTACGCAGCGATTTTGCTAAAGCGAGAAAGATTGGCGAGTTGTGGGAGCAGATCACTTGTGGCCTGGGTTACTTCTTCAGCTGCAACGATGACAAGGACAGATATGGTGACGAGCTCGGAATCGGGGTGATCAAGCGAGCTGACAGCGAGGCATGTCGAAAGGTCATCAATGCCGTGAGTTACCTGACCAAGGACAACCAATATCTGCGCATGAAGCCTGTTGGGGCGAGAGCCTACCGCACTGGTCGTATTCACAGAGCAACGGTTTGAAAAGTCTACGGATCAGCACCATCGTGCTGGCTCTGATTTGCCCAAGCGGTTATCTGCTATCTGAATAAGGCAGCGTAATCAGTCATCTCCAAATACGTCGACTCCTTGACCCACAGAATTCAATCAGCACGGGGGCGCTCCGTGCGCCTGAACGATACTGCTCATCAGACAGAGGTGCGCTGGTGCTGGGTCAGGGAGATTGGGCAAGAGGGTCGACTGCATTATCACTTCGTCTTACTGCTCAACTGGGATGCGTACCACACCGTGGGACGCTTTCACTCGGCACAGCAGAATACATACAGCCGCCTAAATGCTGCCTGGGCCAGTGCGTTGAGAATTCCTGTCGACGATGCCTATGGCTTGGTGCATATCCCCGATAACGCTGGGCACCACCTCTCTCAGGATGATCCAGAGGAGATGGATCGGTACTTCCTTCGCGTGAGCTACCTCTGCAAGGCCGCGACCAAGGTGTACGGCAATCGATGCCATGTGTTTGGTTGCAGTAGGGGATAGCCCCCCTCCCGGCTAACCTGCAGCAGCTATCTCTGCAAAGCAGCTACTAAAGTCTTTGGGGATGGCAGTCATGGCTGTGGCGTCAGTCGGATTTGAGCGTGCTCGTTGGCCCTCAAATGAAGCCAGAGGGCATTTGATCGACGCTATCAGTACGCTCCCATATAGACCGAAAAGTCTATATGGGGCAGTCACATAGCCTTGCTGACAATCAAGGCTATGACCCTGATCAGTGCCAGCCCCAGGTAGATCAGTTAAAAAAAGCCTATTGAGATAGATATGACCCAATCCAGCAGGTTGATCCGTTATGAAACAATTCACTGACTCCAGCGCCACCCCTCCTTCCGCACTCTCGCGCATACATTACGGCCACACGTTCAGTGGGCTACCTGTCATGTGTGTGCACAAGCAAGTGCCGGTCTGGCAAGGGCGTCAGTTGTCCTCGTTGTCGAACCCCCAGTAGGCATTGAGCTTTTTTCGCAGCACCAACAGCGCGGCGGCTTCGGCCAGCGCCTTGTCTTTGCTGCGCAGTTCACGCTCAAGTTCCTGGATGCATTTCTTGTCTTTACGTGCTTGTTCGCGGTCGTCTTTTTGCTGGTCCTGTTCAGACTTCTGGCCGCTGATAAACGCTTGCCGCCAGACGAGGATTTGCTCCGGGTAAAGGCCTTGGCGTCGGCAATACTCTCCCAGGTCGATCTCGGACAAACCGGCGGCCTCAAGGACAACAGCAAACTTCTTTTCGGCTGACCAGTTCTGGGCCAATTGCTTGTTTTCGGGCACTACGTTTCCTTCTGAACTGACCTGCTTGCGCCAGTTGTACAAAGACATTTCGCTCACCCCTTCGCGCCGGGAAACCTTGGCTATCGACAGGTTAAGCGGAGGTGGCAACATCTTGAGCAATGCGGCTCTTCGTTCGGATGAATAGTACGCCACGGTGAATCTCTTTCCGCCCCCGATATGACTTTTCAGGAAAATCCGCAGAGGCGAAAGCACTTTTCTAATTTGAATTGCTCGAACGCAAAGCTGCCTATGTCAGGTGGACTTTGCGCCGATCAATGAAGTTTTTTAACGCACTACTTCTCCAAGTCAACCTTCAAACGCTCGCCGGCATAGATCTGAGCTTCCTGGGCTTTTTGCACCACAGCTGCAGTACCAAAGAACTCGTGGGTTACTCCTGGATAGAGCCTGCGTTCAACGCTCACTCCTGCGCTTCGCAGCGCCTGTTCCAGCTGAGCACCGTCGTCACGTAACGGGTCAATCTCGGCGTTGATCAATGTGACCGGAGGCAGACCTTGTAGATTGGCATGCACAAGATCGATGCGCGGATCTTTGGCATCAGCTTGGCTGGTAATGACTTGCGAAATGAACCACAGCATCATTGGACGGTTGAGGGGAATCGCATCGGCGTATTTCAAATACGACTCAGTGTCGGTATTTGACTGGGCTACTGGATAAACCGACAGCACATGCTTCGGAGCAGTCAACCCCGCCTTATGAGCCGCTACCGCCGTCGCAACGGCAAGGTTCCCACCTGCGCTCTCGCCAGCAAGCGCAAGACGCTTCGGATCACCATTCACCGAAGACGCTTTGGTTGTCAGCCAACGGTAAGCAGCTAGGGCATCTTCATGTGCGGCGGGGAATTTGTTCTCCGGGGCGAGTCGATAGTCCACGGAAACAACGACAGCGTTAGCCTGCTTCGCTAGACCTCGTGCGCCGCCGTCATAAACTTTGCGGTCGGCGAAAACCCACCCGCCTCCGTGGAAGTACAACACTACCGGAAACGGCCCTGTGCCGTCTGGTGTATACACAGTCGCGGGCATCGAGCCTGCAGCGCCCGGCACTTGGATCTCGCGAGTGGTGACGCCTGGCACAAGTGTCGTGGGCGTGCTGTCGCGTTTCTGGTCAGCCAGTACCCCTTTAACGGCGTCGGCCATGGTCGGTTGCTGGCGAGCTTCGGCTGGTGTGATCTTCTCAACTGCTTTGCCATCGAAGCTGGCAAATTTATTCAGCACTTTGTGCATGTCCGAATCAGTGCGCAGCATGCTTTTGGTACCGCTGACAGCAAGCTGAGAAACTGAAGGTTTGTCAGGGTCTCGAACACATCCGCTCAAGAAGGTAACGACTCCGATTGCTGAAAGTACGATGACCAGTTTGCGATGTTTTGTAATCATTATTTTTTCCTCACACCGACAGCCCGCCTTAATCGCGCACTGCGCCACGGGCGGGCCTTTTCGGTGCTTAGCTATCACGGTTTATGACCTACTCGGTATTTTCGGAGCAAGCGAAGGCATCAGGTTCATCCACTCAATCAGCCGGTTTGAGCACAACCTTTGTCCAGCCATTGTCACGCGCATCGAAGTGCTTATAGGCGTCTGGCCCTTCAGCGAGCTTCAAGCGGTGAGAAATGATCTGCGCGGGGTTAGCTCGCCCGTGGTGAATGAGTTGTGCCAACCTGCGGTTGTAGACTTTGACGTTGGCCTGGCCCGTGCGAATTTGCTGCCCCTTGAACCAGAATGCACCGAAGTCGAAGGCCATCTTGCCTTCCTTTGCGAGTTCGTTTTTTGCACCAGGGTCTTTCGGTATGAATACGCCGACGACTCCTATTCCACCGGTAGCCTTTGTCGAGGCAACGAGGTTGTTCATCGTCAGGTGATTGGCTTCATGCCCATGGCGGTCGCAGCACTGATAACCCACACATTCGCAACCACGATCAGTGCCTTTGCCATGAGTCAGATTGAGTATCTGATCCACCGCTTCTTTCTCCAGGGAGTTTATCGGTGTGGCACCCATTTGAGCCGCCAGCTTCAGACGATCTGGATGATTGTCGACCACGAATACTTGGGAGGCACCTTTGATCATGGCGGAGTGGGCAGCCATCAATCCGACCGGGCCGGCACCGTAAATCGCGATGCTCTCACCGGGTAATAGGCCGGCTAATTCAGTCGCATGCCAACCGGTAGGAAAGATGTCAGACAGCATCACGTAGTCATCTTCACGCTCTTGCGCGTCTTCGGGCAGCACCAGGCAGTTGAAGTCGGCGTAGGGTACGCGAAGCAATTCAGCCTGCCCTCCTTGATATGGCCCCATTTCTGCGAATCCATAAGCAGCGCCCGCATTACCAGGATTGGCGGTCAGACAAAACCCCGTCAGGCCCTTCTCGCAGTTTTCGCAGAACCCGCAGCCAATATTGAACGGCAGACAAACGCGATCCCCCACCTTTACCCGATCAACACCGGCCCCGACCTCAATCACCTCACCGAGATTCTCGTGTCCAAATACGCGCCCAGTCTCAAACGAAGTCCGACCCTCGTACATGTGCAGATCTGAACCACAGATGTTGGTGGCAGTGACTCGAACCAAGGCATCAGTAGGTTTTTCGATTTTGGCATCCGGGACATTTTGCACGCTCACGTCACGCGGGCCGTTGTAAACGATTGCTTTCATGTTGTTCTCCCATTAGCAAAACGAAAGGAATATTTCGTCTGCTCACCACTTATCTGTCAGGGAAAAGCAACATATGTTCAGTCAGTTGAGCCGAATGGCTGACGAGCGGTTAATTGAAATGCTTAGCGTCGAAAAGGATGAGTTTTTGGCCTCCGCGGGCATGGGAGGGATGATGAAGATGATGGATCAGCAGTCGTCCTTGATGGCAATGCCAATGGCTAAGGGATGACTGCATGCATCTGCGCTACCTCGGCAACCTTGGGGAGACAGATACTCGAAGATTTAGCTGCCGGCTTCCTGATCAATTGGTTCTTGGCTGAGAATTTGAATCGCGCCATCCAAGGGGGTCATGAGCAACTCTAGCTTTTTGAGCTGACGTAGTTGGATTCGATCCAACTTCTCCCTTATCTCGGCATAACCCCGTTTTTGAGCGCAGGTTGTAGTAGTCAACTAGCCTGATCTGAAGATGATTCAGCACCAGCTCATTTGGTTACTGAGGTTTCGGAAACTTCCGATGGATGCCTGATCTCTACCTGATGATCGCGGCCATCGTCGATCAGCGGAATGTCCTCGCCGCTGTGCAGCGTGCCGTCTAGACTGAATTGCGACAGGCCCTCGCCGACGGCGGTTTGTCGCACCCTGATATGGTAAATGGTTTCACCAAACCGGTAATGCAACGTGAAGCTAGGCCAGTGCGCCGGGAGCACCGGCCGTATGCGGAGTCGCTCGCCTTCACGCTGCAGGCCCAGCAGGGACTCCACCATCAGCCGGTACATCCAGCCTGCTGAGCCGGTATACCAGCTCCAGCCGCCGCGTCCGGCATGCGGAAACACCCCGTACACATCAGCGGCCACCACATACGGCTCGACTTTGTAAACCTCTATCGCCTCAGCGCTGCAGCCATGGTTAACCGGATTAATCATGCGCAGCAGCTCCCACGTTCGTGCACTGTCGCCCAGTGCGGCGAAGGCCATGGTTGCCCACACGGCTGCATGGGTGTACTGGCCACCGTTCTCTCGCACGCCGGGCACGTAGCCCTTGATGTAGCCGGGGTCGAGCGCCGAGCGGTCGAAGGGTGGATCGAGCAACTGGATCAACCCGACATCGCGGCGCACCAGATGGCGATCAAGCTCGTCCATAGCCTGGCGCCTTCGTCCGTCTGGTGCGGCGCCGGAGAGTACCGCCCAGCTCTGTGAGATTGAGTCGATCCGACATTCGTCGTTGCTTGCCGAACCTAGCGGTGTGCCGTCGTCGAAATACGCCCGGCGGTACCATGCGCCATCCCAACCATGCACTTCTAAGCTGTCCTGCAGCGTGCCCGCCTGCTCCTCGCAGCGCCGGGCGAACGGCTCGTCACCATAGCCGCGTGCGGTCTTGGCAAAGTGCTGCAATACCTCGTACAGGAAGAAGCCCAACCACACGCTTTCGCCACGCCCCTGCTCGCCGACCCTGTTCATGCCATCGTTCCAGTCGCCGGCACCGATCAGTGGCAGGCCATGGACGCCGCGCCCCATGCTGTGCTCGATGGCCCGCACGCAGTGCCGATACAGCGTTTCGTCCAGCGGCGCGCACGTAGGCAGGTCATAGTAGGACTCTTCGCCTGCGTCCAGCGGGCGGCCTTCGATATAGCCCACCGGTTCGTCGAGCACGCTGTGATCCGCAGTGACCCGCACATAGTGGCTGGTTGCCAGGGCCAGCCACAGGTAATCGTCAGAGCACAGTGTACGCACGCCTCGCCCCAGCGGCGGATGCCACCAGTGCTGCACATCGCCTTCGGGGAACTGGCGTGAGGCGCAGAGCAGCAGATGCTGGCGTGCGGCGTGCGGGGCGGCGTGGAGCATGGCCATGACGTCCTGCAACTGATCACGGAAGCCGAACGCCCCGCCTGACTGGTAATAACCGCTGCGAGCCCAGAAGCGGCAGACAATGACCTGATACATCAACCAGCCGTTGACCAGTACATCGATCGACGGATCGGGCGTTTCCACCTGCACCCGGCCCAGCGTCTCACGCCAGTGGGCCTGCACGGCGTCGAGTGCCTCGACCGCCCCC
This sequence comes from Pseudomonas sp. MH9.2, assembly GCF_034353875.1. Taxonomy (NCBI): domain Bacteria; kingdom Pseudomonadati; phylum Pseudomonadota; class Gammaproteobacteria; order Pseudomonadales; family Pseudomonadaceae; genus Pseudomonas; species Pseudomonas sp. MH9.2. Next base: position 5,275,604 of record NZ_CP133784.1, read on the forward strand.
ATGCTGCCACGGTAGCGCAGGCGCAAGGCGCTCGCCGTCGAGGCATCGCGCTCTGCGCCCAGACGGAACACCAGTTCGTGGCTGCCACCAGCGCCCAGTTCGAGGCCGACCTGGATCGCTCCGCACGGGTCAAGACCACCTCCGGTGCGGCCAGACAGTCGCGCCTGTGTCATCGCTGCTGGTGCCCCGAGGTTGCCGTTGCGGCCGAGAAACTCGCTGCGATCGGCGGTGACACTTAGACTTGGCGAGTCGACATCGAAGAATGCCACCCGGCCTGGAAACTCGATCGAATAGGTGTTGTGCGCCAGTAGGGCGCCGCTGAGCGGGTCGAACTCGGTGACCACGTGCATCGCCGACTTCTCGCGCAAATCGCCCAGCACCCATTCGACATAACCCGTTGCGGACAGGCGGCGCAGGCGCCCTGAGTCATTGCGTATCCTAAGCCGGTAAAACTTGATCGGCGCATCCAGCGCCACGTAGACCCACAGCTCGGTGTGGATGCTGTCTTCGTTGTGCTCGAAAACACTGTAACCAAAGCCGTGGCGGGTCATGTACGCGCCATGGCCGCGCCGCGGTAGCAGCGTAGGCGACCAGTAGTGCCCGGTCACCTCGTCGCGCAGGTACAACGCCTCGCCGCAGGCATCGCCGACAGGATCGTTCTGCCAGGGCGTCAGCCGGAACTCATGGGCGTTCTCGCTCCACGTATAGGCGCTGCCGCTCTCGGAAATGACCGTGCCGAACCCTGGGTTGGCCAGCACGTTGACCCAGGGCGCCGGTGTCGCCTCTCCCGGCATGAGAGTTATCGAATATTCGCGGCCGTCTGCCGTAAAGCCGCCGTACGGATTACACAAGATCAGCTCTCCCTGCTTGGGGGCGGGCTGCGGTGGGGTCGTTTCGAACAGGCGCGGGAGGTTCTGTTCGAACTGCGGCAGCGGCGGATCCACGCGACGCCGGTGCACCTGCTCGGCCAGGCTGCCATGGTCGTCGCTGAGGATGATGCGGGCGACCGACTGCATCAGAGTCCGATCCTCGTTCGAGAGCTGCTGAGCCAAGCGCACGAAGACTCTGCCCGGCCGGTCGATCAGGCTGGCATCAATACCCGAGGCAATCAGGCCCATGATCAGATCATGCAGGTGTTGCCGGTAGCCGGCACGATCCTCGTTCCATATCACCAGATCCACCGCCAAGCCCTTCATCCGCCAGTAGGTATGCGCTTGCACCGATTGGCGGACCAGCTCGATATTCTCTGCCGCATGGATCTGCAGCAGCACGATCGGTAGGTCACCGGAGACACCATGCCCCCACAAGCCGGACTGGTTCCGCTGATTGGCGGCCAGCACGCCGGCCTCTGCCCGATAGGCGGCATTCGCGTAGATGACCGAGGTGGCCAGGTGTTCATACAGCTGCGCATCGACCTGCGAGATATTGAACTGGCGGCGTAACACCTGACTATGGGTCCACGCCAGGTCGAACACGCGGTCGGCCAGATGGCGGTCGCGATATTTGTCGATCAGTTGCAGGCAGCCTTCGCGACTGTCGCTGACGCCGGTCACCAGATCGATCGTCGCCGACTGGTCGGGATCGAGGGTGATACGGCAGCGGATCGCCACGATCGGATCGAGCACCGCCCCGGCGCTGTTGGAGAGCAGACCCTGATCGTCGGGCGTGGCGTCCATCGCCGCTGGCTGGACGATACTGCGGCCGCGACCGATGAAGCGCCGGCGGTCCGTTTCGTAAGAGATCGAGTCGATATCGACCTGGTGCACCGCCAGCAGATGACACATCCAGGGCGCTACTTCCTCGCTGGAGCGCGACCGGCGCGTGCAAAGGATCGCCTGCAGCGGCTGCAGCAGCTCGGTCTGCACGAACAAATTGCTGAAGGCCGGATGTATCGCATCGCTGATCGCGGGAGCCAGCACCACCTCGGCGTAGCTGGTGAGCTCGATTGTGCGTCGCACCCGTGCACGGTTAGTAACATGGATGCGCCGCAGCTCGATGTCGTCCTCCGGCGATACCACGATCTCGGTATGAGTATCGAAGTCACGTTCGCGTATGCGGAACTCAGCGCGCGCCTCTGAGAAGATCGCCTCGTAACTTTCCAGGCGCCTCAGTGTTGGCTGATGGGCACTGGACCAGAAGGTGCCACTGGCGACATCACGCAGATAGCAGAACATGCCCCAGTTGTCGCAGGTGATGTCCTCGTGCCAACGGGTCACCGCCAGTTCACGGCAACGACTGTAGCCACCACCGGCACTGCTCACCATCACATGATAGCGGCCGTTGGACAGCAGTTTCACAGCGGGCCGGCGACGGTCGGGGTCAGTGAAGATGCGCAGCTGGGCTGTCGCCAGCTGTGCCCCCACATCGGGGGTGGTAAGGCCGGAAGCATGCAGGTACTCGGCTGCCGTTTTCGGTATCCGCTCCTGCAACAGCAAGGCGTTGGCCCGGAACTGCGGTTCGGACTCGAAACGTCGCTGCATCGGCCGGTCCAGCAGTACGCTGGCAAGTGCCAGCAGGCTCATGCCCTGGTGATGCGCCATGAAAGAGCGGACCACCACCGAGTCATGTCCGCGCGGCAAGCGTGCCGCGGTGTAGTCGATGGCCTCGTGCAGGCCGTAGCGTCCAGCCAAGCCTTGGGTGGCGAGCCGCTGTAGATTCCGGCAGGCAGCCTGCGGAGCCACCATCAACGCTAGCGCCGAGGCATATGGCGCCACCACCATGTCCTCGCCTAGCCCTCGCTGGAGCCCGAGTCCCGGTACCCCGAAGGCGCGGTACTGGTAATTGAAGTTGATGTCCCGCGTGTTGTAGGCCGATTCGGATACGCCCCACGGCAGCCCCAGCTGGCGGCCGTATTCGATCTGCCGGGCCACCGCCGCGCGGCAGGTCTGGTCTAGTAGGGTACCCTCGGGGCTCGGCATCACCAGCAGCGGCATCAGGTACTCGAACATCGACCCAGACCAGGACAGCAATACCGGCACGCCGCCGTTGCTGGTGAGTAGTCGGCCGAGTGTGAACCAGCTTTGCTGTGGCGACTGGCCCAGGGCGATGGTCACGAAGTTGGTGAGGCGCGCCTCCGAGGCCAGCAGGTCGTAGTAACCCGCATCCCGCAGATGCTCGTCGACGTTGAAGCCGATCGCGAACAGGTTACAGCGTGTGTCGTACAGAAAGCTGAAATCCATCGTCGCCAGGTCCTCGGCCAGCTTCGCCAGCCGTGTGGCGGTGGCGATGCGCTGGCTGGCATCACGCTGCACTTCGGCGACCTGCCCACGCAGGGCCTGGGGCCACAGATCGGCATTGAGCTGCGCCAAGTGGCGCCAGGTCGGCAGCGGCGTAACAGCATCACCTCCCGCGCCATTCATGGTCGATGGGAGCATGAAACGATACAGCTCGGCCTGCTGGTCGCCGCATTGGGTGATCAGCGCCGCCAGCCAGAAGGCGACGTCGCTCTCCGGTGTGGCATTGAGCACGGCGGCCAGCGCCACGGCACGATCGAGTAACCCGTGCATGCAGTCCGCTGCGTCTGGCAGCGATTGCGGCACAGTGGCCAGCGCCGCGCGCAGATCGGCCTGCAACGCGTGCATCTCGCGGCTGTCGAGCGCAGCGGCCGGGAGTGTGTCGCGCAGTACATGAAGGGTATCGCTCAGGCCTGTCAACTGGCGCGCGTCGAATAGCGGATCGTCGGCCAATGCAAGCAGGCCAGGGCGCAGGGTCAGAAGCAACCCGGCTAGATTGCCGCTGTCCACCGTCGAGACATAGCGCGGGTGCAGGGGTTGCAACGACAGGGTGTCGTACCAGTTGTAGAAATGGTTGCGATGCCGTTCCAGTCGGCTCATGACCGCGAACGACTGGTCTAGGCGCTCCAGTAGTCGCCCGGCACTCAGATAGCCGAAGTCATAAGCGGCCAGATGCGCCAGCAGGGACATGCCCATGTTGGTTGGCGAGGTTCGGTGGGCGATGACGGCGGTGGACTCTTCTTGGATATTATCCGGAGGAAGCCAGTTGCCTTGCTGGCTGACGTGGCTGTCGAAGAAAGCCCAGGTCCGACGCGACAAGTTCCGCAGAAAGCGCAGTTCGACGTTCGTCGGGGTGAATGCCGCGCGGGTGGCCGGCTTACTCAGCCACCAAGCGATGGCCGGCGATGCCATCCAAAGCAACACCAGCGGAGCGGCGAGCGCTAATGCGCCGGGGCTAGGGAGCAACGCCAGGATCACTAGCCCACTCAGCAGCGGACTTGCCCACATCAGCCGGTAGAGTTCCGGCAGGTCGTGGGCACTGGTGCGCTCTACTTCGCAAGAGGGGTTCCACTGCAGCAATCGGCGATGGCTGACCAGTATCCGCCACAGCGTGCTGGCGATTGCATCCAGGCTGCTCAGCGCCTCGCACGGCAGCCAGGCAAGAGTCAGTGCCGTGCGCAGGACATCCTGGCCGGCTGCGCGCAGCACCACCGCCAGGTGCTGGTCGAGTGGCACGTCGTGGGGCTTCTGGAACATCGCCTGTATCGGCGGAAGCAGCGATGGGATCAGTAGCAGGGCGAGGATCGTCAGGGTCCAGCCTGCCGGCTGCGCCAGGCCGAACCAGCCTGCCAGCAGCATCGCCAGCAGTGCCGCGGGCTCCAGGCTGCGGCGCAGGTTGTCGAATATCTTCCAGCGCGCTAGCGCGCACAGGCGATTGGCTTCGAAGCCGGCGCACTGGGTTGGCACCTGCGGCAGAATCCAGGGCAATAGCTGCCAGTCGCCGCGAATCCAGCGATGTCGGCGCTGGCTGTCAGCGCTGTAGCTCGAGGGGTACTCCTCGAACAACTGCACATCGCTGAGCAGGCTCGTGCGGGCGTAGCAGCCTTCGATCAGGTCATGGCTGAGAATGCGGTTGTCGGGGAAGCAACCGGCGACGGCCTGCTCGAACGCATCCACCGCATAGATGCCCTTGCCGATAAACGAGCCTTGCTGGAACAGATCCTGATAGACGTCCGAGACGGCGCGCGTATAGGGATCGATCCCTGCCTCGCTACCGAACAGGCAGGTATAGGCGGATCGTGCCGTGCTGGGCAGGCTGATGCCGACCCGTGGTTGCAGGATCGCGTAGCCGGCGCTGATGCGACGCTGCTGCGGATCGTAGACGGCACAGTTGAGTGGATGCTCCATGGCGCCAATGAACTGTCGTGCCGTATCCCGCGGCAGCTGGGTATCGGTGTCGAGGGTGATGACGTAACGCACCTGCTGCAGCCCTGCGAGGTTGCCGACAATCAGCGCAAAGCGCTCCTGCCCGGTGCCGCGCAGCAGTGCATTGAGTTCGGCAAGCTTGCCCCGCTTGCGCTCGTGGCCCATCCACACCTGCTCAGCCGAATTCCAGTATCGCGCGCGATGGAACAGGAAAAAGTGATTGCTGTCGGGATATTTTCGGTTCAACGCATCGATGCGCTCACGAGCCAGCGCCAACAAGGCTGCGTCCTGCTCCAGAACTTCGGTCGAGGCATCCATGAAGTCGGTAAGCAGCGCGAAATGCAAGTGCTCGTCGCGGTTGGCCAGGAAGCGCACCTCCAGCCCCTCGGTCAGCTCCTCGATGTCCTTCGCACGGGCTATGAGCGTCGGAACTACCACCAGCGTGCGCGCCTTGGCGGGGATGCCCGCGCTAAAGTCCAGGCGCGGCAGCATGCTCGGCGGCACAGAGAGGGTCACCAGCCAGTTCACCAGAGCCAGCGCCAAGCGGCTGGTAGTCAGCAGCGCGGGAATTGTGAGCAATACCAACAGTAGCCCATGCCAGCCGTTGGCCTGCGCCGCGGCGAAGAACGGTACAGCGAACAGGAACATCAGCACCGTGTTCAAACCGAGGTAAAAGGATAGCGGCGAGCGGCCCAGCAGCCGTTGGTATCGTTCACCCAAGGTGCAGTGTGCGCCGAGGTGTTGCTCCAACGCAGGCAGTCCCTTGCCGATCAAGTAGAAACCCACGTGACTGGTAACAGCTCCGACGTGATCAGCCCCGGCGTTGGCCTGTGCCAACTTGATCGCTGCCCGCGCCACGTTTTTCTCGGAGTGCGTACTATTTCTCGCAAGGCGCTCAACGACATGGCGGTAATTGTCACGCGTCGCGAAGTCCATGCTGACATAGACCCCCGATGGATCTTCGCGCAGCACTTGCTCGACGATACTCAAGCTCTCGACGAATTCGCGCCAGTCTGTCGTCGACAGCAGGCGCAGGCTACCGATGCTATTGCCGATGGAAACCTGGTCGGCCGCCTGTTGCTGCGCATCCATTTGCACCATGTGCTCGATGGTTTGTCCTGCCTCAGCCAGGTTTTGCTCGACCCAGGTCAACGGCAGTGCCAGTGCCGAACTCTGTCCCTGTAGTCGCCGCACCAGCTCGGCGACGAATGAACTGGTCATCGGCGGCTTCGAGCGTGCCATATCGGCCACACTGAGCACGACATTCTTCGGGTCGCACTCGACAGTTTCGGTCATCCGGTCGGCCCAGTCGTCGGCCAGACAACGATCATTCCATTTCGCCATGACCCGCGAAGCAACGCGGCGCAGATTCTCGATCAACGCCAGCCGCAGCATGATGGGGATCGCCCACAATTCGCCGAGTGTGAGCGGCGTTACTGCCTGATAGGCCGCAACAAAACGGTCCAGGATCTCGCTGTCAACCCGGCCATCGCCGTGTGAAATAATCTCCAGCGCGGTGTCGTAGATCCTCGGCAGCCCGGTCGATGGGCCATTCGCCAGCCGCGGCAATTCACGGCTGTAGCCCTTGGGTAGGTGCCTTTGCGCGATTCGAATTTGTTCCTCGATCAGATAGAAGTTGTCGAGCAACCATTCTGCGGCGGGCATGACGCGTCGACTGGACAACGTCGCTGTGGTCAGGGTTTCACAGCTGCTGACCAGCAGGGCTTCGTTATCGCTCAGTCGCGCCAGTAGCGGGTCCGCCGCCGAGCGCGGACTCAAGATGTGTTCGCGAGCCAGTTGAGTGCCATGGTTTGCCATCTGCTCGGTGCTGAACAACTCGGCGCGCAAGGCAGGCTCGTACTCGAACTTGCGAGTCGAGTCTCGCCACAGACGAAACCCTGTTTCAAGTCGACGCAACCGAAAAAAGGAGAGAATCCGCTGAGTATTCATTGATCCCCTGACCTCAGGCTGAGCCGTCAAAGAGATCATTCAGCCTAGGGGCTGTTGACGTTTCGCGCTAGGGAGGCTGAGAAAGAAGAGCAAAACCGCAGAATTAAGGTTCCTACGCCGACAACCCTGCGAGTTTGCAATGTCCCGATTGATGTGATGCTCAGTAACGAGCTTTGGTCGACGCTGGAAAAAATTCTGCTTCAACAAGCCATTTACCATAAGCCTGATCTGCGAGTGACGGTTGAGGGGATGCTCTACCGAATGCGCGTGGGCTGTCCCTCGCGAGCCTTGCTAAGAACCTTTGGAGACTGGAACTCAGTCTACAAGAATCGCTCGCTATTGACCGACTCCTGCCTGTCACGGAAGGCAGGTGGTGACCCGAACCGGCCGCTCACGACAGGCAACCAACGGCCAAAAGCAGCCTCTGACGACGATTCCGTGATGAGCTTTATGTCTAGATATGTGGAATGACAATCATGGGATCACCGTTGGTTTCATTGGCGCATCCGAATATCCGCTGGCACTGGCCACGGCTATACTTAATGGGTGGACTCACTCACATTCTGCGGGTCGTAGTGTTCATGGTGTTTCTGGTCCATCGGAGCCTGTAACTCCCACATTTTAGGGTGAGCCGGAGAACTTCCAGTAGATACGGATCCTGTCTGGTGCAGACACTGACCGTTGGTAACATCCGGTCTGCCGCATCGGAGTACAAAATGACTCAGTCAGTGGAGTTCTTCCTATCGATCGTCATCGCGAAAATCATCAAGGCGGGCTTTGCGTTTGGTGGCAGCTATCGCCAAGGCGAATTATTTAAGGGCTCGAAAGTAAAGGGTTATTACAACGCCAGAACCGGGTCATGGGAGCTGCAGGCAGGTGTCCGGTCGTATGACTATGCAACTTTCCTGATGATCGAAAAAGCCGTGAATTGTTTACGCGAAACCAAGGGCTGGGAAATCGGTATAGGACCAACCGTTGTTGTGGTTGACGAAGGGGCGCTAAGAATCTGTCCCGCTCGACGCTGAAGGACGATACCTGCGCGTTCACATTCGTCCAACAAGGATTAATGGCCGGGGTCAGCATCGAAGGAACGAAGATTTCCCTGATAAAACACGGAAAACCGGCCGTTTGGGTTGCGTGCCTTGAATTGAACGTTTAGATATGAAATTAAAAACAAGCTAGGGTTACAGAGTCTAACAATCTACATCAGAGGTTTTGCCATGAGTACCCTGACGATCGAAGGCTGGTGCAAAATTAGCGACGACCAAAAGTCCACCCCGGTGGGGGACGTCCATTTTAACATCGAAGGCCCTGTCCATTTGCGTCTGGAGCAGGCCGAAGAACGCCTGCAGAATGGCCATGAGTCAGAAGTCATGGTCGATGTCGATATGAAGTCAATGGACTTGATCATGCCTGAGGGATACGGCCCCCTATCCGATTGCCAATTACGCGTCTATTTGAGCGACGACCAACGCGGCCAGTTCCATTTGGTCGGGCATCGGACCAGTGATGGCAGCTTGATCTACACCAATGTGGTTTTGATTGCTCAGTTAAGTTAGCCGCCACTCAGTCCAGGCGCACGGACACCGCCCGTACACGGAAAAGTGCTCAGGGAATGGTCAATTCCTAGTGTGGTGACTATAGTTACTTCCAGTAATTCAGCCCCTTCTTTGTGAGCAGGAAAAAATGCAAGCAGATAACGAATCGCTGCCAGATTCCGAAATGCTCTTCGATGATGCGGATCGTGGATTGCTGCTCACCGCAGAAGACGGTCAGATTAAACGGGTTAACCTCACCTTCTGTCACTGGATCGGTTACAGCCGAGAGGAACTACTCGGTCGTCAGATTCAGAGCCTTATGAGGCTCACGGGGAGAAGCTTCTATCAGAACTGGGTATCCCTAATGCAAATTCAGGAGGAGGTCGCTGATGTGAAATTCGACCTCGTTCATCATAATGGCTGTGCAACCCCGATGATTTTCAGCGCAATCAGGTGTGAGCACTCCACCGGTATTTTTCACGAGTTGTCATTGTTCAGGGCCGAAGAGCGACATCGATACGAACGTGACCTACTCAATGCGCGGATGGTCGCCGAAAGGCATCTGGCAAAACACCTCAAGGCTCAACGCGCTCAGAATGCTGCCCAGGACAAATTGCGTGTTACCTACGCTGCGGCAGAAGACAGGGCCCTTTTCGCCGAACAGATGATTGGTATCGTCAGCCACGATCTGCGAAACCCGCTGTCGGCGATAATAATGGCAACGGATATGCTGGGCCGCGGGGAGCTTGATGCCAAACAGAGGCAAGTACTCGGTCATATCACTCACTCGGCGCAGAGGGCACAGCGTTTGGTCGCAGACCTTCTTGACTTCACTTTGACTCAAGTTGGACGAGGTATCGCGGTTTCCCCCAAGCCGGTCGACCTGCACGAACTTGTGGCGGGATGCTTGGACGAGTTAAGACGGACCTTCCCCGGACATGAGCTGTCCCACTTGCGTGTTGGACACTGCGAGTTCACCGCGGACAGTGACCGGCTTTATCAGCTTATAGGCAACCTCGTTGCCAATGCAATCTCCTACGGCTCTGCGGATGGTGGGGTAACCGTCTCGTCGCTCTGTGAGGACCACGCAGTAAGTATTGTCGTGCACAACGTTGGCACGCCAATACGCCCGGCGCTGCTCGACAACCTGTTCGAGCCGATGATTCGCGGCAGTCATGACAATGCTGAGCTGCACAGTCTCGGGCTTGGTCTATTCATTGTTCGAGAGATCGCAAGAGCGCATCACGGTGATGTGACAGTGACGTCTTCGATCGGAAGCGGAACGACGCTCACTGCCACGTTTCCTCGATCCGCCAATTAGCTTGATACAGAAACGTGGATTGTTTCGGTCGGCAGAGCGCTGAGGAGGGGGATTAAGCGTGCGTGACCTTTGTGTGACTTTCTCACGCACCTATAGCGGACCCATTCCATATAGCTACCGAGGCCAGCGCACGTCGTACACACTGGCACAACGGTCTCTTTTGGGGCCAGGCTCTGTGGAAACGCAGCCATCGTTTTGAACGATGCGTTGCTACGTAAAATCTGCAAGCGTTTGGTTAATCAGCTAGATCTGCAATTTGCATAGGAACGCGATTTTCGTTCCAGGTCTGACCGTCAAACCTGTTTTAAACGTTTTCACAAAGCCTCGACCCAGCCTCGTCGATGATGACGGGCTGAGAGCGGCCAAAAGAGGAAGATCCCCAGCGGCGACGTTGGTCGTCGTCGATGCCGAAGCTTGAATGGCAATGACGTTACGATGCTTCTGAGAAGAAGCATGTTCTGATCTTCCCATTACGCGCCCGACATGGCCACGGCCAATCTCTTTCCGCCCCCGATATGACTTTTCAGGAAAATTCGCAGATGTGCCAACTATTCTGACACCGGGGGGGGTAGAAAAACTTGTAGAGCGGGCTGGCTGGACTTTCGACGCATTTGTAGTTCGGGCTTACTATGTAATTACTGCAGCCAAAATATCTGCTGTTGAGACCCGGGATGCGCAGAAATTACAGGACGAAGCCGTCGCAGCCGCGGTAGCTTATCTTTCCAAAGCGCAAGTTGCTGGCTCGCCCTACTACAGTTACACCAACCAGTTATTCGCAGAGGTGGTAGTAGGCATCGCTGAATATTTCAGAGAGAGTAAGGCGCGGTTCCAGCCGGCTACTGTGAACAAATTCGACCGCCTTTATAGCCGCTGGCATCGAGAGCTTCCACTTCAGCGTGGGGCGGGGTTGACATTCACTTGGTTAGCACGCGATCTTGATGTCTTAAAAAGTGACAAGCTCCTTGTTCCGAAACGGGATGTGTCCGGAAGACTGCGGCAGAGTCACACCGCGATAATATTTGAAGGGCAGGTGAGTGCCGGCAATATCGAGATAATCGGAGGAGGTCCTAACTCCTTTCAACCATTATCGGATGACGACACTTTTCTTTCCTCTGTCGTAGAACCTGAGTATCAACTATCGCAGATGCCATCGCTCGGCCGAATTTTGGGTCCTGACGATGATCCGAACCTGGGTAGGTTTGGCGGGCAGTCAAGTCTCGACGGATTTCATCTGACTGCGACATTTGAACCGACGGAACCCCGTGATTGGGTCACGATCATACTTACGTTGGAAGCCGAACGGTCGGCGATGATCGGGATCGGCGATTTTGCGTGGTTCCTACTTCATCCAACATTCTCGCCGTCGGCAATCTAAGTCACGTTTCGAGGAAATCGTGCTCAGCTGCGTCTACAAGCATGGGGTGGATTCACGGTGGGCGTTTGGTTGCCTAAGACCGGGGTCGAATTAGAATGCAACCTCGCAGTGATCGAGTCTGCGCCTGAGATTATAAAAACGCGTTGAACTGAATTGAAAAACGACATGCTGTGCGAGAGGACGTCCTTCAGATCGGCATACGGACCGTGCTTTTTGAGCCGTGCTGGACCTAACTCTTATTTTTCCGTCAGTTTTACGCTGTGCAGTGGATCTGCAAAGAGCCAATTCTTGTTAATTCACATCAATGGCCGCATCTGATTCTCTGTACGGTGATTTTCAAAGGGCGTTGCACCGTCACGCAGTGATCTCGCCGTCAAGCTTGCATATGCGCCCATCCAGCGTACGAAGGTAGTCCCACAAACCATCCAGTAGACGACGAAAGCGTGCCGTCAAACCGTTATCCGCATCTTCTAGCCAGTATGGTATTGCGCGACGCAGCATCAGCAATTCCTTCGGTGCAACGAGACCGCACTCGGCGACAAGCCCACGGATCTGATTGGCTTTGGCCGTCCGCTGTTCGATTAAGCCGGCCCGGATGATATCCTGTTGCTCGATCGTTTTGATGGCGACGAGGCGACGCGGGATTTTTCCTGACGGTGGTGTATGAGTTGCTGAAGAAGGATGCCGGGGCGCAGTTGCGGGGTTCTACTAGGACGTGAGTGGAGTTTGGTCTGCTAGAAGCTCGGTTAGGTGCAAGGTTTAGATGCTTTCGTGGTGCTCCGCAGCTCCTACGACTGCCTCCCTCTTTATGTGCAAAGGAATGGATCGAGCTGTATGGGACTGCAACTGAACTCTGAGCAAACTGCGGCGCTCGACACCGGCATAGGCAAGCGTACGGCGAAGTTATCTACCTTACGGCGTGCGATGAAGTTCATGGGCGACTGTTACCATGTGGAACGGCAAGTATTTTCCTTATTATCGAGGGGAAGCAGTACCTTTTTCATATTTTTGGTGGGCAATTTAACGGTTCTGCCTGCGGCGCTGATTTGCAGATTGTTGGCATTACGCAGCGCTTTCCAGAACGCTGGAAAGATGGAGGAGCAGGCGTCGCAGTTGGTTTCAAAGGGGTTGCTGTAGTGGATGCCGTCAACGATCACGTCGAAGTCTGCGCCTGAAGTATCTTTGGATGAGTACTCTTGGCCTGCAATGCTCGCGTAAGCTCTGACGTCGCCTTCGTCCTCATCTTCACCAGGACAGGTGATGTTCAGCGTATTGCCATTGCCGTCATCGACCGAGCTCTCTGTATTACCTTGAGCCCAGCCCGATGTCCATTCGTAAGTTCCAGCCCATGCGGTATTGATTGTCATCCCGCCAAGGACTAAGGCCAATAAAAATTTCTTGTTCATGCAGACGTTTCCTTCTGGCTAGTAGGTGGAGTTGTGGTGGTTGGAAAGGAGGGCTGGAAAATCAACCTATTGAGCTGATTTTCCAGCGGTCATGGACGGGGATCCCTTACGGTCAAGAGAAACTCATCTTCCTCTTCAGTTCTGCACCGATCAAAGCTATATCGAGATCTTTGCCTGGGTTTTTTTCGCAGAAGTCAGTCAGTACAGCGATATATCTAGCACCCAATGCTTTTGTCAATGCGGCCGCAGTCGTTGCTGCAATAACACCGCCAACGACAGTTCCTACTCCCGGAATCATTTTCAGGAGTCCGGTTACTAGCACTCTCCCCACCACGGTTACTGCACCTGAACCAACAGCGGACATTACCAACGTTGTCAAAGCGCTGGTGCTGACATCCATACCGAACGTGACGCCAACTTTTGCCAGCATTCCTACCTGAATCGGAACCAGCAAAATGGCATCGGAGAACGGAATCGGCGAGGCAGCGGCTACTGCTGCAAGCGTGCTAGCGGCCAAAACTTCTTTTCCGGCCTGTTCAATCTTGATTTTCATCGACGATTGATGCCGCGAGTTAAGGGCGTTAGCAAATGCGCGCTTTTTTGCTTCAGGTATTAGCCCCGCTGTCTCGGTAATCAAAGCGTTGATGTTTTTTTCTTTAAATTTATAAAGTTCACCGTCGTCATCCTCAAACTCCCCAGCGAGTGCTCTTACCTGTACGAAAGCAGTCGCAGCGTTCAGGTCTTTCTTGACCTTGGTGATAAAATCATTTTCCTTGCCAAACATGCTCTGGGTAATCACCACAATGACCGGTATCGACAGTTTTTTGAGCATATTGCACAACTCTATTTCAGCATCTTCGACTCGATTGCTACTTTCCTGAATACACAGCCATGCCGCATGAATATGCTTGTTTTCGTCACCGCTGATGGAGCGTTTTTTGATGAAAAACTCAAGGTCGGCGGAGATTTTTTGGTAGTCCTTAAGCTCCATGCCTTTGCTATCGATGATGGTTAGCGGATGGCCTTCCTTCGTGATTTCTTCAATTTGTTGCGTCACCGGTTTACCAGAGCCAGTTTTTGCAAGCTCGCCACGGAATACGCAGTTGATCAGCGTGCTTTTTCCAACGCCGGTTTTTCCTGCAACGATGATGTTGATGTTTCCTACGCCCTCTATGACGTTAAGAATCGCTTCCTCGAGAGCGTCCGTTATTGTTGCAGTATCGCTGCGCATGGTTTGCAAGCCTTTTCGATTAGATATCGATGAACTGTGGCGAAGGTGCTCTCTTATGCCCAGTAAAGTCCCTGAACTTTCCGGCAGCACCTGATTTTTAAGCGAGTAAAGTCGCTAGGTTATAACTTTTGATCTATTGCCTTGGATGTCGGCACATTGGTTGAATTCTTTACTGTATATTAAAAAACTAGAAAGAATACGTGAAGTTTCCATGGTCAGTTTCAACTGAAACTTCTTTCACAGTACATCCATATACCGATATTGTTCGCCGCTCACCAAACACTAAGTCTGCTGGCAGGCTTGGGCCCATACCCATGCAACTTCCTCGATTTATCTTAAGGCCTTTAATTGTTACTTTGTCAGTAATGGCTTGTAAGTAAACGTCAGGGAGGCCCATGCTCTGGCCAAGAGATACTTCAATGGGTGAGGTTTCGCTCCGGCCACACGCAGAAATCAGCGCGAACGCGGCGAGCAATGAGGCGTTGGTTAGAAGTTTCATTCGAGATCCTTAAGGGAGATAATAATAGTTTAGATGGCTGTATCGAAAACTACATTTAGTTTGCTGGCGTCAGACAAACAACGTAAGTGCCCAACCGGCTATCCACACGATAAAGTACGCCAAGTTTTTGATTCAGCATCTTGGCGCGTTGGTACAGATAGACCGGTACGATAAATGCCCAGCTCTTGAAGCGGCTGGTGTCGTGCCCAGTTTGCTTCAGGCGCATTTCATCGAATAGAGACAATGAGATGTTCAGGATCAGGCTGACGTACCAGTAACGGTTGTCTGCCAAGGCGTGATTCAATTGCGCCCCACTGTTACCCATCAAGCTGGCGACAAACGCCTCCAGCAGATAACCGATGATAGGTGCGAAAGCCAGCAGCCAGGCGAGGGTGTTGCTGACACCAGCTCCTGTTAGTGGCGGTGGTGAGAGCACTGCCAGGTGGTGTCCTAGTTCCATCTTTTCGATCCGTACCCAGCCTGGCATTCCGTTCCTCCAGACCAAGCCGCCATAGATCAGCTTGCCGTTCTGAATGAGCGCAGATGATCTGCTGCGTATCCATCCCTCTTTTACGTTCGCCTTTTTCTTCGTAAAACCATTGGTAACTGCCTTTCATTTCCAGCATGAAAAATTCCTTTTTTTTACTGCGGGTATAAATGAATGACAAGCAACCTTTAAGGGTGATTTTCAACCTTTTGAGTTCTTCATGTCAATGAGGCGATGCCCAACCATCTAGGTCGAGATGGGGGGCGTTGTGAAAGAGACTGATCAGAAGTATTTGGCGGGTGTGGTGGGCCGTGCGATTGCCAAGCAACGCATTCGCAGTGGCTTGACGCAGGAGGAAGTGGCCGAGCGTCTGGGAATCGGCAACGAAGCCGTTTCCCGCATTGAGCGCGGTATCGTGATTCCCAACATTGGGCGCTTGCTGGAGTTCGCAGGAATTTTTGACTGCGAAGCGGCAGAACTGTTGACCGAGGCGAGTTCGCGTCCGGACGACCAGGCCAACCGGATCAGTCGGTTATTAATCCCTCTGAATCATGATGATCGACAGCTGATCCTCGATCTGGTTGAGCGCCTGGCCGAACGCCTAGGAAAGGCATGATTGGGCTGTGGTGCTTTCAGGTATTGGCGTTCTGATCGAACTTGGCCCCACAGCGTAAGCAGAGATAGTCATAGTGGCTGAACTGATATTTCTGCACGTCCCTGGCAAAGGCCGTCATGGCGGTGTAGCCAGATGTCGCGCTGGAAACGCTCTCGCCGATCAGGTCAAGCAACTGCATGAGCAGGCTTTCATGTTTGATTTCCGAGTCGACTCCAGAGTCCTGGATGTGTGCCTGGCGAACGCCGAGCAGAAAGCTATCTATGGTTCCGATGAGCAGGACGGCCGCGTTGGCGGCCTCCTTGGACAGTACAGCCTTGGACTCGCAGATCAGGCAGCATAGGGGCATGGTGGAGCTCCGTGAAAGGGTTAACCACTGAGATAACGCATTGCACGAGGGAGGCGTGAGCCTCCCTTTATGCTGTGAACTCTTCAGGCCACCAGTTGCAGGGCGGAGTTGAGCGCTCGTTGTTTGATAGCGGCACCTTGGCCGAACCAGGCGGTGTCCATGCGGTATTCGTTGCTGCGGGCGCGGCGCTCGTGGTCGACATACTCGGTGACCGCGTTGAGCAAGCCCCAAGCCGTACCATTGGCCGCTTCCAGTTCCGCCCCTCGACCATGACCGTCATACATACTCAGCACCTTGGTTAAGGCTCGTTCATTCGAGGTGCCGGTCCGCTCTGGGTTACCCGTTTGGGTCTCACACAGCACGCTCAGTAGATAGTCCTTTGCTTCATGGGCTTTCACTGGACGTGCGGCGAGTGTGCGCATGCGGTACATGAAGTCGTCCCACTGGGAAACGGTGATGCCCAACTGCTGTTTAACGGCTTGTGGGTTGAAACGGGTGCTGTGCGGGACCTTGATCGCCTGGCTGGCGCCATTGACCGCAATCGTCAGGGTGTTGTTGCAGACCACGCGAATGGTGGTCGGTGTTGCCGTGGTAGCCAACGTACCGTCACAGGAAGTTGCCAGCAGCAAATAGCCATTCACCACGTCATTGCCTTTGAGGGCGGTCGACTGTCCGGTCCGCGCCAGCGCCCAGAGTTTGCGCCCGCCCTTCAGCACGCCGGCGGTTTCCAGCTCATAACCCGAACGCTCGGTCAGGTCCCGGTAAAACTCTAGGACCTCACGCGGCTGGACCACCTGGTAGCGTTGCGAGACGACTGACAGGGCTTCCTTATTATCCGAACGGTAGAGCACCTTCTGTTCGGGAAACGAATGGATGGTGCAGAGATGGTCGACGGAATCAGCCATGAAGCGCACAGGTGACTCCTGGATCTGCCAGTTCATGCCGGCTTCTTGTTGCCAGACTTCCAGTGGTTGTTTGGGCGAGAGCTGATTGCCCAGGCCATGCCAGGGCGTTGTACCGACGTAAGCCATTTGTTCAACGAGGTGTGCCATGGAGAGCTTCCTTTTCATTTGCGCACGGCGAAGCCGCTGAGTGCTCAGCAGGGATCAGTCGGCGTGCGGGGTGTTGACAGTGAGGGGGTTAGCGATGGATCAGATGGGCAGTGGCAGTGGCAGTGGCAGCGTCAAGCGGGAGATGAGCAGTTCAAGCGGAATGACGGTCGCTAAACGACAGTCCGCAGTCGAGACAAGTGTAATTGTCCAAAACCCGCTCATCGATGACTTCGCCGAGTTTGGCGCCCGCGATGCAGCCGGTCGCCGCACCGGCTAATCCGCCGATGAGGGCGCCGACTTTCCTGGCTAAATCCTTGGTGATGACAGCGGTGGAGTGACAGCGTGGGCATTGAGTGGTCATGTACAGGTTTCCTGCCGAGAGAGTTGGGATGTGAAGTCATTGCACGGGCATAGAGCCCATCAAGCAGGTCGCGTATGCGACCTACCTGAGTGGTGAGCTACTGAGTCTGGGATTGTGATGATTAATGCGGATAGGTACAGGTTCGTAATGTATGACGGAGTTTTTTTTGAGTGCGATTAGTTGACGCCGAATTTCATAGCGTGATAAGGGGTGGGAACAGGCGCTTCGATTAGGACGGTTGCATTAATTGTTCGTCTCAGCGGAGATCGAAATTGGCGCGTGAGGGTTACTAACTTCAAAGTTTGTGAGTGTTTCCAGGTGCTCGCCAAGTAGATTCCAAGCGGTGGCCATCTCGGTGGCATAGCTGTGCCGCTGATAGATTCGTTTCATTTTGTTATCTTCAGTCCCGGAACTTCACCGTAATGCGCCGTTATAGAGTCGACGATAGAATAGTAGTGACACATCCACCGCTTTAGGTCCGAATGCCTGACGGTTAGCAGTTTGAGATCGACGGGAGTACCTCCCCCGGTGTCAGGCGCCTGCGGATCGACTGTTTGCTCGGACTTTCGACCGAACAATCGGTCGCGCAACAACTTGATCTGTTCTTTCAGATCGACGATCTGGCCCTTGTCTACTTGACGCTCACCGAGCATTTGCACAAGCATTTGCTTGAGCAGAACCGGATCATCAGGAAGGCTATCAGGCATCAAATTGTCGGGTAGCCCCAGATCATTACTGATCCGGGGCCCCCTTAGAACCGTACGTGCGAGTTTCCCCGCATACGGCTCAAGCTTACGAAAGCCAGTCTATTACTGGCCGGTCACGCGGAAGGTGGTTTTTGCAAACCGCTATGCTTAAGTGGCTCCTTGAATCCCTGCTTGTGGCACTGTAAGTGGCAGTCGGGATGGAGCAGTACACGGTTATTTAGTTTATCCGGGCCGCCATCCACCCGCCTGACAACGTGGTGATCGTGCCAGCCGGTATCCTTGCTGATGGCATGCCCGCATAAAGCACATTTACCCTGTTGCCGCCTGAAAAGACTCAGTACCTGCCGCCGATACCGGAGCTTATGTAGCATCCGTTGAACCCTTAATGCTTCCCACTTGAACTCCTGTTCTGCATCGTACGGCTGATACGCACCCGGCAAGCGCTTGTGACGAACGATTACGGTATCCGCCAGCATGTATAGCTGGCGAAACTTCACTGTCCCGTCGATCCCCTTTACTGGGTATACAAATGCCCGGTGAATTCCGGAACAGTAATATCGTCGTTTAAGCCAACCAACAGACTTCCTCGGATGCCGACGCTTTGCCCACCTCAAGATCCGCCAGAAGATAAGGTTGTCCAGCTTGTTAAAGGTGGCTTTCGCCACAACCGGGGAGTGATATTGCGCCCACCCTCGCAGCACTGGGTTCAGTCGCCCCATCAGTGCGCCCTGAGTAAGGGTTCCGCTGTTTTTTATAATATCTCGCACTTTCCGATAGAACGTTGAAACATTCTTCTTAGCAGGCTTGATAAACAGCTTTGTCTTTCTGTGCGGCGACTTCGGGACGTACTTCCTAAAATTCCACCCAAGAAAATCAAAGCCTTGATGGATGTGTGCGATGCGCGTTTTTTCTTGCGATAATGCAACCCCTCGTACAGACAGAAATTGCTCTATCCAAGGCTTGATTTCGTTTTCAAGCAACTCTTTCGAGTTTGCCAAAACCACAAAGTCATCTGCATAGCGCACAACCTGAACCTTGGTTTTCTTCGCTTCTATGGTGCCAAAGCGTTTTTTCAAGTGATCTTTCAGCAAAAGCTCCAAACCATTCAAGGTGGCGTTTGCCAGACAGGGAGAGATGATACCGCCCTGTGGCGTGCCTGCCTCCGTAGCAACAAATTGCCCCCGGTCAACAACCCCGGTTTTCAGCCATTTGCGCAGTATCGTCTTATCCATTGGGATATTTTGACAAAGCCAATCATGGCTGATGTTATCGAAAAAACCTTTGATGTCCCCTTCCAGAATCCAGACAGGGGCTACTTGGGCGGCCAGCAAATGAAACAGCTCTACCATTGCGTCGGCCGTCGAGCGATCCGGTCGGAAGCCGTAGCTTCGGGGGTCGCTCTGGCTCTCTACAACAGGTTCAATTGCCAGCAGATGAAGCGCTTGCATGGCCCGATCCAACATCGTGGGAATTCCGAGTGGGCGTTTCTCCTGTTTACCAGGTTTCGGTATCCATACCCGCCTCAACGGTTTAGAACAGTAACCCCGCTTGATCGATAGACACATCACCCCTCGAAGTTTGGCTTGGGGCGTCTCCCACGTTTCGCCATCGACCCCCGGCGTCCTGCGACCCCGGTTCTCCGTGACTCGCCGCACAGCTAAGCATCGCCCATGAAACGAGTGAGTCAGCATGCGTTGCAGGCGCTTCACCTTTCGCCAGTCGGCCTTCCTTGTTGCCTGCGCAATTTTCAACTGTGTTTTCCGAACAGAGGTTTGAATTCTGGCCCAATCGAGACCGTACCAATTCATAGCCCCATCCGAGGACGCAGACGTAACCGAAGTCGGTGGTTGCGTATTCATACAGTCCTGCTCGAAGTTAGAAACTGTTTGCACAGGATCTCTTAGCGTGTACCCGTGCCAACTTCATAGTTCGACGGAATCAACAGTTGTATTTGCGCTCGTAAACCAGATGCACGTCAGCCAGGGTTGCCCCTGCCGGTAATGTTGAAACCGGTATGCCATCCGTTACAGACGGCCCTTTGCTTTTTGCATCCTCCTATTCCCCACACTCATCAACGTCCCTTGCGGAAAGTCTGCCTTGCCGATGTGGCTGGTAAGGCAAGTGGTCGGGATTGCCACGTTCCCTGAATCGCATCAATTCCCCGTTTAGGCTTCGTCTATCCCCCGGCAGCGCTTCTAGTACCGCATCCCATTACATGACAGGAATGGCTGGCTGCAATGCCATTTTGGCTGGGGCCGATAATTGCCGTAGGCCCGTCAATCCTTACGAGGGTTCTGTCGACGATTCACATATGTTAGCCATGCGGGTTGGGTCACTAGTCCCCGTACTACCGTGCAATTCGGTTGTGCTGCGCATCCCGTTACCGGGTTGCACTCTCTTGCGGGAGGGACATTGTTGATCGGGCTTCACACCCCAAGATTGGCTCCTGACGCATGCCGATCTAGTGAACTGACGGATACACGTCAGGCTCGTTACTCCAGAAAGCGGAGTTGAGCAATGAGATCCAGAGCTTACGACTCGTGTTTGACTGCTAACCTATTGAAGTTAAACAGTTGAACACGCGATCTCGTGTCGCACCATGCCGCGGATTATAACCTTTAGGCGACAAATCTTGGAGTCAAAACCTGATGGGGGCGGTTACGCCACAGATCAAAACCGTCGAGTAACCAGTTCAATTCCTGGACGCTAAACACGATGGCCTCGTCAGTGATGTCGGGTGATGTTTTGAAACTTTCGGACTCCAGGCGCTTGAGCCAAAGGCAAAAACCGTTGCGCTCCCAGTAGAGTATTTTCACTCGATTACGGGGGCGATTCAGAAAGACGAAGAGTACAGGGTCGAACACGGCGACTTTGATATCCAGTTCGACCAGAGCGGCCAGGCCGTCGATTGACTTTCGAAAGTCCACCGGCTTTGGGTAGAGGTACACTTTTTCAACTTTGGCGTCGGGTCGCATCATGACGGTGCTGGCTCCAGAGAGAGATCGGGAGCACAGCGTCAGCGATCAGAGTGTGGCTTTGAATGTGGGGTTTATGGCGCGGTTACAACAAATTGAACTGAGTCGGCGCATAAGATCAGCCACGATCAGTCAGCGCGACGGTCGTCGGGCGCGAGTGATTTTGCTGGCCGCTCAAGGTTGTTCTCGTAACGAGATTGCCCAGTTGACCGGTCTCTCGGTTGTTTCAGTTACACGCTGGTGCAAGCGTTTTCAAGAGCTGCGTCTGCAAGGTCTGGTGGATCTGCCCGGACGAGGTCGCAAGCCATCCTTGCCGGCCGAAGCGTTTAAGCGAGTCATTGAGCAAGTGGTTCAACCGCGTATCGGTCAACCTCGCTGGAGCTGTCGAAGCATGGCGCGAGTCGCCGGTATTTCACCGGCCAGCGTCCAGCGCATATGGGCCGCCAACGACATAAAGCCGCACCTGACACGCACCTTCAAACTGTCCAAAGATCCAAAGATCCAAACTTCCAAGAGAAATTCTGGGACGTCATTGGGCTGTATCTGGGGTCATGCCGAGATAAGGGAAAATTAGGACATTAGACCTATAGCAGCATGATTTAATTAGCTTTTTATGGATCTGCGTAATTGCATCTCACTTGACCACCTAATTGCATCGCCACTGACCAGTCATTTGCATTCGCGCTGACCAGCTGTTTGCAGTTGATGGGTGTCAGCGGGTGCCACTCAGGGTGAGTACGTCAGCCAAGCACTGAAGGACTGCAACCGACCCAGGCTGTGTGAAAACGCCAGTGATTGTCTAACCTTCTGGTCATCTAGATCGTATCGGGGGCGATCATGAAGCGATTCATTGAGGGTGAGACTCGGACGCAGGTGACGCTGCTGCCGGAGTGTCTGGACGATTACGTAGCCGAAGAAAATCCAGTGCGCGTGGTCGATGTTTTCGTCGATGAACTCGACCTGGGCGCACTTGGTTTTGAGGGTGTCGCTCCTGTTGCAACGGGTCGTCCGGCCTACCACCCAGCGGTGTTGCTTAAGTTCTATATCTACGGCTACCTCAATCGGATTCAGTCCAGCCGCCGGCTTGAGCGTGAGGCCGAGCGCAACGTTGAGTTGATGTGGCTAACGGGGCGTTTGGCTCCGGACTTTAAAACCATTGCCGACTTTCGCAAAGACAACGGCAAAGCCATTCGCAGCGTATGCCGCCAGTTCGTAGTTCTTTGCCGCAACCTCAATCTCTTCTCTCAGTCGATCATCGCCATCGACGGTAGCAAATTCAAAGCCGTCAATAATCGCGACCGCAACTTCACTCAGGGCAAGGTGAAGGCACGTATGCAGCAGATCGAGCAGAGCATTGATCGATATCTAGCGGCGATGGATTCGGCGGATCGGGCAACGCCCGAAGTGGCCGAGGCCAAAGCAGAGCGGCTTAAAGAAAAGATAGAAACACTGAAAAAGCAGATGCAGAAACTCAAGGAAATCGAGGCGCAACTCCATGAAAGTCTAGACCAGCAGATCTCCCTCACAGACCCAGATGCACGCTCAATGGCCACGAGCGGCCGAGGCACCGGAACGGTTGGCTACAACGTACAAACAGCTGTCGACGACAAACACCATCTGATCGTTGCCCATGAGGTGACCAACGTTGGTAATGATCGTGGGCAACTGAGCAACATGGCGAACCAGGCGCGTGAAGAAATCGAGGCCGAATCGCTAACGGTGGTGGCCGACCGAGGCTATTACAAAGGTCTGGAAATCCTTGCTTGCGAGCAAGCCGGCATCACTGCCTTCGTACCGAAACCCCTCACATCAGGCAGCAAAGCCGAAGGCAGATTCGGCAAACAGGATTTCATATATCTTATTGCGTCGGACGAGTATCAATGCCCTGCGGGGCAGTTACTAACCAAGCGGCATTCGTCGATGGAAGACGGCATGTTATTGCATTGTTACTACTTCTCGGGCTGCCAGTCCTGCTCAATGCAAAAGCAATGTCCTACGGGTAAGGAGCGCCGAGTGAAGCGCTGGGAACATGAGGCTGTAGTCGACGCGATGCAGGTTCGGCTAGAACATGATCCAGCGATGATGAGGGTTCGTCGACAGACCGTTGAACATCCTTTTGGAACGCTCAAGTACTGGATGGGAAGTACCCACTTCCTGACCAAAACCCTGCCCAGGGTGAGCACTGAGATGAGCCTTCATGTGCTCGCCTACAACCTCAAACGAATGATGAACATCTTCGGCATCGCAGGACTGCTTGAAGCGATCAGGGCGTGAAACCAACTGCTTGATCGTCCGTGAGTGGCTGTTTGTGCCGCTGACGCGGCCCAAACAGCATTACGAACGCCTATGTAGCTGACTAGGGCAATTCACGCTTTCGCCTGCTGGTTTCGTAGGTAACGCACAAAATTCTCAGCTCTCGACGTATTCAGTGCGTTTTCACACAGCCTGGACCCGAAGCAGCCTATGGCAACAGGCAGGTATCACTGGCGCACCTCTCCCGCATTGCTCAGCGAATGTCTGCGCGCGCTACCCACAGGTACGACAGCGCGAACAGGCTGAGTAGTAGCGAGGTGTTCTTCGCCAGGCCCCAGAAGAGGACCGCGCTGTAAGCAAACTGACAATTGATCACCCGCAGCGGGTGCTCGGTCTTGGCCTTTAGCTTCGCCTTGGCCATCAAGAGTGTACACAAAGCCCCGATATGAGGGTTGCGGACATTACTCAGCAGGACACGCGTTCAAGGTGCCCCCAGCGCCGAATGATCTGCTTGGTCAGGTCGCCTAACTCTGCGGCGACCAGATCTGGCACGGGCATCTCGAATGCCGGTAGCAGTGCGTTGTGCGGTCGGGTCAGTAGTGCGCCATGGCAACCCGCAGCTTGCGCCCCAGCCGTATCCCAAAGATGACAAGCGACCAGGAGCAAGTCCGCCATCTCGACATTCAACTCCCGGGCAACCAGTTGATAGGTTTCCGGGGCGGGCTTGAATTTGCCCACAGCCTCGACACTGAAGCTGCGCTCAAAGAACTCAGACAACCCGGCACGCTCAAGTGCCGAAGGTGATGAACCGCTCGCCGAGTTGCTCAGAGTCACCAGCCGAAAGCCTGCATTACGCAAGCTGTTGAGCGCCGGCAGTACATCCGGGTGCGCGGGCATAGTGCTCATCCGTGCCTGCAGTTCATCCATGTCGCTAGCGTCGAGCGTGGTGTCATGGATAGATGCGAGCATGCGCAGGGTGCCTACGGCCAGCTCGCCAAATGGGCTGTAGCGCCCGCACAGGGTCATGGTTTGCGAGTAGAGAATCAGCTGCGCGAACCACTCGCGCAAAACGGCTCGATCACCAAATACACGCTCGAACAGCGGTCCGAGCGTGGTGATATCGAGCAGGGTTTCATTCACGTCGAAAACGATGATCGGGGCGAACCTGTGCTCTGCCATGAAGAACCTCTTTTTCGTGATGCTGCACGCTTCTGCGCACACGCTGTTTTCGTTGGAGGCGCCCTAACGTGCTAGATACCGGCCTGGGCAAATACCCGCAAAAAGTCTTCCGGCTCAGGGCGCATACGATAGTTCTCGGTGAGACCCGCATACATCAGCACGCCGCTGGCCTCACTGTGTCGCTGTCATAGCCTAGAGCTTAGAGGCCAGCAGCGATGTCGTCGCGGCGTAGTTGCTCGGGTATAGCGCGCGGCGCGAGGCCTCGTCGCCTTGTGCCTTGAATTCGACATCCTTGCCAATCATGCGTGCGTGGGCAACCGCTGGACGGGCGTTCACCGCCTGGAACCAACGATCCACTTCCGAGAACTCTCTTATCCGTCCCATGCCTAGGACAAGGTCTGCGCGGTCGACCCAGGCCCATGTGGCGATGTCTACAATAGTGAAACTGTCGCTCACGATGAACTCACGCCCCTTGAGGCGCGTATTGAGCACGTCGTAATGGCGCTCGGCCTCTCGCAGATAGCGGTTTTGCGCATAGGGAATCTTTTCCGGAGCCGCACGTTGGAAATGCACCGATTGGCCGGAGAAAGGCCCCAGGCCCGAAGCGACGAACATCAGCCATGACAGCAATTCGCCGCGATCCTCAGTGTTCCCGAGGAACTTCTCAGTCTTTTCAGCGAGGTAGAGCAGGATGGCATTACTGTCGAATACAACGGTGCCGTCATCGTTGATAGCCGGAACCTTACCGTTGGGGTTCAAGGCTCGGAACGCCAGCTCGTGCTGCTCGCCCTTGGCAGTGTCCACGGGCACCAGCTCAAACGGCAGCTCGGCTTCTGCGAGGAATAGGGCAACCTTCATCGGGTTCGGGGTCGGGTGGTAGTAGAACTTCAGCATGATGTCTTCCTTTTTGGATAAGCTTCTCAAGCGGCGCCTTCAGGGGCCAGTTGGTCTTGAGTTTTCAGATCGAAATCCGAGGCGTCATGTCGTTCGTGCAGTTGCTCTGACGGCTCGCCCCAGGTGCGGTTTACCTTGCGGCCACGCTGAACGGCGGGCCGCTCAAGAATCTCTTCGGCCCAGCGCCGCAGGTTCTTGTAGCTTTCGACCTGCAGAAACTCGCCCGCGCCATAGGCCTTGCCCAGCACCAGGTTGCCGAACCAGGGCCAGGTGGCGATGTCGGCGATGGAGTATTCGTTTCCGCCCAGATAGCGGTGCTCGGCCAACTCGCGGTCGAGCACGTCCATCTGGCGCTTCACTTCCATCGTGAAGCGGTTGATTGGGTATTCGAATTTCTCCGGCGCGTAGGCGTAGAAGTGCCCGAACCCGCCGCCCAGATAGGGGGCCGAGCCTTGCAGCCAAAAGAGCCAGTTGATGACCTCAGTGCGCGCCGCGGCTTCCTTAGGAAGGTAGTGTCCGAACTTCTCCGCCAGATAGAGAAGAATCGCGCCGCTTTCAAAAACACGACTGCCGGTTTCGGTATCGAAAAGCGCCGGGATTTTCGAGTTTGGATTAACTTCGACGAAGCCCGACGAGAACTGGTTTCCTTCGCCAATCTGGATCAGGTGTGCGTCATATTCCGCACCTGCTTCGCCCAGCGCCAAGAGTTCCTCAAGCAGGATGGTGACCTTCTGGCCATTGGGCGTGCCCAGCGAATAAAGCTGTAGAGGATGCTCTCCACTCGGCAGAGTGGCCTCGTGTGTGGGCCCGGCAATGGGGCGGTTAGTCTTGGCCCATTCCCCGCCATTTTCGGCGTTCCAGGTCCAGACTTTGGGTGGTTCGTAATTGTTCATGCCAGACATGATCCAGACCTCTTTCTTTCATGTTAGGGGCAGGCCCATGCTCGGGCGCTGCTGGATTTCGGACAAACACTGGGTGTGGCGGGTTATCAGCTTTCCGCTCAGTTATTCGTCTCGGCCAACTGTTGCAAGATACGCGTGTAATTCTCGACCCCTTGCGCACCAGTTACGAGGTGGCGACGGTTGAAGATCATCGCTGGCACACCCCGAATGCCCTGGTTAATCCAGGCGCTTTCGGCAGTACGCACGTCTGTGGCAAAGCGCTGATCTTCAAGAACGGCTAGGGCCTCGGCCCGTTCCAATCCGACTTCTGCGGCCACATCCGCCAGCACACTGTGGTCAGACAGGTTCCGGCAACTGGTGAAGTCAGCCGCAAAGAGGGCCTGTTTCAAGTCGTGCATGCGCCCTTGCTGATCGGCCCAATGCAGAAGCTGATGCAGGTCGAACGTGTTGCAACGTTGATCATTTGCCACACCACGGTTTTTTCATCGGCGTTAAAGCTGCTGTTAAGAAACTGGGCATGCAGCACTTGGTGTGCCCTCAAGCAAACCGGGGGCTTCGACCATCACTGCATGCAAGCCTGGAATCATGCCAAAGCCTTTCTGAGACTTCTCCAACAGGGAACTTGGCTGCGTCAGGTGCGCTGTTCTGGTCGTGCAGAGTAAAAGTGCTCATTGAGAGGCATCTTTTTTGAGTGATCGTTCAAATATGAGATCAATCCTAATTGCAGCCTGGGGTGCAGTCAAACTAATATTGAGCGATCACTCAGATTCAGTCCAGCCGGTTACACTGAGGCCTTTTATCCGAGAGACAACGATGTCCCGCACTGCTCGCTTTGATCGCCAAGTCGCCCTAGATAGAGCGGTTGAACTGTTCTGGTCAAGAGGTTATTACGCTTCTTCGCTGAAGCATATTGAGGCGGCTTTGGACATGCGCCCCGGCAGCCTCTATGCCACCTTTGGTAGCAAAAGTGGTCTATTTGCCGAAGCGCTTGAGGCTTACGCCGCCCGTGCCGGTGATGACTTTCGTCAGATAATCGAAGGATCTCCGGACGTTGTAAGCGGGTTAAAGCGCTATCTGCGCTCATTCGCCCGGCCCTGTAGCGGCGACGCGCAAGCGCCTGCGCAGGCTTGCATGCTGATTAAGACCTTGCTTGAGGTTAATGCCGAGGACGCCGCATTACGGACTCAGGTCGAGGCAATGCTTGCAACCATCGAACAGGGACTTTGTGAGGTGCTCGAGCAGGCCAAGGCAATGGGGGAGTTGCGTGCTGATGTTGAGTGCCCGCGGCTGGCCCGCTTGCTCCAAACGCAGATCATCGGATTGCGGGCGTTTGCCGAGCGCAATGTGCCCACTGATCAGATAGCAGCGCTTGCTGACGACATGGCCGACATGCTCGATGCCTACCGAGCTGGCTGAGCTGGTCCTGATGTCTAGACCCAGTGATAGTCCCTTCTAGCCGTTCTCTGGCGGTCGTCACTACCGCGTGTGCTGGTCAAGTCGAATGCAAACGGTTGGTCAGCACGAATGCAATTGACTGGTCAGTGGCCATGCAAATGGGTGGTCAAGTCCATGCAATTACGCAGGATCGTCATTTCACACAAAAAAACACAAAATTCGGTTCTTTCTGCAATGGTTATAGGCCCTTTTTGAGGTCCATCGCTAATGCATAAGATTTTCCGGATGGTACTCCCCGACGTAGCCTGCATAGGCTTGCAGCTGGTTTACCAACACCACAGTTAACATGGGTTCATGTCCAAGGTTTTGCCGGTATGTGTAAACCGCGTTTCGCGTCATGTCACCTTGGAATTAGTGCCTTAGAAAGCCAATATTCGACTGCCTAACCGAACGTCTTAAGTGCCAGAACAAAAATTTTCCGCTCGCGATGGACACCCCGCTTCAGAGTTCTTTAGAATTCTGTTCATGAAATCTATACCACCTCTTTGCGATACCGACCTCCAAGCCTTGAACACGGCTTACAGGCAAAGCGAGAAGCCCATTTTGCGCCGTCGGGCTCATGCCATTTTGCTCAGTCACAAGGGCTATACCCTCAGCCAGATCAGCGGCATTCTCGATGTCACTCGCCCAACGGTATCGATTTGGCTTGATGCTTGGAAACCGAGGGTTTGCAAGGCCTCGATGACAAACCACGCACCGGTCGCCCCATGATCTACGACGAACAGGACCGGGATAGACTCAAGGCCCTGGTGTCAGAGGAGCCTCATCAGATCAAGGCTGTTCAGGCACGCTTGCAACAAGAAACGGGTAAAACCTCCTGCACGATGACCATCAAGCGGGCTTTAAAAAAAGCTGGGGTATAGCTTCAAGCGGGCTCGCCGCTCCTTGAAAGAGCGGCGTGATGAAACCGACTTTCGCAACACCCAGAACCTGCTGCAAGAGCTCTGGAAATGGGAAGACCACGAAGAAGCCGAGCTGTATTACTTCGATGAGTCCGGCTTTTCGCAAGTCTCCTCCCTGCCTTATGCCTGGAGCCCCGTGGGTCAGCCGCTGGAGCTGCCAGCCTTCTCGCACAGCCGACGCCTCAACGTGCTAGGTTTTCTCAGTCGCCGGGGAAAACTGGTGTATCACACCACCACCGACACGGTGACCACGCCGGTGGTCATTGAAGCCTTTGATCGTTTGCTGGGGCAGAAATCGCCGCAGACCTTTGCCATCGTCGTGCTCGATAATGCCAGCATTCATCGCTCTGCCTTGTTTAAGAGCAAGGAGCTGGAATGGCGGGCACAACGGCTTTATGTAATCTTCCTGCCCCCGTACTCACCCGAGCTCAACCTGATCGAAATGCTCTGGAAGAAAATCAAGTATGAGTGGTTGCCTGTCACGGCCTATCAGAGCTTCCAGTCACTCACCGATCATGTGCTCAACGTGCTGTCAGGCTATGGGGAGAGATATAGGATCAATTTTGTTTAGGTACTTAACCGGTACCCTCAAGATCGAAGATCTAGACTAATGGTTTACGTTGTAAGAGCGAGCCGGCGGCATTTTCCTCGAAGGCTTTAGCCTCCTCGATATAGCCGTGTACGGTGCCATCGTGCCGCCAGCCACCCTGGCGCTTGATCTCCAGAAAGTCCGCCCCGGCACGGTAAGCACTGGTGGCCAACCCTCGGCGCAGGCTGTGGCTGCTCATCTCTGGCACATACAACAGTCCCGCTGCTTCGGCACGCGCTGCCAGGATGGTATTGACGCTCCCCTCGTGCAGCGCAACATTGCCGACGACGCCCCAACGGCTAATGCGCCGAAACAACGGGCCTTGCTCAATTTGAGCCGCATCCAACCAGTGTCTTAATGCTTTCGTTGGGCAGCAGAGGCTGTCGCCATACGGGATCGCTCGCTCCAGCCCCTCACCCTCTTGATCAGTTTTGGAACGCGGCAGCGTGATCCGTAGGTCTTCCCGTTCCCACTGCAAGTATTGAATCCCCAGCGTGACCAGCTCACTGCGGCGGAACGCGCCGAAGTACCCCACCTGTAACAGCGCGCTGTCGCGCAGCGCCGCCAGCCCTTCGAGCGTGTTCAGGTGCGCCACGATGAGTTCGAGATCTCCCAGAAGCAGGGCCTTGGCTCTGTGTCGAGGGCGCCCATGCACCCGCTCGATCCCGCGCAAGGTCTTGCGCACGGTGGCGCTGGCGGCCGGGTCGGGAAAGCCCTGATAGCGGTGCCATTGCGCCAGCGCGGTCAGGCGCAGCGCCAGGGTCCGCGGGTTCAGCACTTGCGCGAAGGACAGCAGGTAGCGAATCAGCGCAGCTTCATCGCACGGCAGGACGCCGCCACAGGCCTGAAAGTGGCGGATGGCCGAGCGGTAGGTGCGACGGGTGTTGTCGGAGGTAGCGGCCGCGAGAAAACGTTGGTGTTGCTCCGCCCATTGCTCAGGCGTGGCGAGCGTACCGGCGGTACGCGCCGGCACCGCCGCTTCTTCGGGCAGTACCGAAGGGAAGCTTTCGTGGTTATTGCGGGCTGTCATCACGAAACGCCTGTTTAGGCCCTGTGTACCGCAGATTATAGAAGCGAATGCCGATCGTGAGCGCCTAACTCACGATAACTGACCTTATCGTGGGTTAGCGGGCAGTCTCAACGGACTTAACTATTCTGTACTTAAATTGATGTATTACGTTGTCCATAATACGGTACGAAAAAATCCGAGGTGGTGATGGCCCGTTCCAGTGTCCTCTATGTGCATGTCGCAAACGCAGCGGCCCGGCTGGTGGCCGACGGCCACAATCCGACGATCGACGGTATCCGCGCGGCTTTGGGCGGGACCGGTAGCAAAAGCACGATTGCCCCCTTGTTAAAACGCCGGAAAGCCGTGCACCCCAGCACGCTGGCCCAGGCCGAGCTCGGCCTTCCGGCCGAACTGGTGCTGGGGTTGAAAGGTGTCTACGAAAAAGTGCAGGCGGATGCAGCTCTGCAAGTCGAGCAGACTGTGCAGCTGCATCAGATAGCCACCACTGCCTTGCAGGAGCAGTTGCAGCTGAGTTTTGCGGAGCGGAACGCCTTAGCCAGTACCCAAGAAAAGCTGATCGGATCGCTCACAGCAGCCAACGAGCGGACCCAGGGATTGGAGGAAACTGTGCAGCGTCAGGAGATCGCCCTGGCCAGCCTGGGCAGTGAAAAGGTTGGGCTCGAACAGCGCCTGGTCGACCGCGTTTCCGAGGTCGCCGCACTGACTCAACAACTTCAACAAGTGCGGGTACAGTTTGAGCATTTCCAAGCATCAGTCGCGCAACAGCGCGCCGACGAACGCCGGGCCGCGGAACAACGCCATAGTCGACAGGAACAGGAGCTGACAGAGCTTCGGCAGCGTCTGCTCGCTCAGCAAACCCGACTGGGCGAACTACAGGCGCAGGAACAACGCTTGGCGCAGGACCACGATCACCTATAGAGAACCCTGCTAACGACGCAAGCGACGCTCGCGCAGAGCCAGATTGAGCATGAGCACGTCATACGTCAATTCACCGAGTTGAAACAAATGCATCAGGCGCTGGAACAGCACTATGTCCATGGCGAGCAGCACTTGGTTGAGGTACAGACGAACTTGGCCGTGACTAAGCGAGAGCGAAGCCTGCTGGCGGAGCGCTTAACCCACACTGAAACCCAACTAACCGAACTGACCACAGAAAAGCAGCTTCTCTTGCAAGACAAGGCGGTGTTATCCAGTCAGCTCGCTGAGTACCGAACGCCTCAGGCAACTTGATGGGTTGCATAAGCGACTGTGCTCCATCAGTGTCCCTGCGCGCAGGCTGGTTTGATGACTACAGGGACTGCACTGCCAGTAACGCAGCTCCGCACGTTGGAATTGCGAAGATTTATCGTGGGCGCATTTTGGACAGCGGAAACCCTGTGGCCAACGCGCCTGGATCAACTGCGCCTCGCATTGTGCCTGCATCCCGTATTGCGCTGCCTCAGTTCGGGCAAAACAGCCCCTTTTGAAACTGAGGTTTGAGGTGCAGTGGAACGGAAAGCTGGGTTAAGCCTCTGGCGCCTGGTCGTCGAGCCTGTGTGCGACACTACTGCCAAGCCGCAGGGCGAGCCGGATGATGTCGTGAATGCCGAACTGGCGCAGCGCTGGCCGACGACTTCTGGCTGTGTCGGCGGCATCGCAGGCCTCGTTCCATGCTTTGCGTTTCTTGCGGCGCGCTCGCAGGCCATCAACCAACATCGTTCGCTCGGCGTCGTTCAGTCCGTCAACAGAGGCATGGCTTTTCATGCGGCCTCCGTGACAGCCATTGCTGTATTGGAAAGCTTTGCACTTTCATTTCCTGCTTGATCTGCCAGGCAATGACTCGCTTCATGGCCGTCGCTGTAGCGTCTTGCAATCAGGCTTCTTTGAACAGAACTTCGTCGAAGTTGCTGCCAACCCCCGGTGTCAGGCTAGTTGTCGCCTGAGCTGATTTATCAAAACGATAGATCGGGGGCGTCAAAGAGAGCTGCAATGTCGAGTTATTCACCTGAGCGTAAAGCTGCCCTTATCAACAAATTACTGCCGCCGCAAAACATGTCTGTGGCCGAGTTGTCTCGTCAAGAAGGCATCACGCCAGCCACCCTATATGCTTGGCGCGCCAAACTCAAAGCTGGAAGCGCAGTGGTGCCCGGAGATAAAAACAACGCCGATGACTGGCCAGCCGAAGCCAAGTTTGCGGCGGTATTGCATGCCGCTACGTTGAGCGAGATTGAGCTCAGCGAATACTGTCGCAGCAAGGGTTTGTACCCCGAGTAAATCAGCGCCTGGCGCCAAGCCTGCATCACCGGCCAGATGTCCGCCAAAGCACAGCTCAAGGCTGAGCGTGATCAGGCGCGTGCCGACAAGAAACGCATCGCCGAGCTGGAGCGCGAACTGCGTCGTAAAGATAAGGCACTGGCAGAAACCGCCGCGATCTTGGTGCTGCGAAAAAAGATGAATACCTTCTGGGGAAGCGACAGCGAGGACGTTTGACCTCGCTGCCAGAACGGCAACAACTCGTTGAACGCTTTAACCATGCCGTCGCTTCTGGTGCGCACAAGGCGATTGCCAGCGAAGAGATCGGGCTGTCGCTGCGCAGCCTGCAACGCTGGGCGCTGACACCTGTTATGCAGGCCGATGTGCGCACCACCACGCTACGGACACAGCCGCCGAACGCCCTGAGTGAGCAAGGCGCGGCGCGATCTTGGCGGTCTGCAACAGCGCGCCATTCGCCAGCTTGCCACCCAGCCAGATCGTGCCTAGGCTGGCCGATCAGGGCCGTTACCTGGCCTCGGAGGCGACCTTTTACCGCGTCCTGAAAGCGGCCGGTCAGCAGCACAAACGCGGCCGCAGCCATGCGTCACAGAAGCACGCCGCACCGACCACGCACCGCGCAACGACGGCCAATCAGGTCTGGTCGTGGGACATCACCTACCTACCATCGCCGGTGTGCGGCAAGTACTACTACCTGTATTTGGTCGAGGATATTTACAGCCGCAAGGGCGTGGGCTGGGAGGTTTACGAAGAAGAAAGTGGCGCGCACGCGTCCGCCCTGATGGAGCGCACCGTGCTGAACGAACGCTGCGTCGGGAAGCCTTTGGTGCTTCACTCGGACAACGGCGCGCCGATGAAATCGTCGACGTTGTTGAGCAAATTGTACGATTTAGGCATCACCCCGTCGCGCGGACGGCCACGGGTAAGCAACGACAATCCGTATTCAGAATCGCTGTTTAGAACCCTGAAATACTGCCCGCAATGGCCCAAGGACGGCTTTGCAGATTTGGACGCTGCTCGCTGCTGGGTGCGCGATTTTATCCGCTGGTACAATCACGAACACCGCCACAGCCGGATCCGCTTCGTAACCCCTGCGCAGCGTCATCGCGGTGAGGATCAAGAGGTACTGGCCAAGCGTCATGCGCTGTACCAGCAAGCCCGCAATCAACACCCGCATCGCTGGTCGGGCGCCACGCGAAATTGGCAGCCCATCGGGGCCGTCACGCTCAACCCAGAGAGGGAGCAACCGGCACTGAAAATGGCGGCATAAAAAACACGGCTGAGGCGACAAATACCTTGCAAAAGGCCGCCAATTGGCCGCTATTATCGCGAATCCATTGGCAGCTGATATGTATTGACCCGTCAACCCCAAGAGGCTGGCGATTGCAAGTCAGTGGGTTTTCAAACGCGAGTCACTACAACTACTGGCCGGAGCTCGGCAAGGGCACGCCAGACTCCGCCAGGATGCGGTAAGTGCAGCGGCGATCGCCAGCGAGGAAGTGCTCGACGCGCTCAACCGTGACACCTACGCCGAGAACCGCACGGAACAGCGTCAGTTCGCCGCCGCAGAGCTTGGCGCAAAGGTGCGCTGCTTTGGCGATCGCACAGTGATTCTCGACGAGTTCGATCGCCCCATTCCGGGCCGGGCTGCACTCGGCCATAAAGCCTTCCTCACGGCGGATCCTGACCAGTGCGGCGACGCGCTGGGCTAGTGGCAGATCCGGGCTGGGCATCTGTGCGCGATAGGCGACCACCTGTTGGCGCGTCCATTCGTCGGTGAGTTGTTCCAGGCCTTCTTCGCCGAAGACGCTCTGAACCACCTGCAGCATGCCAACCGCGAGCTGGGCGTGGCGATCCGGGAATCGCCCATGGGCCTCGGCTGTCAGCTGCCAAATACGTGCAGGTCGTCCCAGTTTGCGCTGCTCGTCGCTGAACTCGACCAAACCCTCTGCGTTCAGGACGGAAAGGTGCTGGCGCACGGCCATAGCCGTGACGGCCAACTGTTGCGCTAGTGCAGCGGTCGACTGAGCCCCGTCCCTCTTGAGCAGGAATAGGATGCGATCGCGACCGGAACCGGGCTCTGACGCGCTCACGCTGGCAGCTTGCATAGTCGCTTCTCTTTTCACTCATTTTGAAAACACATTATTGACAATTTATGGGCTTTGGTCTAGGGATTATTTTAGATTGTAAAGTAATTACTTTCGAAAAGACTTAAGATACAATCTACTTTGCAAAGTATCTTATAGCCCCGCTGGGCAATCGGCGAGTGCGTTGATGACGCCATCACCCGCTAGGATCCGCGCGCGGTGGTGTCGCACGCTCCGCCGCGCCGCAATAAGTAGGAGGAACCAATGGCAATCACTTTGACGGAAAAAGCAGCGAAACAAATCCAGGCGCAACTGGCGAAGAACGGCAAGGGCTTGGGTCTGCGCTTGGGTGTGAAAAAAGTCGGCTGTTCCGGCCTTGCATACACATTCGACTACGCCGACGAAGTTCGGGCTGGAGACCATGTGTTCGAGTCGCATGACGCGATGCTGGTGGTGGATGCTGTCAGCCTGCCATTTCTTGACGGCTCAGACGTTGATTTCGTCAAGGAAGGATTCAATGAGAGTTTCAAGTTCAATAATCCCAACGCCGCGAGTGAGTGCGGCTGTGGTGAGAGCTTCAATCTGAAAGGTATTTAACCAACACTTCGCCCCAGTAGTCGCAAAGTGACCGCTGGGGGCGGGCAGGAATGCCGCATGGGTGAGAGTTAATACTATCGAGGTAAACATGAGTGCGGTATTGCAAAACCTGGTCAATCAACCCTACAAGCATGGTTTCGTCACCGAAATCGAG
The DNA here is from genome assembly GCF_034353875.1 of Pseudomonas sp. MH9.2. Classification (NCBI taxonomy): domain Bacteria; kingdom Pseudomonadati; phylum Pseudomonadota; class Gammaproteobacteria; order Pseudomonadales; family Pseudomonadaceae; genus Pseudomonas; species Pseudomonas sp. MH9.2. The sequence continues at coordinate 5,310,919 of NZ_CP133784.1, forward strand.
TCGGATGTCGCGCCGAAGGGCCTGAATGAAAACATGATTCGCCTGATTTCGAGCAAGAAAAATGAGCCCGAGTGGCTGCTCGAATTTCGCCTCAAGTCGTACCAGGCATGGCTCAAGATGACTGAGCCTGAGTGGCAAAATTGTCACTATCCGAAGATCGATTACCAGGCGATTAGCTATTACGCCGCGCCCAAGATCAAAGCGAAGTTAAACAGTTTGGACGAGGTCGATCCCGAGTTGCTGCGTACCTTCGAGAAGCTTGGCGTGCCCCTGCATGAGCGCATGGCGCTGGCGGGCGTTGCGGTCGATGTGATTTTTGACAGTGTCTCGGTAGCCACCACCTACAAACACAAGCTGGCCGAGGTCGGCGTCATTTTTTGCTCGATGTCGGAAGCGGTGCTGGAGCATCCCGAGCTGGTCAAGAAGTATCTCGGTAGCGTGGTTCCCAGCGGCGATAACTTTTACGCCGCGCTCAACTCGGCGGTATTCACCGATGGCTCGTTTTGTTTTATTCCCAAGGGCGTCAAGTGCCCTATGGATTTGTCGACCTACTTCCGCATCAACACCGAGGAGTCAGGGCAATTCGAGCGCACGCTGATCATTGCCGAGGAGGGGGCATCCGTGTCCTACCTGGAGGGTTGTACTGCCCCAGCGTTCAGCACCAATCAGCTCCATGCGGCGGTGGTCGAACTGGTCGCCCTCGACGACGCCGACATCAAGTATTCAACGGTGCAGAACTGGTATGCGGGTGACGAAAACGGCGTCGGTGGCATTTACAACTTCGTGACCAAACGAGGCCTTGCGAAAGGTGTCAACTCGCGTATTTCGTGGACCCAGGTCGAGACCGGTGCGGCGATTACCTGGAAGTATCCCTCGGTGGTTTTGCTGGGCGACAACTCGATTGGTGAGTTCTATTCGGTCGCGGTGACCAATAACTATCAGCAAGCCGACACCGGCACCAAGATGATCCACATTGGCAAAAATACGCGCAGCACGATTGTCAGCAAAGGCATTTCCGCAGGCAAGTCGAACAACAGCTACCGTGGGCTGGTCAAGGTTGCGGCCAGTGCGACCGGTGCACGCAATTATTCGCAATGCGACTCGATGCTGATTGGCGAGGAATGCGGCGCCAACACCTTCCCCTATATCCAGGTGCTTAACAACAGCGCCCAGGTTGAGCACGAGGCGTCAACCTCGAAGATCGGTGAAGACCAGATGTTTTACTTTGCCCAGCGCGGTGTCGATGCCGAGGGAGCGGTCTCGATGATCATCAATGGCTTCTGTAAAGACGTATTTCAACAATTACCACTGGAGTTTGCGGTCGAGGCGACCAATCTCCTCAGTTTCAAACTTGAAGGAAGTGTCGGATGATTTACCCAGACAGCAAGATTTTGCTCGAAGTGCGTGGACTATGCGCAACCGTGAATGGCATCGAAATTCTGAAGGATCTTGACTTCACGGTGAAGAGCGGCGAGATCCACGCCATCATGGGCCAAAACGGTTCCGGCAAGAGCACCTTCGCCAAGGTACTCGCGGGCCACCCTGCCTATGAAGTGACGGGCGGCACCGTGCTGTTCGAAGGCAAGAACCTGTTTGAGCTGAAACCCGAAGAGCGCGCGCAAGCCGGATTTTTTCTGGCCTTTCAGTACCCGATCGAGGTGCCCGGCGTCGGTAACGGCCAGTTTCTGCGCCTGACTTACAACACAATCCACAAACAGCGCGGCAAGGACGAGCTCGACCCGCTTGAGTTTGACGACTTCGTGCGCGAAAAGATGAAGCTGCTGGAAATGAGTCCCGATTTCCTTGACCGCAGCGTCAACGCAGGTTTCTCCGGTGGCGAAAAGAAGCGCAACGAAATACTGCAGATGGCGTTGTTAGAGCCGCGCGTGGCGGTCCTAGATGAGACCGATTCCGGCCTGGACATCGACGCTCTCAGAATTGTCGCCCAAGGCGTCAACCAGCTTTCCACCAAGGACAATGCGATTGTGATGGTGACGCACTATCAGCGTCTGCTGAACTATATCGTGCCCGACTACGTGCACGTGATGGAAGGCGGACGCATCATCAAGACCGGCGGCAAGGCGCTGGCACTGGAGCTTGAGACGCGCGGCTACGAGTGGGTTAGCGCCGAGCACAAGGCTGAAGCGAGTGTGCCCGCATGAGTGCAGCCACCACACCGACTCCGGCGATTGCCGGGCCTTATCTGGAAAGCCTTTTGGCAGGACAGCCGCAGCAGGCGGCGAGTCCCTCGGCGTGGCTCAAGGCGCTGCGTGCGGAGGCGGTCGAGCGCGTGGGCGTGTTGAAACTTCCAACCACGCGAGACGAGGAGTGGCGCTTTACCGATATTTCTCTACTCAGCAAGACCTCGTTTGCGTCAGCGCTCAGTGCCACTTGTCTGGAGGCGGCAGATGTTGCTCACTTTTTTATTGAAGAAGCGAACACCCGACTGGTGTTTGTTGATGGTATCTATGCGCCGCAGTTGTCCAGTGCGAGTACCGACAGCAGCGTGGTGGTGTCCAACCTGACGGCAGCGATGGCAACGCACGCGGCGGTAATCAAGCCGCATCTCGGCCAGCATGCACCATTTAGCAAGGATGCATTCGCCGCGCAAAATACCGCATTTCTGCACGATGCCGCAGTGGTCATCGTCCCGCGTGACGTATCGGTGGCAGCCCCAGTCCATTTGCTGTTTATTGCGACCCAAAAAGATGTTGTGAGCACGCCGCGTTGCCTGGTGCTTGCCGAGGCGGGCAGCGCCGTAACAGTGATCGAGGATTACGTTGTGTTGTACCAGCCGCGTTGGCAAGAAGATGCCCACTTCACCAATGCTGTCACCGAAGTCGTACTGAAAGACAATGCGCATGTGACGCACATCCGGGTTCAGCGCGAAGGCAGTCAAGCGTTTCATATTGCAAACTGTTCGGTGTCGCTCGGGCGCGCCAGCAATTACCAGTCGGTGAGCGTCGCGCTGGGCGCGCGCATTTCACGCTACAACCTGAACGTGCTGCAAACGGCAGAGGGCGCCACCTGTGCGCTTGACGGATTGACGCTGATCTCCGGCAGGCAACTGGCCGACACCCATAGCTGCATGGACCATGCCCATGCCCACGGCAGCAGCCGCCAACTGCACAAATGCATCATCGGCGGCAGTGCCCATGCGGTCTTCAACGGCAAGGTTATGGTGCGCGAAGGCGCGCAGCGTACCGACGCCCAGCAGTCAAATCGCAATCTACTGTTGACCGCGAAGGCGCACATCGATACCAAGCCGCAGCTGGAGATTTTTGCTTCTGACGTCAAGTGCACGCATGGTGCGACCGTTGGCCAGCTCGACAGCGAGGAGGTGTTTTATCTGCAAAGCCGCGGGCTGACCGAGGTCGCTGCCCGTAACCTGCTGACCTATGCGTTTGGCGCCGAGATCATCGACCGCATCCCTATCGCATCACTCAAGCGGCAACTCGAGCAGGCGGTGCTCGAACAAACTGGAAGCATGCCATGAACGCCCTTCAGACTGCACGCAAAGTACCAACGGCGCCATGCCTCGACGTAGAGCGGATTCGTGCCGATTTTCCGATCCTCAAGCTGCAGGTCAACGGCAAGCCGCTGGTCTACCTCGACAACGCGGCGTCGAGCCAGATGCCGCAGCAGGTGATTGATCGCATGGTGCGTTATCAGACCACGCAGCACGCCAATATCAATCGTGCAGTGCATACCCTGTCAGAGATCGCGACCAACGAATACGAGGAAGCACGGCGCAAGTTGCAGCATTTCATCCATGCGCGTGAAGAACGCGAAGTGATCTTCACCAGCGGCACCACCGAAGCCATCAATCTGGTGATGCACGGCTACGGCCGCAAGTTCATTGGGCCCGGCGACGAAATTATCCTGACCACGCTCGAGCACCATTCAAACATTGTCCCGTGGCAGATGCTGGCGGAGGAAAAAGGCGCGACGATTCGTGTGGTACCGATTAACGACGCTGGCGAGCTACTCATAGACGAATACGAAAAGCTATTTAACGAGCGCACCAAATTTGTTGGCGTGATGCACGTCTCGAACGCACTGGGCACGATCAACCCGATCAAGCAGATGATCGCCTTGGCCCATGCTCGCGGCGTGCCGGTGCCGGTGCTGGTCGATGGGGCGCAGGCCGCACCGCACATGCAGGTTGATGTGCAGGATCTGGACTGCGACTTTTACGCGTTTTCGGGTCACAAGCTGTGCGGCCCGACCGGCATCGGCGTTCTCTACGGCAAGGCTGCGTTATTAGAGCGGATGCAGCCCTTCAAGGGCGGCGGCGACATGATTTTGTCGGTCACCTTTGAAAAGACCACCTACAACACGATTCCGCATAAATTCGAGGCCGGTACACCGCCGATTGCGGCTGCGATCGGACTGGGTGCCGCCATTGATTATCTGTCTGCCATCGGCATGGGCGCCATACGCGAGCACGAGATGACCTTGCTCGACTACGCCAGCGAGCAGATGGTTCGACTGCCAGGCGTGCGCATTATCGGCACCGCCCGCGACAAGGCCTCGGTCATATCGTTCATCGTCGACGATGTGCACCCGCATGACCTGGGGACCCTGCTCAACCAGGAGGGCGTCGCAGTGCGTACCGGACATCATTGCGCGCAGCCGGTGATGCAGCGCTTCAAGGTGCCTGCAACGTCACGCGCTTCGTTTGCGTTTTACAACACCCTGGCAGAAGTTGATGCGCTGATCGCTGGCATCCGCACCGTACAGAAGGTGTTTTCATAATGGCCGATCCCAGAACTTTGTATCAAGAGGTCATCCTCGACCACAACAAGAAGCCGCGCAATTACGGCGCGCTCGCGCACGCGAACCACCACGCCGCGGGCCACAACCCGCTGTGTGGCGACCATATCGACTTGGCGCTGCAACTCGGTGGCGAGTGCGTCGACGACATCGCATTTCAGGGTGAGGCATGCGCCATCTGCAAGGCGTCGGCGTCGATGATGACGGTGGCCATCAAAGGTAAGACCCGGGTTGAGGCGGAACTGCTGATTCAGGAATTTATCGATATGGCGACCGGCAAGCTCGATCTGAACGGCGATCACCACCTCGGACGGCTGATGGTTTTTGCCGGCATACGCGACCTGCCGGTGCGCTTCAAATGCGCAATTTTGCCGTGGCACACACTGCGCGCCGCATTCAGCGCCGTTGATAACATATCGACCGAGGCCGAGCATGATCCGATGCACATGACTATCGGTGATGCCTGAAGATGAAAATATTTTTCTTCAAAGAACGCAGAGATGTTTCAGGTTTGCTCCGTTCCTGCATTCCTTATCTGGGCCAATCCAACTTTGTATTGAGAGAAAGCGATGCTGACAGCAACTGACTTACGAGGCTACATCCTGGATGGCCTGCCAAGCGATCACATCGAAGTGCGCGGTGATGACGGACAGCACTTTGAAGCGGTGATCGTCAGCCCGCAATTCACCGGCAAGAACATGGTGCAGCAGCATCAACTGGTGTATCGGGCACTGGGCGAGCGCATGCGTTCAGAGATTCACGCGCTATCGATACGAACCTTCACGCCTGAAGCCTGGGTCAAAGACGGCAACTAAATCACTTTGGAGAATAATCATGATGGATGTTCAGAAAAGAATTAACCAACAAGTAACGACGAACCCGGTTGTGCTGTACATGAAGGGCACGCCGCAGTTCCCACAGTGCGGCTTTTCTGGTGCGGCGATCAAGATGCTCAAGGCTTGTGGCGGGCCGGATCTCTTCACTGTGGACGTGCTGGCCGACCCGGAAATCCGCAATGGCATAAAATCCTACGCGAACTGGCCGACCATTCCGCAGCTTTATATCAAGGGCGAATTTGTCGGTGGTTCGGACATCATGCGCGAGATGTTCGAGCAGGGTGAACTGCAAAAATTGCTGCAAGCAGCAGTGGAATAAGTTTGAGAAAATTACCATGCCAAAAATTGCTGAAATCGAAGATACGCCCAACCCGAATGCGGTGAAGTTCACGCTCCATGAGCCGCTGACCTGGGGCATTTCGCATTCTTACGAGAACGCAGAGCAAGCCAGGGACGATGTGCTCGCCTCCACGCTGTTCGACATTGAGCACGTAAGCAATGTGTTTTACGTGGATCGCTGGCTCACGGTCACGCAGGATGGCGCTGCCGACTGGCCGGAGCTGGTGCGCCTGATTGCCGTGCCACTGCGCGCCGCACCGGCAGCGGCGGCGCAATCGGCCGCCACAGTTTTCGCGGCGCGCACGGCAACCCTTGATCTCTGCGCCGAAGATCAGCAGCGCCTTGAGCATATCAACGTGCTGCTGGATTCCCAGATACGCCCCTATCTGAAAAGCGATGGTGGCGATCTGCATGTGGTTGGCTTGGCCGGCAACCAACTCAGCGTGCACTACCAGGGCGCTTGCGGCACCTGTCCAAGCTCGATATCCGGCACGCTCAAAGGCATCGAAAATCTGCTTCGAACGATTGAACCGGAGATCGAAGTCTTGCCTGTTTAGAGATGAGATGAAGATGAAGATGAAAAATTTGACACCCGTTGAACTGGCCGATTGGCTTACGACTGACCTGCGTTTGAAGCCCGTGTTACTCGACGTACGTGAGGAGTGGGAATTTCAAGCCGGTCATATTGACGGATCATTGGCGATGCCAATGAATACCATTCCCGCCAGGCTGTCCGAACTGGACACGCAGCAGCCGATAGTCTGCATCTGCCACCATGGCGTTCGCAGCATGCAGGTTGCGTTATTTTTAGAACGGAATGGTTTTACAGATATTAGAAACCTGACAGGTGGCGTCCATGCGTGGTCGCAGCAAGTTGACAGCGCGATACCGATCTATTGAATCACGACCAATTTTAGAGGGATTGCATGCGCAATCCCTAACGAGTCCTAAGCGGCGGGACGACGGATTCAGCGCAATTTAATACAAGGGGCTTCGCCATGCAGAGCACTGAACAATCCTACAGCCAACAGCCCGCGCCAGGCGCCTCATCCCACGCGGCCGTCGGGCCCGAGAAGTTGCCCGGAATCCGTCATATCATCGCTGTCGGCAGCGGCAAGGGTGGCGTCGGGAAATCCACGGTGAGCGTCAATCTGGCGCTCGCGCTGCAGCAGCTAGGGTTGCGCGTCGGAATAGTAGACGCCGACATCCTTGGCCCCAGCATCCCCGGGATGCTGGGCATTGCGACGGGTGAGCCTCCAGCGATGACCCCGGACAACAGGATGATCCCGGCGCAGCGGCACGGCCTGAAGGTGGTGTCGATGGGCATGCTCACCGGCGACGATAACCCGGCCGTCCTGCGCGGGCCGATGGTGGGCAAATACCTGAATATGTTCGTCGGCGGCGTGCAATGGGGGCCGTTGGACTATCTGATCCTCGACCTCCCACCCGGCACCGGCGATACCCAGTTGACGCTGGCGCAGAGCATGCCGCTGTCGGGCGTGGTGATCGTGACCACACCCCAGGCCGTGAGTCTCAAGATCGCCCGACGCGGCTTGCGCATGTTTGAGAAAGTACAGGTGCCGATTCTCGGGATCGTCGAGAACATGCGCACCTTCACCTGCTCCCACTGCGGTGAGAACACGGATATCTTCCGTCAGGGCGGCGGCGAGCAGATGAGCCAGGAGCTTGGCGTCCCGTTCCTGGGCGCCTTACCGCTGGATGCCGATGTCGTCACCTGCGGTGATGAGGGCAGACCCATCGTGGCGGACCAACCGAAGTCGGTCAGCTCTTTGGTGTACGCCGCCATCGCCGCAGCGCTGGTTGAGAAGCTCCAGGCGGCGGTCGCGACGCTCAAGCCCTTTGTCTGGAAGTGGGACAGCAACGAGGGGGCGCCGGCCTGGCTGGAAGACGCGGTGCGGCCTGCGGGAGCGCGCAACACGCCCATCGGCCTCCTGCGCCGCGATCCGCGTACCTTGTCGATCCTCTGGGAGGACGGTCATCGCGACGACTTCGACGTGCGCGACCTGCGCCTAGCGTGTCATTGCGCCCTCTGCGTCGAGGAGATGAGCGGACGCAAGCTGCTCGTTCCCAAGACGGTGCGCGCTGATGTGAGCCCGCTCCAGATCGTGAGCGTGGGCAACTACGCGCTCGGCTTCCATTGGAGCGATGGCCACAACAGCGGCATCCATTCGTTTAACGACCTGCGCGCCTCGGGCGAGCGCGCTGCGGCGAGGAACGTCGAAAATGTCTGAAGCCCTGACTGTGGATAGGGCGTCTGCAAATCCGACGCTGGCGGAACAGCCGGTCAGCATCCGCGCGGAGACTTCGCTCGCCGACCCCGACAGCTGCAAGTTCACCGTGAGCCGCAGCTTGCATCCCGGCGGCCCCTTCTTCTTCGGCAACAGGGAGCGGGCTGCCGGGTCGCCGCTCGGCGAACGACTGTTCGGGCTTTCGGGTGTGGCCAACGTGCTCATTGCCGGAAACGTGGTGACCATCGGCAAGGAACCTAACGCCTCTTGGTCTGGACTGAAAGCGGCCATCGGCACGGCGATCCGGACGCAGCTGCTCAGCGGCGTGCCGGTGATCCTGGAGATGGCTGCCTATGCCAGCACTCAAGGAAGGTCCGACGTCGAGCTTGGCGTGGTCGTTCAGCAACTGCTGGACAGGCAAGTCAATCGTTCCATCGCGAACCACGGTGGGAAGATTTCACTCGTGGACGTCCGCCAAGGCAAGCTTTTCATCAGCATGAGCGGCGGCTGCCAGGGCTGCGGGTCTTCTCAAGTCACCCTGCGGCAGGGCTTGGAAGTGATGGTGAAAAGAGTCGCTCCAGAAATCGTGGAAATCGTCGATGTCACGGATCACGCCGCAGGTAAGCAGCCTTTCTACCCGAGCCATGAGTAGACCTATGACAAATCGACTGTCCCAAGAAACCTCCCCAACCATCGCGACGCTCGACGATCTTGCAAAGTTGGCAAATTACTCGCTTATGGACACGCTCAACTGCGATCCTGACGCGAAAGCAGACGGAGCCGACCACGCGCCGCGACAAGTTTTTACGGGCCACTATGTCCCCATCAATCCCACGCCAATCAAAGACCCCGAGTACGTCGCTCACAGCAAAAACTTTTTCCGCGAACTTGGCTTCGCCGACAGCATGGCTCAGTCGGCCGACTTCGTCCGCATGTTCTCCGGCGACATCTCGCACGTTCCGAAGCCGATGCGCAAGGTGGGTTGGGCGTGTGGGTACGCATTGTCCATCTTCGGTACCGAATACACCCAACAGTGCCCGTTCCAAACCGGCAACGGATACGGCGACGGTCGCGCAGTTTCCGTGCTTGAGGCCGTCATCAACAGTCGCCGCTGGGAAATGCAGCTAAAAGGTGGCGGCCGGACGCCATACTGCCGCGGCGCGGACGGTCGCGCCGTCCTGCGCTCAAGTGTCCGGGAGTTCTTAGCGCAAGAGCACATGCATGCGCTCGGTGTGCCAACGTCACGGTCTCTGAGTTTGTATGTTTCAAAAACGGAGAAGGTCAAGCGGCCGTGGTATTCGCAGGGCTCGAGCTCGCAGGATCCCGACATGCTTATATCGGAGGCAGTCGCCATTTCGACGCGCGTCGCACCGTCGTTCATTCGGGTCGGTCAACTCGAGCTCTTCGGTCGCCGTGCGCGCAAGAAGGAACACCCGAAAGCGATGGAGGAGCTCGAGCAGATTGTGTTGCACTTGATCGATCGTGAGTACGCTGACGTCATCGACAAGAAACTAAGCACTGCCGAAAAAGGGGTGTTGCTCGCGCGCGAGTTCCGCAGCCGCCTGACGTCGCTTGTGGCGAACTGGATCCGCGTCGGCTACTGCCAGGGCAACTTCAACAGCGACAACTGCGCGGCCGGTGGCTTCACACTCGACTACGGTCCATTCGGATTCTGCGATGTGTTCAACCCGCACTACCAGCCATGGACGGGTGGCGGACATCACTTCGCGTTCCTGAACCAAACCGTGGCAGCGGAACGCAACTTCCACATGTTTTGTACGGCGTTGCGGCCCTTGCTGACATCACTGACGTCGCATCAGGACTATCTGCGACAGCTCGACGAGATTCGAAGTGGCTTTGCGACAGTGATGCAAGCGCAAATGGAGAAGATGTGGGCTGCCAAACTTGGACTCGGCACTTTTCACGCGGCGTTGTTCAGTGAACTCGAAACGCTCATGGTGCAAACTCCTGTCGATTACACCCTCTTCTTCCGCGAGCTCTCGATGGTACCCGACGAAATTGGCCCACTCAAAAAAAGCTTCTACGAAGACTCCGAAGGGATGGACAAGCGCTGGTCAGAGTGGCTCGCAAAATGGAAATCTCTCATAGTCAGCGCCAGCACGACCGATGCGAATGCTGCGCAGCCCCCTTCCCGTGAGGAGCTCTCTAGGCAGATGAAACTCGTCAACCCAAAATACAGTTTGCGAGAGTGGTTCGTTGTGCCTGCGTACAGCCAAGCGACTGCGGGGAACTACTCTCTAGTTCGAGAGCTGCTGGAAGTCATGACGCAGCCCTACGCCGAGCAGTCGAAGGAGGTGGAGGAGAAATACTATAGGCCCAAGCCGTCTGAGTTCTTTGAGGTCGCGGGGTTGTCGTATATGAGCTGCTCGTCATGATTTTTCGAAAACTGATCGGTCAGGGCCGGTACCCGGTCGGCGGCCAGCCCGCTGCCTACGTGTACCGAATCCGCAGCTGTGACCTGCCGGTGACGAGCGCAAAGGCACTGTTTGAGTACTTCACCGTATGACGAAAATTACCCTCACGCCGCATCGTCTTTCACCCTTATCGGGGGAGCCAGCTGCGCTGGAGCGAGCGAGCCTTCTTGCGGGAGCGGCCTCTCCCGAAGAGGGGGTCGTCGCCTACCACGAGCGCACCAAGCACCATTTCCACCGCCACGCTGCGGCGCAGGGCTATATGGACTGGGCGACGCAGCCAGATCCGTTTCGGCGCTACGGGGGGGCGCACCTGGTTCGCCTCCCACTGCCCAAAGCGGGCCGCCCACTGCCTTATTGGCAGCTCTATGCGAGCCCGACCGTGCCGCCGGCGTCACTGTCGCTGGAATCGGTGTCACTGTTTTTTCGCTACGCACTTTCGCTGACCGCATGGAAGCAAGTCGGCGAGACCCAGTGGCCGTTGCGCGCAAATCCGTCGAGCGGCAATCTGCATCCGACCGAGGGCTATGCGGTACTGCCTGCGCTTGATCGGCTCGGCGAGACGGCCGCCGTGTACCACTATGCACCGAGGGAACACGCGCTTGAACGGCGCGCGGTGCTACCCGCGAAGCGCTGGGCCGAGCTGGTTGCGCCTTTCCCTGATGGCTCCTTTCTCGTGGGTCTGTCTTCGGTGCATTGGCGCGAAGCCTGGAAGTACGGCGAGCGCGCGTTCCGCTACTGCCAGCACGATGTTGGGCACGCGCTGGCCTGCCTGAGTATCGCGGCAGCGGCGCTCGGCTGGAAATTGGTGCTTCTGGATGGCGTGAGCAACAGCACCCTCGCCAGCCTGCTGGGGCTTGACCGAGATGCGGATTTTGCGGCGGCGGAGCGGGAGGAAGCTGAGCTGCTGGTGTTGATTACACCGGATGTTTCGACGCCGCTTGCGACCGACTCGAAGCCGCTGACAGCGCACGGGGGTGACGTGCATTGGCAGGGCTTGGCCAACACGCTGAGCCCCGAACACAGCGCCGAGTGGCCCGTGATCGACGAGGTTGCGCGGGCGACGCGCCACTGTGAAAGCGCGCCTATCCAGGAAGACTTCTCCGGCTTCCCTTCGGAGGATGCACTTTTCAGGACACCTGTCCGTCAGGGCCTACTCAGCGCAGAGCAGGCCATTCTTGGCCGCCGCAGCGCGGTAGCGATGGATGGCTCGACGGCGATTTCTCTGGCAGCCTTCTTCCGCATGCTCGCTCGATTGATTCCGACACATGAGCGGCGATCGATGCCTTGGGACGCGATCCCCTGGCGACCACGCATCCACCTCGGGCTCTTCGTCCACAGCGTCGACGGCTTGGTGCCTGGCCTCTACGCGCTCGCCCGGGACCCGGACAAGGTCGATATTCTCAAGGCAGTGATGGGTTCAGAATTTTCTTGGCAGCGCGTACCCGACTGCCCGCCCGGGCTCCCCTTGTACCTCCTCCAGGAGGGGGACTGTCGAGCGCTGTCGAGCACCGTCTCCTGCGGCCAGGATATCGCCGGCGATGGTGCCTTCAGCCTGGCCATGATTGCCGACTACAGGGACAGCCTGGCCACGTACGGCGCAGCCTTCTACCGCAACCTGTTCTGGGAGGCCGGCATGGTGGGCCAGCTGCTTTACCTGGAGGCCGAAGAGGCGGGCATTCGCGCCACCGGGATCGGCTGCTACTTCGACGATCCGGTCCACGCGGCCTTCGGGATCGGTTCATGCGAGTGGCAGAGTTTCTACCACTTCACCGTGGGCGCTCCGGTTGAAGACAGCCGACTCAGCACATTGCCTGCCTACAACTTCCAGGAAGAACGATGATCATTCCACGCACTGTTCCGACAATCCGGACAGAACCACAACCAACCAGTAAGGAGCAACCATGTCCCTAAACGAACCTCTGCGCCAGAAGATCACCCACCTCGTGGCGCAAAACCGAGTCGTCCTGTTCATGAAGGGAACTCGCCACATGCCGCAGTGCGGATTCTCCGCCCAGGTCGTGAAGATCCTCGACGAGCTGCAGCCAAGCTACGAAACGGTAGATGTACTGAGTTCTGCCGAGATCCGCGATGGAATCAAGCGGTTCTCCGAGTGGCCGACAATTCCACAACTCTACATCGATGGGCAGTTCGTCGGCGGCTGCGACATCGTCCACGCGATGCATGCATCCGGAGAACTCCAACAGCTCATCGGTGTGCAGGTCAAGGACCAAGGGTGAAACAACTGCGCGCAGCCAAACTTGCGTCAATGCTCGATCGTGAACAGATCATCTATATAAAGGAGACCCGCATGTCATCCCATCCCACTGAGTTCCAAGGTAGCGTCATCAACGCGCTACGCGAAGCCATCGAGCGCCAGATCCCCGATTCACAGGCCGAAGTGAGCGGCGGCAGCGGTCACTACAACATCGAGGTGATCTCGGCAGTGTTCGCCGGCAAGAACATGCTCCAGAGCCAGCGATTGGTGTATGGCGCCATCGCCGATCTGATAAACGGTGACAAGGGCCCGGTGCATGCCGTCGACCGTCTGAAGACTCGGACACCCACTTGATAGCGGGGCTTTATAGAAGCGCCCATATCGCAAGCAATACGATGAGCAACAAAGCAACACGCAGACATACCACCGGAGATCATGATGCCACGCATGGTAAAACGCACTCACAGTAGCCCTTACAAGCTAGTTATTGGCGGCGAAGAAAAATATCTATGCCAATGCGGCTTATCCCTGAATCAGCCGTTCTGCGACGGAGCGCATAAGCTCGCCAAGGACGAGGACGGCAATCGTCTTTGTTGGTACGACGACGCAGGAAAGCGTCACGAACATAGCGGAGAATTTCTGGATATTCGCACGTTCTAAACGGTCGTCGCCGCCGCGGGGCCAACCCTGGTTTGCGCCGGCGAACATCGAAGCCTCGTGCTGTCCAGCTTGGATTCGCAGAAATCTACAGCCGTTTATGGATGCAACCGACAGGAGCGCCAGCCATGAGCAAAAACGTAACGCAGAAGCTGATTGAAAGCCACTTGGTCGAAGGCAACATGACGCCCGGCGAAGAAATCGGTTTGAAAATCGATCAAACACTGACCCAGGATGCGACCGGCACGCTGGTCATGCTGGAATTTGAAGCCTTGGGAATTTCGCGCGTGCGCACCGAGCTTTCCGCTCAGTATGTGGACCATAACCTGTTCCAGGAAGACTTCAAGAATCCAGACGACCATCTGTTTCTGCGCAGCGCCTGCCAGAAGTTCGGTCTTTGGTACAGCCGGCCCGGTAACGGCGTGAGCCATCCCGTGCATATGGAGCGCTTCGGTGTGCCGGGGAAAACCTTGTTGGGTTCGGACAGCCACACCTGTGCAGCCGGCTCGTTGGGGATGCTGGCCATAGGGGCGGGTGGCCTCGAGGTGGCGATGGCGATGGCGGGAGAGCCCTTTTACGTCAAGATGCCGAAAATATGGGGCGTCAAGCTGGTCGGTGAGCTTCCCGACTGGGTGAGCGCCAAGGATGTGATCCTGGAAATGCTGCGGCGCCACGATGTGGACGGCGCAATCGGCAAGATCATCGAGTATTACGGTCCCGGTTTGAGGACTCTGAGCGCCATGGACCGGCACGTGATCGCCAATATGGGCGCCGAATTGGGCGCCACCGCGACGGTGTTCCCATCGGACGAAGTGGTCAAAGTGTTCCTCAAGCGTCAGGGGCGCGTGGATGCCTGGCGGAAAATCGTCGCCGACAAAAATGCAGAGTACGACGAGTACAGCGAAATCAATCTGTCGGAGCTTGAGCCGCTGATCGCGCTGCCCAGCAGTCCGGGCAATGTGGTGCCGGTGCGCGAGGTGGCGGGCAGGGAAATTTATCAGTCCTACATCGGCTCATCGGCCAATCCTGGGCTGCGCGATTTTGCCATTGCCGCCCTGATCGTGGAGGGCAAACAGGTACATGATCGTGTTTCATTCGACGTCAACCCCACGTCCCGGCAGATTTTGCAGAACATGATCGAATTGGGTGTTCTCGGCAAACTCATCCGCGCCGGTGCGCGCTTGCATCAGGCGGGTTGCGGCGGTTGCATCGGCATGGGACAGGCGCCAGCCAGCGGGCGTATTAGCCTGCGCACCGTTCCGCGAAATTTCCCTGGCCGTTCGGGCAGCAAGGAAGATCAGGTGTATCTGTGCAGCCCGGAAACCGCCGCCGCCTCGGCCCTGACCGGCGTGATCACCGATCCGCGCACGCTGGGCATGGCCTACCCCCGCTTCAAGGAGCCGCAGAACAACCGACTCAATACCGAGATGCTGGTTGCTCCCGCGCCGCAAGGTGCGTCGTATGAGCTGGAGAAGGGTCCCAATATCAAACCGCTGCCGACTCTGGAGCCGCTGCCCGATCAGCTCGAAGGGCCGGTTCTATTGAAAATGGCGGACGATATTTCCACGGACAGCATCATGCCGGCCGGGGCCAAGGCGCTGCCTTGGCGCAGCAATATCCCGGAGCTCAGCAAGTTTGCTTTCAGTCAGATCGACGAGACCTACTATGCAAGGGCCATGGCCTGTCGGCAGCAGGGCTCGTTCGTCGTGGGCGGCGCCAATTACGGGCAGGGTTCGAGCCGCGAGCACGCAGCCCTGGGACCCCGCTATTTGGGCCTAAAGGCGGTTCTTGCGAAAAGTTTTGCGCGGATACATCAGCAGAATTTGAGCAACTTCGGCATCCTGCCCCTGACCTTTGTCGATCCGCAGGATTGGGAAAAAATCGCCCAAGGTGATGTGCTTGCCATCGCGGATGTGCGAAATGCCATCCGCAACGGAAATCGGGTGCAGGTGATCAATCTGACCCAGAACGAGACCTATGAGACCGAACATCCGATGACGCCGCGCCAGGTTGAAATGGTTCTGGCGGGCAGTCTGATCAATCTGGTTCGACAAAAAAGCCACAACCTGGAATACCCATGACCACATCCATCATTCAGAGCTTCGAGAAAATGCTGGCCGCCGGCAAGGACAGTACGTTGCTGCGTTTCTCCCTGGGCAACGAATACCTTAAGGCCGGTGACCCGGCCAGTGCCGCAAACCACCTGAAGCAGGCAGTGATACTGGATCCAACATACTCCGCCGCATGGAAGCTGCTGGCTCGCGCGCTAGTCGAATCGGGCCAGCCCGCCGAGGCCTTGCTCGCCTACCGCGAAGGCATCGCCGTGGCTGAAGCGAAGGGCGACAAACAAGCCGCGAAGGAAATGACCGTATACGCCCGCCGTATCGAAAACTCAGTTCACGATGATCGAAAATAGGAGCCATAAAAATGACTAATGAACTCGGATGGGAAGAACTCGCATCGCTGAACACCATTCATCAGGTCACCGAGGCGCTGGAGCAGTTCATGGTCGCAAGGGTCATCAGCAAGGCGTGCGGCGGCTTGCCAGCGCCGGGCTTCTTCGGCTGCGCAACGCGGCTCGGACGCTTCGCCGGTAATGCAGTGGGGCCGCAAGCCAGGGTGTTTCATGCAGTCGAGATCAACCCAGCGCTCGCCTTGTGGGCGCCGCCGAGCGACTCCCGAGTGAGAGGGTAAAGACGTATGACCTCTCATTCGAGACAGTCTGCGGAGCAAAGTCGACCTCTACTCGTGCCCGGCGGCACGCTTGCGGACACACGCGGCCGGCTGTTGCGCGACCTGCGGATTTCGGTTACAGATCGTTGCAATTTTCGCTGCACCTACTGCATGCCCAAGGCAGTGTTCGGCAAAGAATACAAATTCTTGCCTAAAACCGAGCTGTTGAGCTTCCAGGAAATCTCGCGCATGGCGCACCTGTTCGCTGCGCACGGCGTCGAGAAACTCCGCCTCACCGGCGGCGAACCCCTGCTGCGCAAAAACATCGAGGTTTTGATCGAGATGCTGGCCGCCATCAAGACGCATGACGGAAAACTATTGGATCTGACCCTCACCACCAACGCCTCGCTGCTATCCAAACAAGCCCGCGCGCTCAAGGCAGCAGGCCTGCAGCGCATCAGCGTCTCGCTCGATTCGCTCGATGAAGCGGTGTTTCGCGCTATGAATGACGTCGATTTTCCGGTGAGCGATGTATTGAAGGGCATAGACGCTGCGCACGCCGCAGGTTTTGCCTCCATCAAGATCAACATGGTGGTGAAGAAAGGTGTCAACGATCAGGATGTGGTTGCGATGGCGCGGCGTTTCAAGGGTAGCGGCCACATCGTGCGCTTCATCGAATTCATGGATGTGGGTGCCTCCAACGGCTGGCGCATGAACGATGTCGTGCCCTCGGCCGAGATTGTGCGCATGATCAGCGCCGAGATGCCGCTCATCGAAGCCGAACCCCACTACATCGGTGAAGTCGCCGAGCGCTGGGCCTATGCGGATGGCAGCGGCGAAATCGGCGTCATCTCCAGCGTGACGCAAGCCTTTTGTGCCACCTGCACCCGCGCCCGGCTCTCGACCGATGGCAAGCTGTACACCTGCCTGTTCGCGCAGTCCGGCCATGATTTGCGCGCGCTCATGCGTTCGGGCAAGAGCGACGAGCAGATTGCCGCTGCCATAGGCTTGATCTGGAATCAGCGCGAAGACAGGTATTCAGAAATTCGCACAGAAGAGACTGCGCGGACGAAGAAAATCGAGATGTCTTATATCGGCGGCTGAAAATTTAATGCGCACCAAACCTGAGTTCGCCCACGCCGCCCGATCCGATTCGGCGTTACGAGGGAGCGGATCTCTTATGACACAAGGTCGTACCGAACACGCAATGTGGCGGGGTCGGTGTATGAATGAAGGAATGCAATGAATGAATGAATGGATCACGGTAGC
This sequence comes from Pseudomonas sp. MH9.2, assembly GCF_034353875.1. Classification (NCBI taxonomy): domain Bacteria; kingdom Pseudomonadati; phylum Pseudomonadota; class Gammaproteobacteria; order Pseudomonadales; family Pseudomonadaceae; genus Pseudomonas; species Pseudomonas sp. MH9.2. The sequence continues at coordinate 5,328,368 of NZ_CP133784.1, forward strand.
ACGGACCGAAGAGGTCGGGCCAGGCGAGCGGCGGGTTATAGATGTGGATGACACGCAGATCATTGTATTTAACCTCGCCGGCCAGTATTACGCCATCGAAGACGTCTGCACCCATGATGGTGGACAGCTCACGGGCGGCACCGTCGAAGGCGACCAGATCGTTTGCCCGCGGCACGGTGCACGTTTTTGCATCCGCACCGGCGCGGCATTGTCTGCGCCAGCTTACGACCCGACCCGCACCTTCCCGGTACGCATCGAAAACAGCGAGATTCAGGTGCGCGACGATCGCTGGGATTGATAACTAAATTAGTGAGGGCACCAGTAACATGACCACCGAAACCATCACCTTTAGAAATATTGTATCTGTACTGCCGCATCCATCCGAGACCAATCATCTCCATAATCGGCCGGACCAGCAAAGAGGCTCGCAGAAGACCAAGCGGAACGAAGTCCTTCTAGGCGAAAGATTGCCAAAGCCAAGCTGGATCCGCGCCAAGGCCCCCTCATCGTCGGGCCGCTACAGCGACATCAAGGACATCGTACGCACCAACGCACTGGTGACCGTATGCTCAGAGGCATCCTGCCCCAATATTGGCGAATGTTGGAGCAAAGGCACCGCGACCTTCATGATTATGGGCGACAAATGCACGCGGCGCTGTCGGTTTTGCAACGTGAGCACTGGCCGCCCCGACTCACTCGACGCCAACGAACCGGAACGGCTCGCCAAGACCATTGCGTTAATGAAACTCAATTACGTGGTCATTACCTCGGTTGATCGCGATGATTTGCGCGACGGCGGCGCCAGCCATTTTGTCGAATGTATCCGTCAGATCCGCGCGCAGTCACCCAACACGCGCATCGAAATCCTGACGCCCGACTTCGGTGGTCGGCTCGACCTGGCGCTGGAAATCCTCAGCAGCGCTCCGCCCGACGTCTTGAACCACAACATCGAAACCGTGCCGCGCCTATACAAGGAAGCGCGTCCCGGCGCCGATTTTCAAAATTCACTCAACCTGTTGCAACATTTCAAGGATAGGCATGCAGGCATACCGACCAAGTCCGGAATCATGGTTGGGCTGGGCGAGACGGATGCCGAACTCTTGCAAGTGATGCGCGACCTGCGCGCGCACGGCGTCACTATGTTGACCATTGGCCAATACCTGCGGCCGTCCGGCGGCCACCTGCCGGTGCGCCGCTACGTGGCCCCGGACACTTTTAAGATGTATGAGCAAGAAGCTTACAATATGGGATTTGTGAACGCTGCGTGCGGCCCGATGGTGCGCAGTTCATACCATGCCGATGAGCAGGCAGCCAGAGCAGGAGTAGTCTGATGATCGATACAAGCTCAGCATTAGCGGTTTAATTTTAATATTTACTTGGAGCAACAAATGAATGCAATTGTTGAAATGCCAGCACCGGTCATTTTTAGTGATAATGCAGCAACGAAAGTCGCCCAATTAATTGAGGAAGAAGGAAATGCGGACTTGAAGCTGCGCGTATTTGTGCAAGGAGGTGGTTGCTCAGGGTTTCAGTACGGATTCTCTTTTGACGAAGTAGTCAATGAAGATGATACGACGATGGTTAAAAATGGCGTTCAATTACTCATCGATTCTATGAGTTACCAGTACCTGGTCGGCGCAGAAATCGACTACAAGAATGACCTGGAAGGGGCACAATTCGTCATCAAAAATCCGGGCGCGACGTCAACTTGCGGCTGCGGATCTTCTTTTTCAGTCTGATTTTAAAAGTGACGACGCACTACAACCGAATCGGGGGTGCTGAAAAGGTACGCGCGCTGGTCACGCGCTTCAACCAGATCATGGACGAACTGCCGGAGTCCTATGGCATTCGTCATCTGCACCCTGAAAACTTGCAAGGCTCACAGGAAAAACTGTTCAAATATCTGTGTGGCTGGATGGGCGAACCAGCGCTTTATGTGCAGGAATATGGCGATCCCATGCTGCGCCGGCGCCACCTGCCTTTTTCCATCAGTGAGTCCGAACGCGACCAATGGCTACTTTGCATGGACAGCGCACTCCATGAGGAGGTGGAAAACACCATTCTGTGCCAAGAGTTATCGGAGGGGTTTGGGGAGCAACGGAACCGTGCGACCTGAGGTCGTCTGAATTTCTGTTTTACTGGAGAGTTTTCTCCTGATAAAACCGGTTGTTCCATCAACCGTTTCCTACCTGGACATGCGGGGCCGGTAACAGCTCGGTGTGAAGCTCTGGGGACAATGTACCCGCCGATTTTCGGTACGCCTACCCGCGAGGGGAAGCGGAATCTACCAGCACAAAGGCGGTGAGGGGCTAGGAACGAGCGGCTACGACCAACATATGTGAACCTCTGTTAAACGTCGTCATGCTCAACAAGCCAAATGTGCTGACAGGCTTGAACCAAAACGGTACGCGGCCAGGTATGAACCCCTTGATTCCTGGGTCATCATGGACAGCAGGCCGCCGGCGAATAGGAGGGGGCCGCCCCGCTCAGAAATTCAGACGGAACAGGGTAAGCCCGTAGTGCCGCCGGAAACGGCAGGTGGACCGCAAGGAACGCTGTGGGTGCTGCGGGTAGAGGAATACGGAAAAAGCGAAGGCCTGCCTGTAATGGGCGGGATACGGGCTGAAATATTGCTCGACGCGAAAGTGGGCAGACTTCCGTAGGGTCATTCATGGCGAGAGAACTTGATTAATCGTAACTCGAAGGAAAGCAGATGACGGCTATTGGTAGCACTGTGAAAGCAGCGGCGATCGGTACTGGTGCGCCTTCGCACGCTGAAAGGATGTGGCTTCAGGCAAACTGGGGCCTCATCAAAGAAGACGTGAAACGACTCCAAGGGCGTATCGCTAAGGCAACAATGGAAGGCCGGTGGGGCAAGGTGAAAGCCTTGCAACACCTGTTGACCCACTCGCACAGCGGCAAGATGTTAGCCGTCAAACGAGTGACAGAAAATCGTGGCAAGAGAACGCCGGGTGTCGATGGCAAAATCTGGGCGACCCCGGCGGCCAAGTGGAACGGGATGGAGTCAATGCGACATCGCAGCTACCGGGCGTTGCCGCTTCGACGTATTTACATCCCCAAGAGCAATGGCCAGAAGCGTCCGCTGGGAATTCCCCGCATGCTCTGCAGATCGATGCAGGCACTGTGGAAGCTGGCTCTGGAACCTGTTTCAGAAAGCTTAGCGGATCCAAACTCTTATGGGTTTCGACCCAGCCGTTCGACCGCCGACGCCATCGAATATTGTTTCATCACGCTGGCCAAACGTAAGTCGCCAGTGTGGGTACTTGAGGGTGATATCCGTGGCTGCTTCGATAACTTTAGCCACGAATGGATGCTCAAGAATATACCGATGGATAAGACGATCCTGCGGCGATGGCTTCAGGCTGGGTTTATCGATGAAGGAACTCTGTTTGCGACGCAGGCCGGTACCCCGCAGGGGGGAATCATTTCACCGGTGATCGCAAACATGGCGTTAGACGGACTGGAAGCGGCAGTGCATGCCAGCGTGGGACCGACGAAACGCGCGCGTGAAAAGTCCAAGATAAACGTCGTCAGATATGCGGGGATGCGGACAAAAACTTGGACTGGTTATGCCGCGAAGCCTAGGCTTTCACGATACTCAATGGGACTGAGCGCGCCGAGGGAAATCTTTATACGTTTTTCGTTGTACCGGCGAATGTATGAATCCAAGGCCTGAATGAACTGCTCGATGCTCGTTGACTGCCAGTTGCGAGGATAGAACAGCTCCGTTTTCAGTCGGCCGAAGAAACCTTCACAAGCCGCGTTGTCTGGTGAGCAGCCTTTGCGCGACATCGAACGAATCAGCTTCGCATCAGCGATGCGCGATAACCAGCCGGGCCAGCGGTAGTGAGCGCCATGATCGGAGTGAACAACAGGCCGTTTATCGTTGCTGGCCACCGTTTCGATAGCGGCATCCAGCATCGTGTTCACAAGCTCGGCGTCGGGACGCGTGCCGATCGACCAACTGATTACCTTCCCATCGAAGTAGTCGATCATGGGGGACAGGTACACCTTGCCGGCCGGGATCTGGAACTCCGAGATGTCGGTCAGCCATTTCTCATTCGGAGCTAGGGCCGTGAAGTCGCGGTTGAGGAGGTTTTCCGGCGCCGGACTGATCTCCCCGAGGTAGGAACTGTATCGACGCCGTTTCGGCTTGGCGACGACTAGGCTCTCCTGCTTCATCAAGCGCTGCACCACCTTCTCTGAAAGGCGCACACGCTGCCTGCTCAACGAAGCTCGCATCCGACGGTAGCCATAGCAACGATGATTGCGCTCGAATATGTCCGCCATGGCACGACGCACTTCGGTGTACTTTTCCGCGACCTGCATTCGGGCTCGATGATAGAAATAGGAACTTCGGGCCAAGCCCAACGCGTCAAGCAGCTCTAGCAAGGAGTACCTCTGCCTAAGGGCATCAGCCAGCAATGTCTTCTCCCGATTGGTCAGGACTTGCCGGTTGATGCCCGTCTCTTTTTTTATGAGTTCATTCGCCCTCATCAACAGGTCATGTTCAAGCTGCAAACGGCGAACATCGAGCTGGAGAGATTCGAGTTGCCGCTGCAACTCCTCTCGTTCCGGTGACGATGAGGGTTCAAGTCGACACTTCATGGATGGGGATACCTCTGGGCCGAGTAGCTGTTTTTTCCAGTTGTACAAGGTCGGCCTGCACACGCCCAGCTTTTGAGCCAGGGCTTTCGCACTTTCTTTTCGCGTGCACAGCGCGATGACCGCTGGCGGCCGGGCTAACCCGTCTGATCGACCGACAACACGCGTATGCAACTCGGGGTGCATTTCGTAAATCCAGGCACGCAACGAATCCCGCGCGGGGTAGCCCAACGCCTTGATGGTAGCGGCGATGTTGCGACCGTATTCGAGATAGTGCCCGACAGCCTTTTCCCTTTGGGCCAGTGAGTACTTCGACTTCGAGTTCTCGCAGCCACGCGGCAGGTCGAGGCATCGCTCGTACTCTGCGTGCCAGCTCTTCAAAGAGTTCTTCGTCGGGTAGCCCAACTGACGAATAGTTGCCCCGGTTCGCTTGCCCAGTTTGATGTAGAGCTTGACCGCTCGGATACGGTCTTCGTATGAATACATGAACTACCTCCAGGTAGTCCAAGATTTCCGCCGCATCCCCTGTGGGTCAAATTTGCATCAGCAACAACAGTCCTAGAGCTAACTCGCTCCGCTATGTGTGTCAAACCAGCTCCTGACCGGCATCAGTATGTGTCAATACTTAGTGTCGAGTTTGACAGTCAACTTATGGTTGCCGATATAGCTGTTATAGCCAGGGATGCCGGGCGGTTTGGCAGTGTCAATGTAAGGAATGTAAGGTGATACCAAGCCTTACCTACTGGAAGAAGGCTTTACCGACGAGCAGATCGAAACGGCACGCACCGACCTGCACAACCTCCATCAGGAACAAGGCTGGTATTGATATGAACGCAGCAATGATTGATGACCTGGTGAAAAGTCTCGGACGCGCTTACCCCGAACTGATCGCATCCGGAATGTATCTTCCAGGCGGCCCGCCAAAAGGTATTTTTGAGGACAGCGACACCTTATCAAGGTCGCCTGAGCCGGGTATCGAGCTGGGATTCTGGGCCAGCAATCAACGGTTTGAAACTCTATTTATTAGCTTGCAGGAAAGCTTCGAAGGAGAGCCAACTTACAAAGGCAAGCTGCCCTACGAACTTAAAAACCGAATGAATCAGGGGGGAATACGATCCCAGTACGGAGAGCCTTTTGAATCAAGAGCACCTTTCAAGCTGCCCATTCGCGGCATGACAGGAGGGTCTGATACCTATCGTTTTCCGAGCATACCCAAAGGGACTCAGGCGGTTTTTAAATACAACGCCGAAATGGACGTGGAAATGGTGGTGTTCCGACTGAGCGAAAAATCACACGCCTAGCACCTGGATGCGACCTTTTTGTCCGAGGGGTGCCGCTGACCAGCACCATGATTTCGGTGGGATGCAAAATTGGTAGTGCCGCGGACGCATCCCGGTTCGGCGATATCGTGCTGGTTGCCATTCCGTTTTCTGCCTATCAAGACATCGATCCCACGCCGCTGGTAGGCAAAGTCGTGCTCGACGCCAACAACTATTACCCCCAGCGCGACGGCAACGTCGACGCACTCGACACCCAGTCCACTACCACCAGTGAGCTGGTTGCAAAACACTTGGAAGGAGCCCGGATCGTGAAGGCTTTCAACGCCATCCTTGAGCGCGATATCGAATCCGGTGCACAGGAGGCGGGCACGCCAGGACGCCGTGCGCTGCCGATTGCGGGGGACGATAAAGAGGCAAAACAGGTCGTCGCCGACCTCATTGACCAACTCGGTTTTGATGTTCTGGACGCAGGCCCTCTGGCCGAGGGTTGGCGTTTCGAACGCGCTCGCCCGGCATATTGTGTGTCGTTGACGCTGGATGAGCTCAAGGAGGCGCTGATCAATGCGGGCACCCGTGTAGCCGAAGGCTCGTGGCGTGAAAAAAGCTGATTCTCAAAAGCCTTTCTGAACCCTGTAAACACTTAGCCATAGACGCAAAACAGACAACTGATCCGGCCACCAAACGTGGCCGTTTATAACAAAAATAATATCGATAATCAGGAGTGCCGAATGACAACGACAATACGGCCTGACACGTTTCCTACGCGCACGCTGGCCATCGCGATAGCGGTAGGCATGACCGCACCGGCTTACGCGGTCAGTTTCGACATGGGAGACATTCAGGGCCAATTTGACTCATCACTGTCGTTGGGCGCCAGTCGGGGCACCTCGGCGATCAACAAGAGTTTGGTCGGTATCAATAACGGCGGCAAAGCATTCTCAGCAACTGGCGACGATGGCCGTCTGAACTTCAAGCGCGGCGACGCTTTTTCGAAAATATTCAAAGGCATCCACGACCTTGAACTCAAGTATGGCGATACCGGCGTCTTTGTTCGGGGCAAGTACTGGTACGACTTTGAGCTGGAGGACGGCGACCGCGATTTCAAATCCATCAGCAATGATCACCGTGATGAAGGTGCCAAGTCTTCCGGTGGGGAAATTCTCGATGCTTTTGTTTATCACAACTACAGCATCACCGATTTACCCGGCAGCGTGCGCGCCGGTAAGCAGGTGGTCAGTTGGGGCGAAAGTACCTTCATTGGCAACTCGATCAACAGTATCAACCCGATCGACGTCTCGGCGTTTCGGCGGCCGGGTGCGGAGATCAAGGAAGGCCTGATTCCGGTCAACATGCTGTACCTGTCTCAAGGGGTGACTGACAAGCTCAGCGTCGAAGGTTTTTATCAGCTGAATTGGGAAAAAACAGTCCTGGACAACTGCGGTACATTCTTCTCATCCACCGATGTCGCGGCACGGGGTTGTAACGCCAACAACCGTGTTGGCAGCCCAGCCATCGCGCCCCTTGAGCCGATCGCCAATGCGGTTGGACTGGGTTTCAACGTCAACAGTGAAGGCGTGGAGATCCCACGGGGCAGCGACAACGACCCGCGCAACGCCGGGCAGTTCGGTTTGGTCTTGCGCTGGCAGGGCGACAACACCGAGTACGACGCGTACTACATGAACTACCACAGCCGAACGCCGTTTATCTCCACGCGCACCGCGTCGGGTGTACTGGCCAAGGCGGGCGCATTGGCCAGCGGGGTCTGTGCCAGCCAACTGCTGCCGGCTAACTGCCTGACCAATCCTGGCATTCCGGCGGCGGCGCGTGCTCAGCTCGCCAGTGCTACCAGCTCATTGCTGCAAAGCGCGACGTTGGGCAATGACAGTTACTTCCTCGAATACCCTGAAGATATTCACCTGTACGGCCTGAGTTTCGCCACCACATTGCCCGAGGGCACGGCGTGGTCGGGTGAGTTCAGCTATCGGCCCAACGCACCCCTGCAAATCAACCCCACTGACATGACTCGCGCCACCCTGAACCCCTTGACCGGAGGCACGGCGTCACCTGTCGCCTCGACCGAAGGCGCTTACAACCGGGGTTATAACCGCAAGCAGATCTATCAGGCCCAGACCACGTTCACCCACTTCTTCGATCAAGTCATGGGCGCGGAGCGCTTCACGTTGGTAGGTGAGGCTGCGTTTACCTACGTCGGTGGTCTGGAGAGTACCGACAAAATGCGCTACGGCCGTGACCCTGCCTACGGCAGCCCGGATGATCCGACGCAATTGGCCGAGTACGGCACCAGCGGTTTTGTGACCGCCAGTTCGTGGGGATACCGGATGCGCGGGATCTGGGATTACAACAACGTGTTTGCGGGGATCAACCTCAAACCCAATGTGTCCTGGTCCCAAGATGTGCATGGCTATGGGCCGAACGGCCTGTTCAATCAGGGCGCCAAGGCCCTCAGTTTTGGTGTCGATGCCGATTACAAGAACACCTATACGGCCAACCTGTCTTACACCGATTTCTCCGGGGGTGAATACAACTCGCTCATCGATCGCGACTTTCTATCTCTCAGTTTCGGCGTGAATTTCTAAGACGCACTTCAGTCAATGAGGACGCATATGCACCTGCACACAACAATAAAAATGCTCAGCGCACTGACGCTGGTCGCCAGTAGCGCAATGGCTGCCGTTCCTGCCAGTGAAGTCGCAAAGCTGGGCACCACACTGACACCCATCGGCGCGGAAAAAGCCGGCAATTCCGATGGCAGCATTCCCGCCTGGACCGGTGGCTTGCCGCTCAACGCGGCGCCGGTCACCGACGGTTTTGTGGGCGATCCGTTTCCCAATGAAAAACCGCTGTTCACCATCACGGCGCAAAACGCCCTGCAATACAAAGACAAGCTTACCGCCGGCCAGTTGGCGATGTTTCAACGCTATCCGCAGACTTATCACCTGCCGATATTCGTGACCCATCGAACGGCTGCTCTACCCCAGAAAATCTATGATGCCGCCAAAATCAGTGCCGCCAAAACAGGGCTTCTCGAAGGTGGCAGTGGCCTCAGTAACTTCACGGACAGTCGCTATTACGCGTTCCCGATTCCGCAAAACGGACTTGAAGTGATCTGGAATCACATCACCCGTTATCGCGGTGGGTCCCTCAAACGCAGCATTGTGCAGGCAACGCCGCAAGCCGGCGGCGATTACCAATTGGTCACTTTTGAAGATGAAGTGGCAATGCCTGAAAGCCTTCCTGATCTTGATCCGGAAATGGCGAAAAACATCCTCTATCTCTATAAGCAAAAAATAACGTCCCCGGCGCGTCTGGCCGGAGGCGTTTCGCTGGTCCACGAAACCATCGACCAGGTGAAGGTGCCGCGTATGGCCTGGGTCTACAACGCTGGCCAGCGTCGGGTTCGTCGGGCGCCACAAATTGGTTATGACAGTCCAGGCACTGCCGCCGATGGCCTGCGAACTTCAGACAACCTCGATATGTTCAACGGCGCACCTGATCGATACGACTGGAAACTGATCGGCAAGCGAGAGGTTTACATCCCCTACAACAATTTTCGCCTGGCTTCGCCCAAGGTGAAGTACGCCGACATTCTCAAGGCAGGGCATATCAACCAGGACCTGACTCGTTACGAACTGCACCGGATATGGGAAGTGGAGGCGACCCTGAAACCGAGTGATCGCAACATCTATGGTAAGCGTCGCTTTTACCTGGATGAGGACACGTGGCAAATCGCCGAATCGGATCTTTACGACGGGCGTGGACAGTTGTGGCGTGTCGGCGAGGCTCAGTCGTACACCCAGTACGACAAGCAAGTGCCGATTTACGCGCTTGAGGCGTTGTGTGACTTGGTCGCCGGCCGCTATATCGCCATTGGCATGAACAACGAGGAAAAAAACTCGGTTCAGTATGGCTTAAAAACCTCGGCCAACGATTTTTCGCCCAACGCGCTGCGCAGCGATGGCGTTCGTTGACAACTGTTTGATGCTTTGACGGGGCGCCCTGTCTGTGGCGCCCGTGTTAGCGAGTGATCACCCGCGCGTATTTAAGCTACTTATAGAAAGAAGGAGAGATAGCATGGCTATTTTGGTAACAGGTGGTAAGGGCTTTATTGGCGCCAGCGTCATCAAGAATCTGGTGGAACGGGGCGAGGAGGTGGTGTGTCTTGAGCTAAAGGATTCACCCGGCAGGCTGGGTGATCTCGCTAGCAAAATCGGTATGGTCGTCGGTGATATAACGGACTACGACTCGATTGCTGCCACGCTCAGTGAGTACAAGATTGATCGTATCGCGCACATGGTGTTTTTCTCGGCCCAAGAGCGCGGTGTCAGTGAACGGCCAGAGCAAGCCGATCAGTTATATAAGCAGCAAATGATCATGAATACCGGCACCTTTCATCTGTTTGAGGCGGCCAGGCTGGCGGGTGTCAAACGCGTCGTGTTCCCCAGTTCAGTGCAATACCATGGGCTGGAAAAACCGTGGACGATTCCTGGCCCCATCACCGAAGAATCACCGGCATTGCCTTCTACGACTTATGGGATCGGCAAGCACTTGTGTGAGCACCTGGCCCACGAATACAACCGTCTATTGAAGACAGACATCGTCAGTTTTCGTATTCCCGGTGTGTATGGACCGGGTGTCAAAGTGGGCGCGCGCGGGGTGAATCTGATAGGTACGCAGGGCGGCATGGGGTTACCAGTTAACTTCCCCTATTCATCTGAGCAACACATCGTACTGGCCCATGTCGATGACATTGCTGAAGTGTTTGCCAAGGCGTTATTGGCGCCGACGTTGCCGCATGAGGTTTACCAGATTGGTGGGCGTTATGTTTCGTTCGGGGAGCTTGCGGATATCGGCCGATCGCTGATGCCCGGGATGCAGATCAGCTTCAATGAACGCGCGCCTGCAATGCCGGTTCCCGCCATCGACAGCAGCCGCATGGAGCGCGAGCTGGATATCCAGCACCGAACGCTGGAGGACGGTTATCGAGAGTTGATAGCCCTAACGCGTCAAGAAAACGGTCTGTCTGCGCTTTCTTGATAGCAATGAATATCTCAATGCGAGAGATAAGCGCCGAGCAAACCCTGACGGTGATCAACGCGGTGACTTGGTATGACCAAGGTATTGCGGGTGTTGTGGCCCACGCTGAAGGCGCGGGCACACACTACGGTTTATTCGAGGGGGGTGTGCTGATCAGTGTGATGTCGGTGTTCATCCAGTCCGACAGAGTACAGTTCAGAAAGCTCGCCACCCTTCCAAGCCATCAAGGCCAGGGCTTGACCGAGAGATTGTTGGCTTATGTCATGACCGAGTTGCAGCGCAAAAAAATCACCACGATATGGTGCAACGCGAGGAAAGAGAGGGTACGTCATTACCAATGTTTGGGTATGACCAGTAATGGGCAAGTATTCAGCGAAAACGGCAGGGATTTTGTGGTGATGGAGCGTGTTGGTCAGAGGACACGCGGGCGTAGAGCGCCACCATCACAGTCTCGCTCATTGCTCACCTCGCTTGGCAGCACGAGGCTTTGTCACAGAGGGCTGGGATGGCGACAATTCTGAGGAAGCCCGCGATTCTGTCGGCTTAAGCTGCTCGTAGGCCCTCTCGAGCTGCTCACAAGAGAACCGATTTGGCTCAAAAGCCAGACGAATATGCCAGATACGCGACTTTCGGCTCATGACTGAAGTCTCCCATCAGTGGGGGTAATGCCCTCAATGACGAGAACAATTTCGACGTGGGGGCATCCTGCATGCCTTGGGGCGAAACTGTCCCTGGCAATGCGCAGCCCCCATTTTATCCGAGAGTTTGCTCTGTTGTTGCCGGCGTTATTTCTCCGGTGTTGGCCAACATGACCTTGGATGGTTTGGAAGCGATGCTGGCGAAGAAACTTCCCAATGCAAAGTGGACAGGCCGAAAGATGCGCGTGGTGCGTTATGCAGATGATTTCATCATCACTGGCTGTTCGAAAGAATGGCTGGAGAATGAAGTCAGGCCCGCTTTGGTTGAGTTTCTGGCAGAGCGTGGACTTGTCCTCTCTGCGGAAAAAACCAAAATAACGCACATAGAGGACGGGTTCGACTTCCTCGGATGGAACTTGCGCAAGTACAACGGAAAGCTCCTGATCAAGCCATCGAAAGCAAATATCAGCGCTCACCTAGCCAAGCTCCGGGAAGTGATCAAGACCAACAAGGCGATCAAACAGGTCAATTTGATCAGGCTGCTCAATCCGATTTTACGGGGATGGGCGAACTATCACAGCCACGTGGTCGCCAAGAAAGTCTTCAATCAGGTGGATAGCGAAGTCTGGATAATGCTCTGGCGCTGGGCGGTGAGACGACATCCGCGCAAAGGAACACGGTGGGTCAAGGACAGGTATTTTAAAGTCCGAGGATCGCGCCGCTGGGTGTTCACCACCGTTGAAAAATCCGCAGACGGTAAGGTAAGGGAATACACCTTACTGAAAGAATCGGATACGCCGATAGTGCGGCACATCAAGATCAAGTCTGCTGCCAACTCGCATGACCCCCATTGGGATGAGTATTTCGAGTTCCGATGGGGCAAGAAAATGCTCAAATCAACGAAGGGACGAGCGAAGCTTTATCGCGTCTGGCGACAGCAAGGCGGTCTATGTTCTGTTTGTCATAAGCCCGTTACCAAAGATACGCCGTGGCATAGTCGCCACATCGTAAAGTTGGCCGACGGGGGAACGGACGCCGCAGTCAATCTTGAGATCTATCACCTGCGTTGCCCCAGAGATCAGCAGTACGCCAATGTTCAAGAGGTATAGCCGGGTACTTAACAGTGCCTTTGTAGAGGCTTGAGCCGTGTGCTGGGAAACTCGCATGCACGGTTCTTAGGGGGTTGGACGCGGGTAACCGCGTCTGACTACCCGACAACCAGATTCGGCCGTGGGCGCTAGGTCGCAAGAATTGGCTGTTTGCGGGCTCGCTGCGCAGCGGCAAACGGGCAGCGGCGATCATGAGTTTGATCCAATCGGCGCGGCTCAATGGGCATGATCCGTATGCTTATTTGAAGGGCGTCCTTACGCGCCTGCCGACGCAACGGGCGAGTGAGATTGAAGAGCTGCTACCGCATAAATGGCGTCCGCTTTAATTGCGCAAGACGGGATGCCCGGACGCATACGGACGGCGGGTGTAAATTCGCCTCCTACTCGATTCTGAAGCAATGGATGAGCCTGCCGCTGATCACGCTGGGTGGCATCCCAGTGCCGGAGCTATCCGGGAGACCTTTAGCGTATCGGCACGACGTTGCGGTCCTTGGTTTGATTGATCGCATATGCTAACAGGCTGGCGGTGGCCGCCTTCTGGATATGCTCACTCCACCAGGCCATCATCGGACGGATTACCCAGCGCCATCGAGCCGAGGAGTTTCTGGCTTTTCTGCAACAGATTGACCGCAGCACGCCAGCCGGACTGGATCTGCATGTGATTCTGGATAACAGTTCGACCCATAAAACTGCTGCAATCAAGCAGTGGCTGGAAAAGCACCCGCGTTTCAAATTGCACTTCACACCGACCAGCGCGTCTTGGCTGAACGCCGTGGAAGGTTGGTTTGCGCAGCTGGAAAGACGAGCGTTGTACCGGGCCGCCTTCACCAGCGTCGCCGACCTGAGGGCGGCTATCCGACAATTTATCGAGGCTCACAATGAGCATTCAGCCAAGCCGTTCAAGTGGAATAAAACGGCTGAGGCCATCATTAGCTCGGTACACAAGGCGAAGCTGAGCGTGATAAAAAATAAATTAATGGACTAACCGCTCAGGCCACTATGGTGCCCGTTCGATGATTGCCAGGCGACCTTATAACGTGGTGGTGGTGGTGGTGGTGGTCAATAAACTCGCAAAAATCGTTTGGGCATTACTGGTAAAGGCTCCCAATATCGGCCCGAACTCTTTACGGCATGCCCCGAAGGGTATTGAAAAAAACTTATAAATAGAAGGCGTAGCTACGTGATGGCGAAATAGGTCAGGCCGTGACGAGGTAAACCTGGCCGGGAGTTTGAGCTATGGGCAAATCATCAACTCAATTTTCAGATGAGGGCCTCGTCAGCGGACTCCATCAGGGCTAGTAGACTTGTCGGCCTGCACAATGCTCCTATCGATACGTCAGCATGACTACCCCCCCCCTGAGCTTCGGGAGCCCTCAACACAAATTTTCGTAGCATTTGCATATCGAAAATTTCCGGTTTGATACTGACAGTATTTTCATACTAACAATGACTGAAAATCCAAGGCCTATCGTTATAAATAGTCTGCCATTATCGCTCGAAAAATAGATAGATCAGCGCATTATATAGTCGGTTACAGCCTTATTTTTATTATGCATATAAGGTGAGTGGGTTGCGTCAGCCATCAATACAGGTTGGTTGTCATGCATAGATGAGCAGGTAACAACACAATAGGACTTGCGCTTTGGTACACACTCGTATAAACCGAAAATTGGTAGCTAAGGGGTTCACATTCTGGGGGCAGTGGACCACTGCGATGTCCGTTGTCATTGCACTGTTGTTTATCCTTGCTTATTATCAAACGGGGGCCGTAAATTCTCAATACCGCGTACTTGCAGCCCTGACGCTGCTGGGGTCTGTGCCGTGCTATTCTCTGCTCCATGTGTATCATAAAAAACATCATCACTTAAATGGGTTATGCAGGCTTTCGCTGGGTTGGCTGGTTACGTTACTCGGTTTGGCAAGCATCGGTTTGCTGAGTAATACGAGTGACTTGTTTTCACTGGAAATCATAATAGTATGGTCGCTGCTGGGTTTGTGCGTGCAGATATTGCTATATGTTCCAATTCACTACCTATCCGGATATTACCATCGGCAATTAAATCGCCAGCATAAAACGTTGATCATAGGGAATAACGCGCTTGCATTAAAGTTGGCCGGCACGCTGTCTAAGCATGAGCACCTTACCTTGGTTGGTCTTGTTAGTTTGGTACCTACAGAGCTAAGTGGTTCGATACCCACCTTCGTAGTAAGCCAGCTAGATGAGTTGCGCGCACTAATAAATAGTCATGGTGTTCGGTGCTTGTATATTGCCCTTTCGTTAAGCGAAGTGCAGCGCATCGAGGCCTTGTATATTGATCTTCTTGATTTAAATGTTGACGTCGTCTGGGTTCCAGATCTGAACAGCATGACGCTCCTTAATCATTCGGTAAGCGAACTGGATGGCTTGCCTGCCATTCACCTCAATGAAAGCCCCCTGACCAGCTACCCGACGGCGGCCTTGAGTAAGGCTTTGTTGGATCATGGTTTAGCACTTGCTGCCCTTATCGTCCTGAGTCCACTCCTGTTACTGATTGCCATTGCCGTTAAACTGTCCTCTGAGGGGCCGGTTATTTTCAAGCAAGAGCGCCATGGCTGGAACGGAAAGATTATCAATGTTTGGAAATTTCGTTCAATGCGGCTACATGACGACCAGCATGTCCGACAGGCCAGCCGTAATGATTCACGCATTACAGCGGTGGGCCAATTTATACGGCGTACATCTCTCGATGAATTGCCTCAGTTTTTCAATGTTCTGCAAGGCCATATGGCGCTAGTTGGGCCACGTCCACATGCCATCGCCCACAATGACTACTATACTGGAAAAATTCGCGCCTACATGACACGCCACCGTATCAAGCCCGGTATTACCGGTCTGGCCCAGATCAGCGGTTGCAGGGGGGAAACTGAAACAATCGATAAAATGCAAAAGCGTGTCGAGATCGACCTGTATTACATCAACAACTGGTCATTATGGCTTGATATAAAAATTCTGATGAAGACCCCCCTCACCTTATTGTCGAAGAATATTTATTAGTGCCGTCAGGGTTTCTTATGTCAATTGATTTCAGTAGAGCTTGCAGTTACTAAATTGAATAGAACGAGAGCACGATGAATAATATGCGCCCTGTACAGGTTATCGCCGTCACCAGTGGTAAAGGCGGTGTTGGCAAGACTACTGTTTCTATAAATTTGTCACTGGCGCTGTCCAAGCTCGGCAAGCGCGTAGTCTTACTGGATGCTGATTTTGGACTGTCAAATATTGACTGTTCGCTTGGTCTTAACCCCGAAGTCACTCTTGTCGACGTAGTCGAAGGTCGCTGTGAACTGCGTGACATATTGCTTCGAGGGCCTAGTGGAATTCGTATCATACCTGCTGCCTCAGGCAATCAGAGTATGATGAATCTAACGACCACGCAGCACGGTGGGCTGATCCAAGCCTTCAGCGACCTTGATGACGATATTGATGTGTTAGTGATTGACACCGCATCTGGAATAGGTGATCTAGTCGTTAACTTCGTCCGGGCAGCACGGGAGGTTCTGGTAGTTGTGTGCAACGAGCCAGCCTCTATCACGAACGCCTACGCATTTATAAGAATACTAAATAGGGACTATAGTATTGTTCGGTTTCGGATATTGGCTAATATGGTGCGGAGTCAGCAAGAAGGCATCAATCTATTCAATACATTAACCAAAATGACAGATGCCTATCTTGACGCGGCATTGCATTATGCTGGCGCTGTGATCTATGATGAATGCGTTGTTAATGCACTTAGGCGTCAGCGTGCGCTAAGTGAAATTTCCCCGCGTTCCAAAGCAGCCTTGGGATTCAATGCACTCGCACAAAAAGTTAATCGCTGGCCTTTAGAGAGCTCACCGAGTGGAGGGGTCGAGTTCTTTATTGAACGGTTAGTTGATCAGAGTGGCGTACGAGCTTTGACGTAAACGGTTCCATAGCAAATACTAGCTTTCAGTTGGAAATCTTTGATAGAACAGCTTAAATTTATGTATTTTATTTCCTATTCTGACTTTACTGCGTATCTGGCTATGTAAGGCTGCTGAGAGCTTTGACGTGATGTAGCTTTCATGTTGGCAAGACGCCTGGAAAGGGCCTTTCAACGATAGATCGGGGGCGTCAAAGAGAGCTGTAATGTCGAGCTATTCACCTGAGCGTAAAGCGGCCCTTATCAACAAATTGCTGCCCCCTCAAAACATGTCCGTGGCCGAGTTGTCGCGTCAAGAAGGCATCTCTCAAGCCACCCTGTATGCTTGGCGAACCAAGCTCAAAGCAGGAGGCGCAGTGGTGCCCGGAGATAAAAGCAGTGCCGATAACTGGTCGGCTGAAGCCAAGTTCGCAGCTGTGTTGCACACGGCCACGTTGAGCGAGATCGAACTCAGCGAATACTGTCGCAGCAAGGGTTTGTACCCGGAGCAAATCAGCGCTTGGCGACAGGCCTGCATCAGTGGCCAGCTGTCAGCTCAGGCACAACGCCAGGCCGAGCGAGAGCAGGCACGTGCCGACAAAAAACGTATCGCCGAGTTGGAGCGCGAGCTGCGGCGTAAAGATAAGGCGCTGGCAGAAACCGCCGTGATCCTGGTACTGCGAAAAAAGATGAATGCCTTCTGGGGAAACGACAACGAGGACGTCTAACCTCGCTGCCAGAACGGCAACAACTCGTTGAACGTTATAACCATGCTGTGGCTTCTGGTGCGCGCAAAACGATTGCCAGCGAAGAAATCGGGCTGTCGCTGCGCAGCCTGCAACGCTGGGCGCTGACGCCTGTGATGCAGGCCGATGTGCGCACCACCACGTTACGCCCGCGACCACTCAATGCCCTGAGCGAGCAGGAGCGTTGCGCTATTTTGGATGTCTGTAACAGCCCGCCATTCGTCAGCCTGCCGCCGAGCCAGATCGTGCCGATACTGGCCGACCAAGGCCGTTACCTGGCCTCAGAAGCGACCTTTTACCGCGTCCTCAAGAAGGCTGATCAGTAGCACCGACGTGGCCGCAGCCATGCGCCGCACAAACATGCTGCGCCGACGACTTACAGCGCAGCCACAGCCAATAAGGTCTGGTCTTGGTACATTACCTACCTTCCATCGCCAGTGCGTGGGAAGTACTACTATCTGTATTTGATCGAGGACATCTACAGCCGAAAGGCCGTGGGCTGGGAGGTTTACGAGCAAGAAAGTGGCGAGCTGGCGGCCGAACTGATGCAGCGCACCGTGCTCACCGAACGCTGCGCCGGACGGCCCTTGGTGCTGCACTCGGACAACGGCGCACCGATGAAATCGGTGACGCTGCTGAGCAAACTGTACGAACTCGGCATCACCCCGTCACGAGGGCGACCACGGGTGAGTAAAGATAATCCCTACTCAGAATCGCTGTTTAGAACCCTGAAATATTGCCCGCAATGGCCTACTGGTGGTTTTGCAGATTTGGACGCGGCACGCAGCTGGGTGCGCGATTTTATCAGTTGGTACAACCACCAACACCGCCACAGCCGCATCCGCATCCGCTTCGTGACCCCGGCGCAGCGTCATCGAGGCGATGATCAAGAGATCTTGGCCAAGCGTCATGCCCTTTATCAGCAAGCTCGTAATCAACATCCACATCGCTGGTCAGGTGCGACACGCAATTGGCAGCCCATCTGCGCGGTCACACTCAATCCGGAAAGAGAGTTACCGACACTGAAAATAGCCGCATAAAACACAGCTGACGCGACAACTACCTTGCAAAACGCCGTACGGTCGTCGCGTGCAGGTGATTTTGCTAGTCGCTCAATGTTATTCTCGTAACGAGATTGCCCAGTTGACCGCTCTCTCCGTTGTTTCAGTCACCCGCTGGTGCAAGCGCTTTCAAGAGCTGCGTCTGCAAGTCCTGGTGGGCCTGCCCGGACGAGGTCGGAAGCCATCCCTGCCGGCCGAAGTGAAACGAACCCTTGAGCAAGTTACTCAGCCGCGTATCGGTCAGCCCCGCTGGAGCTGTCGAAGCATGGCTCGAGTCGCTGGCATTTCACCGGCCAGCGTCCAGCGGATATGGGTCGCCAACGACATAAAACCGCACCTGACACGCACCTTCAAGCTGTCCAACGATCCAAACTTCGAAGAAAAATGTTGGGACGTCATTGGGCTGTATCTGGATCCGCCGGATAAGGCATTGGTGCTCCGTTGCGATGAAAAACCAGGTCCAGGCCTTGGAGCGCACCCAGCCCGGACTGCTTTTGGGAGTCGTGCAATTGCGCACGTAATTGCACGACTATGTCCGCCATGGCAACGCAACCTTGTTCACTGTGCTGGATTATCTTCAGGGACGCTTGATCAGTTCCATTGAGCGCCAAGACCGGCATCAGGAATGGCTGGAGTTTCTCAAGAAGATCAATCGCGAAACGCTCAAGCATCTTCAGCTGCATTTGATCGCCGACAACTATGCCACGCACAAGCATCCAAAAGTAAAGGCGTGGCTTGAGAAGCACAAATGCTTCAACATGCACTTCACTCCGACCTCCAGTTCGTGGATGAACAGGGTTGAACGCTTCTTTCGCGATATCACGGTGTCCCTGCGTGACGGCAGTTTCAGTTCGGTTCGCGAACTGAGCCGCCGTCTAAGCTTGCCCAACATCAGTCAGCGCGGAGGTCGTCGCGCGCAAGTATCCTGCTGGCAGCCCAGGGTTGTTTGAGTGTGGAAACCGATGGCCAACTGATGTAACACCCCTACGATTACCTGTTGGTGCCAACGTTTTCAGACGCTACGTCTAGAAGGCCTGCTCGACAAGCCCGGCCGCGGACTCAAATCCGCCCTTCCTATAAACACGGCCCGTCGATTACTCGAGCAGGTCACCGAGTCCCGTCTTGGCGTGCTCCGCTGGAGCCCAAAGTATGGATCGTGCAGGCAGCATCCAGAGGCCAACAAACCACGAGCTAAGGACTCTTAAGATAGTGCTGGCCGTTTATTGGCCGTCGGGTTGGTCATGTTCTGGCGTCGTGTTGGCATGCTCCCCAAAGCGCGGGGTGCCATTTGGTTAGTGGGCAAAATCGGCTCTGTACACTAGCCAGCCTTCCAAAATCCAAATTTGCATATGAGCACCGCAATGCGCCAGCCATGGCTAGGCCAGGGAGGGAGCAATTAAAGAAAATTCCTACAATGGATAGAGAAATTTCTTCGTTTTTTGAACGATTCAGTCAGTGATAATCCAAGTAGAAAGAATTCGTAAGCAATTTTCTTGAACTGCTTTAGTTGGCAGTTTACTGCGCATTTTTTTATGGGATTGCCAATTTTCAGCAAATAGCATCAGGGCCTAATAGGAATCCTGGGGCGGTAGCATTTCCGATGGCGAACCCATTAATTTTCCGACACCCACATGATTAGCTGCAGCCAGATAAAACTATAATTCTTTTGTGGATAAGAAGGTAAGATATAGGTTTTAGTGCACGATGTAATAAAGGCGCTGGTTGTGCTCAAAACTCGGACCACCTTTTGTTTGGGGCTGCATTTGAGAATCGTTCAGTTTTTGCAGGTCAGAACTTAATAAAATGAGTGGTTTACAGCGCGCAGGTGTGCAAACGAATGCAACCGAAGTGAATTCCATTACCTCCGTAAATAGTCACATATTGGATAAAGTGATCGTCAGGCTAGTCGGCAAACGTCGAGGATGTTGCAGCTATTATTGCCAGAGCGTTGAGCATAGATTTCGAAAGCATAGTTGCGACAGAACTGTTTCTCTGGATCAAACTGCTGCGTTACTGGTGTCGCTGCAAAAGTCATAATTAGGGTTAACGTCTTTGCGGTATGTGGGTAGTGTAGCAATTTGAGGGGCTTGCAATTGCTACACGGATAAGCGATTGATGTCGAAAGCGACTCTCTCCAGAATGCCAGACATTAGCCGTGGGTTGAATAAATATCGATGTCGGTGCTTCAGGTTGATACATAGTTTCCGGGTCTATTATCGAAATCACGAAGTAGTACGATGGAGTTATTTATGCACATTAAGTCTGCTAAATGTCTATTTGTGGCGGGGGTTTCAGCTGCGCTGTGCAACAGTGCCTGGGCACTTGATCCGCAAAGTATAAAATTATTTGAAGGGGTAATGTTTACCCCGAGTCTTAAAGTTGCTGAGAGGTATGATGATAACTTCAGGGCTGTTCAAAATGGTAAGCAGTCGTCGTGGATTACTGGGATAACGCCAACCTTCGTGCTGGATGCCGAAAATGCTAAGAGCGACTACATTCTGAGTTATTCAGCGGAAAGTAACATTTTTCATTCCAGCCCTTCGGCCGATCATACAGACCATCATTTAATGGCTGATGCAAACTATGAGTTCGATGCACATAATCGCCTACAGCTAGGTGCTGGCTACCATAGGGTTGAAGATACAGCGTCGCAAAATGTGAATAAATACAGCCTCGAGAATGATAAATTCAGCACTGCCAATGTCGGAGGACTTTATAGCTATGGGGTCCCGCAGAGTTCTCTTATGCAGGTCGATTTTTTCGGTAACTACGAGCAGCTTCGCTATCATAACAGTGGTGATCTGAGCTCTAGCCTAGAACGCAATACAACGTCGCTTGGTAGTATTTTCTATTATCGCGTGGGGCCCAAAACACGCGTACTGTTTGAAGCCAGAGATACCAATTACGATTATATTTCAAATACCGCTCTAAATAGCAATGATATTGGACTGCTTGGCGGCTTGGTTTGGGATGTCTCAGCAAAAATATCTGGTACTTTCAAGTTCGGTGCGGAGCGCAAACGCTTCGACGATTCCAGTCTTAGTCCTAGAAGCGGTTCTCTTTGGGAAGCGTTAGTCAGCTGGCATCCGGGCATTTACTCCACGTTCAACCTGTCGACTCTCAGAGCCATACAAGAGAACGATGATAGCAACGTCACTGTCGCTGCATCGTCTATTGAGACTAAACGCACAAGACTGGAGTGGAAAAATCAGTGGCTTGATAGGCTGACATCCGAGGTGAGCTACAGCTACATTGAAAAGCAATACCAAGATGTCAGTCGCAGCGACCAAGAGTCCAATTTTGGGCTGGGTTTGACTTATGAAATGCGTCGTTGGCTGGATGTAGGGGTTGGCTACCAATTACTGAAAAATGATTCCAGCCTCTGGGGCAAAAGCTACGAGCGCAATATTTTCTCAATCAGCTTCACCGCCAGCCTCTAAGACAATAAGCGTGCTATTCAAGAGTAAATACGTACATGGCCATTCATAGGTTTTTCATTCTGTTGCTGGGAATGCTGGTGTTGCACTGCGGTTTTACGTTTGCTGAAGGAACACCCCAGTACCAGCTGGCATCTGGAGATGTTATTAGCATCCATGTTTTTGGCGAAAAGGATTTGAGCTTTGACGAAGTACGGCTGACTGGAACGGGCACATTTTCCTATCCCTTCATTGGCGAAATCAGGGCCCAAGGAAAAACCACCACCAATATCGAACAGATGATTATCGACAAGCTTAAGGGTGACTATCTCGTTGATCCGCGGGTTACAGTCAGCGTATTGAAGTACCGCGAATTTTTTATCAGCGGCGAGGTAAAGGTCCCGGGTGGCTACCAATTCCAGCCTGGTCTGACGCTCCGTCGTGCGGTGGCTCTGGCGGGCGGGCTAACAGAACGGGCATCTACCAACCGCATAAGTATCATTCGTGATACGGGTATGGATCGTAAAACTGAAAGCGCCAGTCTTGACACTTCTGTCATGCCCGGGGACAGCATCATCATTGATTCAGGGTTTTTCTAAGGCGCTGTCGCTAATTAGGGAACTACGCAGTGCTTTAAATCAACGGAGCCCTGCGCAGAACTGGCCACCCTTGAGGTGCGTACCAGAGTTTTCTCATATACAACTTCAGAGTTTCTCCATACATGAAAAGTAAAAGCCAGCTTATCGAGCACAATCAGATTGCCCAAGGTCTGGAGGACGACGAGAAGCCTATGGACATGGTCAAGCTGCTCATGGCTGTATGGCATCGCAAATGGAGTATCCTTAGCCTGGGCCTGATTGTCAGCTTGGCGACCAGCTTGGTGGTACTAGTTCAGACGCCAACGTACCATGCAGCCGCCACCCTGCTGATTCAGCAAAAAAACACCAAAGTGGTATCTATCGAGCAGATCTATGGTGTGGACGGTGCTGGCCTTGGCTTTTTAGAGACTCAACTGGAACTGCTCAAGTCGCGTTTTCTCGCCGAGCGGGTAGTGCGTGAGTTGGACCTAACTCATAATCCATTGTTCGACCCGCGCCAGCAGCAAAAAACACTGCTAGATTTCCGTGGCTTGCTGGGCAAGCTGGATTTTCGTACTTTATTACATCTAAGCTCGTCAGACGGTCAGGTTGCGCCCCGCCAGACCGCAGTCTTGGATGCTACACCAGAGCAAATCTTCGATGGTGTAACCCAGGCCTTTCGCAAGGGGATTGTCGTCTCACCTCAAGGGCGAAGTCAGTTAGTGACCATTGAAGTGGATATGGCCGATCCGCTTATCGCTGCTCGCGCCGCTAATGCCCTAGCCAATGGTTTTATCGAAGATCAATTGGAAGCAAATACCCGGGCGTCCACGTCGGCGACAGGTTGGATGAACAACCGTCTAGGTGAGTTACGCATTCAGTTGAAGAGTTCTGAACAGCGTTTACAGGACTATCGAGAATCCGAAAATTTGGTTGATATGGGCGGGGTAGGCACTATCAGCGCAAACGAACTCTCCTTGACTGGCGAGCGGATGATTAATGCCAGGAGCCAGCGCGCCGAAGCCGAAAGCCAGTGGCGCCAGGTGCAAGTCATGGGAAATAATTGGGAACGCTTAGCGAGTGTGCCTGCTGTACTTGGTCATCCGCTGATTCAGCAGTTCAAGGCTGAACAGGCTCGCGCGCAGGCTAAGGTAGATGAGTTGTCGCGTCGATATGGCGACCGCCACCCAGCTATGGATGCTGCGCGTTCAGACCTAAATGCCGCTAATGCAAGTTTGCGTGGACAAGTCCAGCAGGTGGTTGCCGGTATCGAGCGCAACTATCAACTGGCGTTGACCAACCAGAACTCCCTGCAAAGCTCATTCAATGAAAATCGTACTGCTATTCAGGGCATCTCCCGGAAAGAATTCAAATTGCGTGAACTACAACGAGAGGTGGATGACAATCGGGCGCTTTACGACACGTTTATGAATCGTCTTAAGGAGGCCGACGCTATATCAGACCTGGACAGCGCGAATGCTCGAATAGTAGATCAGGCCGTGGTACCCACCGAGCCAATCAAACCAAGAAAATCTCTGATAGTCGTGATCGCAGCTTTGCTTTCTCTTTGTGCTGGTGCTGGCTTGGTCATAATCCTAGAGTTGCTGAACAATACTTTCAAAAGTAGGGAGCAGGTGGAAAGCCAGCTGAATATTCCGGTGTTGGGGATTTTGCCACTTCTCAAGTCGTTCACTCGCATTGATATGGCTCGGATGTTCCACAGTGACAAAGATAAGGGCTTTTCTGAGTCAGTCCGAACAATCCGTACCAGCATTGTACTGGCCGGTAGCGAACACGGACGCAAGGTGCTGCTTGTCACTTCTGCTATTCCGGACGAAGGTAAGAGCACGGTGGCAATAAATTTAGCCTACGCCTTTGGTAGCTTGGAAAAAGTGCTATTGATCGATGCTGATCTGCGTCGCCCGAGCGTGGCCAAGAACTTTGAGTTCGCCGTTGGTACGCCTGGCTTGGCTAACCTGATTGCTGGTACTGCTAGCAGGGAAGAGTGCATCAAGGTTGTGGACGGTATAGACGTTCTCTGCGCAGGTACAGTGCCACCAAATCCGCTGGAGTTGCTGTCTTCTTCGCATTTCGATAAGACGATTGAAGACCTCATGAGTGGCTATGATCGCATTATTATCGACTCGCCTCCGACCCAAGCGGTAATTGACGCTATGGTCCTATCGACCTACGTCGATGCCGTTATCTATGTTGTCAAGTACGCTTCAACTTCGATTTCGTTGGTAGAGAAAGGCATCGGTCAACTGCTGCAGAACAACGCGCCCGTTACCGGGATAGTGCTCAGTCAGGTCGATATCAAAAAATCTGAAAAATATGGATATATAAATGAAGGGCATTACTACGACTACAGTAGCGATATTACATAAATTCGGTCTTTGGGTTGTTTCGATCTGACAGATTAATGCGGAAAATAATATACGTATTTTATGATGGTCAGCCGTAAATACTCATGAGCGGCGGTGTTAAACTTCTCCTGCTAACGTGCTAGGAATTGAGTATGCGATGATCGATTTGCATAACCATCTACTCCCCGGTATCGACGACGGGGCGCCTGATCTTGAAACAGCGCTGGCACTTGCACAGATTGCGGTATCGGATGGAGTAACCCATATGGTTTGCACGCCACATATGCACCCGGGTCGTTACTCCAACAGTTTAGAGAGTATTGAGGCGTCGAAGAGTTCATTCGTGAATGGCCTCAAGAAGGCGCATATAAAACTGCGGGTAGCGACAGCAGCAGAAGTTCGTTTTGGAATAGAATTGACTATTGGTATAAACCTCAACGCTGTCCCTTTTCTGGGTGATTTTGAGGGGCGTCGTGTGTTATTACTGGAACTTCCACATGGCGAAATACCCTTTGGCGCAGAGCGGATGATTGATTGGCTTGTAAAA
Source organism: Pseudomonas sp. MH9.2 (assembly GCF_034353875.1). Lineage (NCBI taxonomy): Bacteria > Pseudomonadati > Pseudomonadota > Gammaproteobacteria > Pseudomonadales > Pseudomonadaceae > Pseudomonas > Pseudomonas sp. MH9.2. The sequence goes on from NZ_CP133784.1 coordinate 5,353,710, forward strand.
CGAAATATCACACCGATGCTGGCTCATCCCGAGCGCAATAAAGGCATTTTGCGAACTCCTAGTAGGCTCAAGGGGTTTGTACAGCAGGGCTGCCTGCTACAGGTTACCGCTGGAGCGGTAACCGGTCACTTTGGCCCCACTGTTCAGACATTTGTCCATACACTGCTGAAAGCGGATATGGTGAGCATTATGGCAAGCGATGCGCACAACTTACAGCACCGTCCTCCATTGCTGTATGAGGGGATGCACCAAGTCGCCCAGATAATTGGTGATACTAAAGCCCATGATTTGGTATGTGCTACACCGTGGGCTATCGCTCAGTCGCTTTTTTTGTAAGAGTTTTATTTCTGCGTAGGTTGCGCAAAAGCGTAGCGTGTGATGCCTTGCATCAAAAAAATAGCGTCGGTGGTATTAATGTTTGACTTGTGTTTGGGAGGCATGCTTGGCAGACGCATGATGATGGTTTAGTCGGCTTTAAAGGAATGGCTTGCCTTAACTAGTGTGCTATCTCGAAATAAACGTTCCCGTGAGGCGGTCATATCCATCTGATTTTTATGAAGAAAAGCCAAGATGAAAAATGACTTTATTCTGACACTGCACACTAGCGGGCCCAGACCATTTGCGCATATTATTCACGGCTTGGCAGATAGGCCATTGCGCAGCATTAGAGGCCGTACGCTGATACCCTGATATGTATAGCCCTCTAGGCAGCATCCAAAGCTGGAAAAAATATTCCGTGTTTCTATAGGCGGCTGTAGATAGCGCCTACGCGCAATGCTGGGTTAGTGGAATTTAGTACCGTGCTGCTAGTGCGAGCCAACCGATCCGAAATCGCATGCTTTGCTCACAGAAAACGCAGTTTTCAGGCGTTCGACCATCCCGTAAGCATGACGATGTTTCTAGGTTTATGGGTATCTAGGTTGAGCGCGAGTTGGCAGAGAGCGATGTGGTGCCAGGTTTAGCTCAGATAGACCTAGCGCCACGTAACCTTTGCATCAGCCGGGCCCTATTCATTGTACGCAGCCATAGATCCAGGAGGTTATCAAACGGTCGAAATTGATTGGACAGCTAGCGCATTGTACAACAGAAGCCCCCTTAAACAGTGTTGCAACGTATATCTCTAAAGCAAGCAGGCGGCGTCCCACGTAAGACGGGAGCAATACCGCTTTCGCGGTACTGTGAAAATTTAGTGTTACACGTTCAAATATGTTTATCTTCTAGATCATAGACTGTGCAGCCAAGAGTATTGCATATCATTTGATCATGCGGCTTTCTTTATAAATCTAGCTTCAGATATCCCATGTGTTGCTGCGCGCACCACGCTCAAAGGAAATTGACATGAGAGTTACTGTTTTCGGCATTGGTTATGTAGGCCTAGTCCAGGGTGCTGTGCTGGCGGAAGTAGGCCATGATGTTGTGTGCGTGGATGTCGATGGTGATAAGGTTGAACGCCTCAAGCGTGGAATCATTCCTATATACGAACCAGGCGTGGAAGCCTTGGTCAAAGAAAATCTCGCCAGTGGCCGCCTGTGTTTCACCACCGATGCTGCGGCAGGGGTAGCCCATGGCGAAGTACAGTTTATTGCCGTAGGAACGCCGCCTGATGAGGATGGCTCTGCGGACCTAAAGTACGTACTAGCGGTGGCCGAGACCATAGGGCTTAACATGCAAGGACCGCAGATAATCATCAATAAGTCCACGGTACCTGTAGGCACTGCAGATAAAGTCGTTACCCGAGTAAAAGAGACTTTGAACCAACGCGGCCGCAACGATCTGAGTTTTGATGTGATCTCCAACCCGGAATTTCTCAAGGAAGGCTCTGCCGTGGCCGACTGCATGCGTCCAGACCGTATTGTCATAGGTACATCCAGTGCGGAAAGCGAAGCGTTGATGCGCGAGCTTTACGCGCCCTTCAATCGCAACCATGAAAAGATCATCGTCATGGATGTACGTAGCGCAGAGCTGACTAAGTATGCGGCCAATTGCATGCTCGCCACCAAGATTAGTTTTATGAACGAGCTGGCCAACTTGGCAGAAATACTAGGCGCCGACATCGAGATGGTTCGCCAGGGCATAGGCTCTGATCCGCGCATTGGCTACCATTTCATCTATGCTGGCGCTGGATACGGTGGATCCTGCTTTCCCAAGGATGTCCAGGCACTGATCCGCACTGCCGACAGCATTGACTTCGACGCAACGCTTTTGAAAGCGGTAGAGAGTCGCAATAATCAGCAGAAGACCACGTTGTTCAGCAAGATCCATAAGCATTTTGCCGGTGGCCTACATGGCAAGACCTTTGCCCTTTGGGGCCTTAGCTTTAAACCCAATACAGACGACATGCGCGAGGCAGCAAGCAGAGTTCTTATGGAAGCACTGTGGCACGCCGGCGCGAGGGTTCAGGCTTTCGATCCGGAGGCTATGGAAGAAACTCAGCGTATTTATGGCAACCGCGATGACCTTAGACTATGTGGTACCAAGGAGTCGGCGCTACTTGGCGCTGATGCGCTAGTCATAGTTACCGACTGGTCTGCGTTCAAAGCTCCGGACTTCGATGTGATCAAAACGTTGCTCAAGACGCCCATCATCTTTGATGGAAGAAACTTATTCGATCCACATAAAATGGCTGAGAAAGGACTCGGTTATTATTCGGTGGGGCGCAAGAAATTATAGCCGTCTGATATAAAATTTTGATATTGAGAAGTCTTGTTCATAGATATATATATATATATATCTATCTATGGCTTCGCTGGAAAAATAGGCGGATTAAAAAATGAAGCGAAAAATTGCATGGTTTTATCATGTGACATTCAGGCACTGGATACTGAGCTTGCGAGTTAAATATCTAAACACCCTGTATGGCATGCATATCGCATCGGATGCTCGCATATCGTTAAAGGCAAAGCTTGATCTGACCAATCCCAAAGGGATTTATATAGGCTCAGGCTCTTACATTGCTTTTGGTGCTGTTATTTTGACCCATGACATGTGCCGCAACAAAAATGCGTCAGTACGCATAGGCAAGAACTGCTTTGTCGGTGGTAATGCGATTATCATGCCCGGAGTTGAAATTGGTGACTCGGTCATTATTGGCTCAGGGTCAGTAGTTACTCGCTCGGTGGGTAGCAATGTGGTGGTTGCAGGGAATCCGGCTAAGATTATAAAAACGGATATCAAAACAGGTAAGCTAGGCATCCTAAAAAAAACTGAAGAAGCTTTTTAATGAAAAGGATACGTGCGAAAGCACCGCTAATCTGTTTAGTCTATATATTGCTTATATTTATACCGGCTGAACTTAACTGGTTAATAGGACCGGTCAGGATTGAAGCCTATAGGTTGTTTTTGATAGCAGCTGCGCTTCTTTTAGCTTCGAAAATGATGAATCATAAATACGACCGAAAAGAGTTGGCGCTGGTGATTTTTTGCGGTTTGTCTGCCATAAGTTATATATATGTCCATAATGCGGCGGGTGTGCAATCCGCACTTATTCTAATATTGGAAGTGTTTGTCAGCTATTGGATAGGGCTGCAAGTTGGCGGGAATATCCATAAGCTCCGCGGATGCATTACGCTGATTATGACGATGTTTTTATTGCTGGTGCCTTTCGCGATAGTAGAATCGCTGAGTGGGTATCGTTCTCTTCATGTATTATTTGCAACGATAGCAGATACAAAAGTAGATGCGTACTTAGGTGAATCTTACTTCAGGCATGGATTACACCGAGCAGGCACTGTGTTCGCTCACCCTATTTTGTACTCTGTCATATCCGTGATGTACATTGGCCTGTTGTTCAGGTTATACAATCTGCCTTTGATAGTTCTATTTTGTTTTGCGATATTGACTGCCATAATTACGTCCGTGACTTCGGCAGGTTTGTTGATGTTGTTGATGTTGTTGGTGCTGTTTTTGATGCAGAAGAGTACTCGGTATTTTCCAAGTGTCTTTAAGTTGGCAGTCATTCTGAGCGGGTTCATTTTTATATTTTTATCCTTTGCTTCAAATCAGGGGCCGATCCAATTACTGATACAACTAACGTCGCTCAACACAGACACTGCATTTGCTCGTTATATGCAATGGCAATTTGCCTCAATGGAGGTGTTAAGAAACCCAATATTTGGAATAGGGTTTAATGAGTGGGCTCGGCCATACTGGATGGCGGCCAGTATTGATAGCTATTGGTTAACGGTTATGTTGAAAAGTGGGATTCCGGCATTGATTGCGTTGTCGGTTTTTTTTATACTTTCACTCAAAGCCTATTGGCAGGCGTTTCAGGTTACACGTGAGTGGTTGTATTTTTGTTTTTTTATAGCTATCTGTTCTTTCATATTGGGTGCGTTCACTGTCGATTATTTTGATCGTGCACAGTTGATGCTGTACTTGACCATGGGGTTCTTCAACTCATTTGTCTCCAAAAAATCGACGGAGACAGGAAAGTTGAACATATGATGGAAAATTCGTTATGGATGGCGTTTCTAAATTTACTGATGGAGCAGATATGGGCGATTATATTTTTTTTCGCCGCTGGCATTAGTTTGGCCCGTGGCAGGTATAAAAAAACAGCAGTCTGGTTGTTAGGGATGGGGAGCGCTTATGTAGTCAATATGAGCGGATTTTTATCGCCGATATTAAAACCTGTCCAAGCGGGATCAATAACAGACATTAGTGTGGTGTCTGTTTCCGTGCGCAGCAGTAATCCTCAGGTTGGGATGCTGTTGGCCGAGATGCTAAAAGGGGGTTACGACATAGTTGCTGTGCAGGAATTGCAGGATCAGAAGTTAATGTTAGATGTATTGAAAAATTACCCGGGTTATTTCTGTTATTATCAGCCTGGAAAGTCGACAGTCGTCCTAAGTCGATTTCCTGCAGTTGAAAGTATTCATCTAAAAAATGTGCAGCGGGTAACATTGCAGATTGATCCTGATAATACACTTCAAGTCTATAATCTACATGCGCCCAAATACTCAAGTAATCTAGCTCTGTACAATAAATTTTTTGCTGGCGTTTTTCAAAGTATAGAAAACAATCAACAAGGGAAAATCGTAATAGCTGGTGATTTTAACTCGACTCAGAATAACTATTGGCGCGGTAAGTTACCTAGCCTCAACTTTAGTAGCGCTCTGCATGACGCGGGGAGTGGTTGGCTAGCAACGTTCCCTACAAAATACAGGAGCTATGGATTTCTTTTTCCTTTTGTGTCTATCGATGATATTTATGTGAAAAACATGAAGTTGATAAGTGGTGACGTTCTGGGTAAGTACTATGGCAGCGATCATCACCCCGTGCATGCCATGTTACGCACTAAACTAGATTGATGTGTAATGCTGGCTTTGACTGTCGAGTAGTAGAACATCGACCTTGTCTGTAGCCGGTAGATGCAGACCGTATATGCCGTATATTCAATAATATAAAATGATCCGCATGTGAGCTGCGCGGCATAACTATAAGTGATCCGGTTTTCGTAGTAGGCACTAGTTCAAACCGTGCTTGTATGTTTCCAAATAATTCATTGAGCCGCTGTATGAAGGCACAAATTCATACCGATAAACACTAAATTCTACGTACTGTGCTTTTTTGCAGACGTCAGGAGATGTGCCTGTTATCGGACAATATCCAGGATATTATAATGGGCAGCATTAATATCGCACCAGGTACCGACAATAATTTCAATCTTATACGCATGCTCGCGGCCTGCTCGGTAGTCTTTAGTCATAGTTATGTATTGGTTTCTGGTGACCCAGCGTCAGAGCCGCTAACTTACGTATTGGGTATCAGTCTTGGACATCTAGCGGTGGATGTTTTCTTTATAGCCAGTGGTTTCCTAATCTCGGGTAGTTTGTTTCGGCGTAGCTCAATTCGGGAATTTCTTTGGGCTCGAGCGCTACGTGTATTTCCTGGACTGTGGGTCATGTTGTTACTCACAGTTTTAGTTTTTGGTCCGCTGGTAAGTGCGTTGCCTGGGCGTTATTATTTTTCGGAATGGGGGACGTGGAAGTATCTGATAAAAAATGCGATTTTAATTTTCAATGCCAGTTATTCATTGCCGGGGGTTTTTGAAAATATACCGTATTCATTTGCTGTTAATGGCTCCCTTTGGTCGTTGCCTATTGAAATTCGCATGTATTTATTGCTGGCGGTGCTTTGGTTTACGCTCGGATTGCTTAAGAGGCAAAGTACTGATCAATTGAAGTGGGTGGTCTGGATCATCGTAATTACGAGCATGGCGACACTGATGTATTACAATGCGCAGGGTGAGCAAATCAATCATAACGTTCGTTTGGCTGCAGTATTTTTTTGTGGCGTGTTACTCCAAATATATAAGAGTTTCATTAGGGTCTCCAGCAAGGTAGCGTTGTTGTTGTTCGCATTGTTAGTTGCCGCAGGGTGCTACTCTCAATCGTTATTTTTGATCGTGTACTATGTATCACTTCCTTATTTGATTATCTATATCGCATATTGTCAGGTGAGCTGGGTATCCAGGTTGAAAATGAAAGATGATATATCTTATGGGATTTACATCTATTCATTTCCAATACAGCAGCTATTGATTTTGAAGTTCGTAAATATTACACCGGGCATAATGTTCAGTGTTTCGTTGGCGTTGACGGCCCCTCTTGCTTTTGTTTCATGGCGATTAATAGAGGAGAAATGCATACAACTTAAGCGCAAGCCCAGTATTCAAACAGTTTAAGAAAATATTCGGCCACTGCACTGGGGGATATTCCCTCTATAAGGTGTAGCCATGCTGTGAGGGGATCGATATGCAACGAATTGATATTGTCAGCGTATGTTACAACTGTGGTGTTGATATCGCGCTGGTTATTGAAGATATCCGTAAAGGTTCTTATCCATTACATAAAATTCGTTTTATTGTGGTTGATAATGCTTCTGCTGATGACTCAGTTGAACGGTTGAGGGCCATTGAAGGCATCGACATGAAAATTATTGAGTCCGGTAATAATCTAGGTTTTGGCGCTGGCTGTAATCTAGCTATGGAGTATCTATCAGCACCTAAAACCTTGTTATTGAACCCTGATGTAAACCTCTATCCTGACAGTATCCGAAACTTACTGGAATTTTCGGTGCATCATTCCTATGCGCTGATCTGGGGGGGCCGAGCACTTGATGCTCAAGGCCTTGATGATGGCAAAGGCGCCTGGCGTGAACCAACGTTGCTTGGAATTGCCTGCTGGGCTCTATTTATTGATGTGCTTTTGAAGAAATTAGGGTGGTCGATACCGGACGGGTACAAACTGAAAGCCAAAGATAAGTATATTCAAGCCGATGCAATATCGGGCTGTTTCTTTCTGATTGATACTGGCCTATTGAAAAAACTGAATGGATTTGATCCGCGTTTTTTTATGTACAGTGAAGAAATAGATCTTTGCCGCCGCGCACGCGAAATGGGCGCCAAGCCATTATCGACCACAACAGCGAAAATTATACACCATGGCAGTCAGACGCTGAACAGTATCAATAAATTGAATTACCTCTATTACCATAAACTTAAGTACTCCCAAAAGTATTGGGGGAAGCATAAATTCAAAGTTGCCAAACTCTTGGTTCGTCTGGCAACTCATTTTCGGATTGTTATATTCTCCGCTTTAGCCGTATTTAAGTCGTCAACCATTTCAAAGAAACAGCTCTGGGTTGATTTTTTAAAAATACAGAAAGGTTGGAAGTTTTGATGAAGGTATCAACAGCTAATCGTCGGCCGGCAGTCATCATTCCTGCCTATAATGAAGAAGCAAATATAGGCACCTTGCTTGACGGTTTGACAGCAGCAAACTGGGAACAGGATTATCAAATTATTGTCAGTTGTAACGCCTGCACTGATCGTACGCTAGCTATTGCTCAGCAGTATGCAGGGGTGTTATGTCTGAGTAGCCGAGAACCTTCCAAGATAAACGCGTTAAATCTTGCCGATCAAGAGGCGTCCGGCTATCCGCGAATTTATGTCGATGCGGATGTTTTGATAAGCCACGCATCTATATTGACGCTTATAGAACGCCTTGCTATTGAGTCCGCGCCTGCACTTGTTGCGCCATTAGCCGTGACAAGGACCGTAGACTCATCGTTCAGTGTCAGGCATTATTATAAGGCATGGTCGAATAGTAAGTATTGCCTAGTTGATGGCTATGGCAGCGGCGTGTATGGTCTGAATCAGAGCGCTCGCTTATTATTTCATACGTTTCCTGCTGTTATTTCTGACGATGGATTTGTGCGGAGGATCATTGATAACCGTCATATAATTCGTGTGGTCGAAGCCAAATCCTATGTCCGAGCTCCGAGCAGTTTTAGCGAATTAATCAAAGTTAAGACGCGCAGTAAGCTAGGAAATATTCAGTTATCAGAAAGAAATAACGCTGTTGAGAATAAAAATACAACCGGCCCGGTATTTCAAAAAAAAATAGCACTGGTTAGTCGATTGATATACATGGCTGTGAATTTCACGGCCTTTATTTTGGCACGTAAAAACTACAAAAAAATAGCATCCTATAAATGGCAAAGGGATGAGTCTTCCCGAGGTAACGCAAAAATCAAGGGCGAAGAAAAAAAGAAAAAAATACTTGCCATATCGTCCAAAGGTGGACACTGGTTGCAACTGTTGCGTCTGCAGAGCGTGTGGGCGGACCAGGATGTATTTTTTGTCTGTAATGATCCGCAATTGCATCATCAGGTTGCGGGACATGAATTCTCTACTGTTATCGACGCCAGTATGGATAGCAGATCTCGGCTAATTATTCAGGGGATTCAGGTTTTCTGGATAGTGATGCGCATACGTCCTGACCTAGTGATTACAACGGGCGCGGCGCCAGGCTTCTTCGCAATTCTGTGGGGCAATCTTATAGGCGCTAAAACTGTTTGGGTCGACAGCATTGCTAATGCCGAAGAACTTTCCCTGGCAGGCAAAAAAGTCGGCAAATGGGCTGATATCTGGCTGACACAGTGGCCTGAACTTGCGCGGCCTGAAGGCCCGTATTTCGAGGGTCGGGTATTTTGATTCTGGTAACAGTAGGTACACAATTACCCTTCGATCGGCTGATCAAGAGAGTCGAGAGTTGGGCCATAAGCACTTGCCACAGTGATATTGTATTTCAGGTAGGCCTAAACGGTTACCGCCCTTTGATAGGGCGTGCTACTGAATTTATTCCACCCAAGGAATTGCATTGCCTTATTGACCGCGCTGAGCTTGTGGTAGCGCATGCTGGTATTGGCAGCATCATTTCCTGCCTTTCACTGGGCAAGCCCATTGTAATTATGCCTAGGGAGTTTCGCTTCGGCGAACATCGCAATGATCACCAAATAGCCACAGCGACGAAGCTTAGGCATATACCAGGCCTGTATGTTGCGGACAGTGATACCTCACTGTCCGATGTTATCGGAGCAGCCAGGCACGCGTCCTATAAGACTTCGCCTACGTCTTTTGCCTCCCAAGCAGATGACTCACTAATTAATTACATCCGGAAATTACTGATTTAAAGACTGTCCGAATAAAAAAAAGTTATCGGAAATATTAACTCCGTCTGAAATATCAGTTGCTAACGGGTGTCCAGTTGTCCGTCAAACATGGATATTTATACATGAGTGAAACTCCAGTTTATGTAACCCAGCCCTACATGCCGCCGATTGCCGAATTCATTCCTTATCTTGAACAGATATGGGATAATAAAATTCTAACAAATTGCGGACCAATGCATCAGCAGCTCGAAGAAGCGTTATGTGACTATCTTGGTGTTGAACATATTGCTCTGTTCAATAATGGCACTATTGCGCTGCTTACGGCGCTGCAGGCCTTGAGGATCACAGGGGAAGTTATTACTACTCCATATTCTTTTGTGGCTACTGCCCACTCTCTATTGTGGAACGGTATTAAGCCCGTGTTCGTGGATATCGATCCGCTCACCCTCAATCTTGATCCGGCAAAAATTGAGGCTGCTATTACTCCGCAGACTACGGCCATTATGCCGGTACATTGTTACGGTAACTCCTGCTCTGTAGAGGCTATCCAAAAAATCGCGGACAACTACAATTTGCGGGTTATCTATGATGGTGCTCACGCTTTTGGAGTGCGTGATCAGGGTGGAAGTATTCTGCGCCATGGCGATCTCTGTACGTTGAGTTTTCATGCCACTAAAGTGTTCAACACATTTGAAGGGGGGGCAATAGTTTGCCCGGATGCAAAAACTAAGCAAAGAATCAATAATTTAAAAAACTTTGGCATCGTTGATGAAGTCACAGTGGTAGCGCCTGGCATCAACGGAAAGATGAGTGAAATAAATGCGGCTTTTGGTCTCCTGCAATTGCAGCATATTGATCGAATTATGGTTCGGCGCCATGAAATTGACCAGATTTACCGAGAGCATTTGAAAAATATCAAAGGTATTAGGGTTGTAGAAACGATTGGACAAAAAACTGCTAATTACTCCTATTTCCCGATTCTAGTCGAGCCAGACTACCCGCTCAGTCGTGACGAATTGTATGAGCTAATGAAGGTTAAGAACATATTCACACGTCGCTATTTTTTTCCGCTAATTAGCGAGTTTCCTATGTATCGTGGCATGCCATCTGCAAAGCGTAACAATCTGCCTGTTGCTAACGAGATTTCCGGAAAGGTTTTATGTTTGCCAATATATCCCGCCATGACCAACGATGATCTCGCACGGATTATTAATGTAATAGAGAGAACATAATGGGACTCTTGAATAGACAGGAAATAGAGAGCATGGGATTTGCAAGTGTTGGTGCGAGTCCACAGCTTTCCGACAAAGCATCTTATTACAACTGCGCCAATATTATCATAGGTGACAATGTACGGATTGATGACTTTTGTGTGCTTTCGGCGGGCGCTGGTGGAATAGTGATCGGTAGCCATATTCATATTGCCGTATATAGTTTTTTAATCGGTGCCGGGAAAATCAGCTTGCATGACTTTAGCGGTCTTTCATCGAGAGTTTCAATTTATAGCAGTTGTGATGACTACAGTGGTTTAAGCATGACGAATCCGATGATTCCTAATGAGTTCACTAATGTTCATGATGCGGATGTTGTCGTTGGCCGACATGTGATTATTGGTGCGAGTAGTGTCCTTCTCCCTGGTGTAGTCCTTGATGAAGGCGTGGCCGTCGGGGCATTGAGTTTAGTATCTAAAAGCTGCAAAGCTTTTGGGGTGTACTCAGGCGTGCCGGCTAAACGCATCAAGGAGCGAAAAAGAGATGTACTGGAGTTAGAGCGACAGTTTCTCTTCAACGTGAATGAGAAGCTTAGTCAGTAATAGTATTTGTCTAAAGCGAGCGGCTATTACATTGTCACTAAAATTGAATATTATGGTGAATTACACTAGCCAGATCTATGTTGCACTAGTAGGTATTCTGGTTCTTCCTTTATATATTAAGCATATGGGAGCGGAAGCTTATGGTTTGGTAGCATTTTTCACCATGTTGCAAACCTGGTTTATTTTGCTCGATTTAGGGTTGACTCCAACGATCAGCCGTGAAACAGCGCGATATTATGGCGGCGCTATTACGGCACTTAGTTATCGTAAGCTCTTCCGTGCACTGAGCAGCGTTTTTTTGAGCGTGGCAGTATTGGGAGGCGGGTGCCTATGGTTTTTTTCTGAATTGTTGGCAACACGCTGGCTCCATGTGACTGACATTCCAATCAGTGAAGTAATATTAGCCATTCAAGTCATGATCTTCAGCGTTGCGTTACGCTGGGCGGGTGGTTTATATAAAGGTGCTATAACAGGTGCTGAGCAGCTTGTATGGCTTGGGGGATGCTATGCTTTTTTTGCAACCCTGAGATCAGTAACTGTTTTTATAAGTATGTATTTTTTTGGGTTTACTCCTGTTGTATTTTTCTTACATCAACTTATTGCCGTGTTGTTAGAGTTTTCTGTTCTGACTTGGAAGTGTTATACGTTATTGCCTAAAATAAAAAAAACGGAATCAATTGGTTGGTCATTCAAACCAATCATGCCGGTCCTAAAGTTTTCTTTAAGTGTAGCATTTACCTCGTTCGTCTGGTTATTGGTTACTCAAGCAGACAAAATGGTTTTATCCGGCGTGCTACCTTTGAATGAGTATGGTTATTTTTCTCTTGCTGTGGTGGTTGCTGGCGGGATACTACTTGTAAGCGGCCCGATCAGCAATATCATAATGCCGCGCATGGCAAGATTACATGCACAGAATCGGAGAAAAGAGTTACTAGAGCTATATTGTGCAGCGACGAAAATGGTTTGTTTGACCGCCGGTGTGACATCGCTGACTCTGACATTTGGCGCAGAATCGTTACTATATGCCTGGAGTGGCGATATAGTCACGGCCAATAAATCAGCGCCTATTTTAAAGCTATACGCGCTGGGCTATGGGTTGTTAGTAGTGGGTGCATTCCCTTATTATCTGCAATATGCGATTGGTAATTTGCGGTTGCATTTGATAGGCAATGCAGGAATGGCCTTGCTGCTGGTGCCAGTAATTTTTTATGTGGCATCACATTATGGTGCCATAGGTGCAGGTTGGGTCTGGATTGGTTTCAATTGTGCTTATCTGTTTATCTGGACTGCCTACGTACATCATAGACTTGCACCGGGCTTGCACAAAAACTGGCTTACGTTTGATGTGCTAATTATTTTGGTTCCGGTTTCTATAGGGCTATGGTTGGGCTCTTATATACTGCCATATAGCAATGATCGTATGAGCAGCTTTATAAATTTTTCGGTTTTGGGTCTTATTTCGTTTTCCATAGCCATACCGATTGCAGTTATTGCTTTTAAGAATGGGAAATTCTCTGCATTTAATAATCACTAAAAATACATGGTGCTTCAATGAATTCTGGAAAAAACAAGGTGCTACGATCTGAAAGCAAGATAATGGATGGGTGGGATAATAATAAGCCATTGGTCAGTGTTCTTTGTCTTACATATAATCACGCTTCCTTTATTGAAGACGCAATTTGCGGTTTTTTAAAACAATCAACTAAATATCCTTTTCAAATAGTTTTTCATGACGATGCGTCTACTGATAAGACGCAGGAATTGATTTTAGGTTACAAGAAAAAATACCCACGAATAATAAAGCTGGTATTTCAGGACGTTAACATTTATTCGTGCGCGGGCAATGTTCTTTCACATGGCATGACGTCTTGCGATGGTAAGTATATTGCTTTTTGTGAGGGCGATGACTATTGGGTTGATTCCACCAAACTCCAGGAACAAGTCGATTTTTTAGAGAATAACCTAACGTACTCCGTTGTTTATTCAGACTGTCAGCCGTTTGATGAGTTTGGGGATGTAGCGTTTGATTATCGGGGCGTCCGTAGAGACTTGTCTGCTGATCAGATGAAAGAATCACCGTCTATTTATACATTGACAAGTTGCTTTAGAAATATAATCACTGTGCCTCCAGAGGCCGCGATGGCTAAGTACGGAGATTTATTTATATGGTCTCTTTTAGGTCATCACGGCAAGGGTAAATACTTGCCTACTGAGCGGCCTAGTCGATATAGAGTACACAGTGCGGGTTTACATTCTAAATCGAGTCGGAGCGCAAGGGTAGATATGTCAATCTCTACTTATGCGGCTTTAATGTCATACTATAAGCGCGTTGGGAATAGTGAGTTGGCGAGCTTTTTTAGGAAAAAACTGTTGGATGTTTGTACTCGAGAGTGGATTAGATACCTCCCAGGAGGGGAAGCCATTTATTGGTTGCGAAGTAAAATGAGACTCATATTTAAAGATTAATTTTCGATGGGTAAGGTATGTATTTTCTTCTGATAATGGTGTTGGAATTGAACGGCATGCAAATATTCTGAAATAAAATACGACGCTCCATTAGAGCGGTATTTAGATCCGGTTGTCATAGAGTTTCAATGACAAATGTATTTGCCCCCGTTAGATTATTAGGCTCTCATGAAAATATTAGCGTTGACTCACTTTCGATTTACAGCAGCGATTATAGTCGTCATTTTTCACTTTGGTAGAGAATTGAACTATTTACCGGGTTTTCTTATTCGTGGTCCGGAGATGGTAACCTTCTTTTTTGTGCTCTCAGGGTTCGTATTGTCTATCGCTTATAAGGGTCGTATTTTTTCGTCTACAGAGTTTATGTTCAGCCGCATTACTCGTATTGCCCCTGCTTATTTTATGGCTTTGTCTTTAGTTGTTTTTTCGAGCTATATACAGGGTAAACTTTATACTTCTGATTTTTTGCTGAGTATTTTTTTTCTGCAATCATGGGTGCCCGGTTACGCTCTTGTATTAAATTCACCGGGCTGGTCGCTTTCGGTGGAAATGTTTTTTTATGTCTCGTTTCATTTTATATTCCATTTTGTGAATAGTAATGGGCGGTCCGTCTCTGTATTGTGTCTACAAAGTTTCGCTGTTTGGTTGGCTACTCAAGTGATCGGCGCAGTCATTCTGGATGGGGACTGGCGCGGTGATAATTTCTTAAGTTATTTTCCGCCGATGCATTTGCCAGGATTTATTCTAGGTATCGTAGGGGGTAAGTTATTTATAGAACAGCCGGCCTTTTTGAAACGGTTTAGGGGGCTTGGATTTGTAGTCGCATGCTTGCTTTTTTGTGCTGTTGTGTTGGAATACTGTCAGGTTATCAATGCATATGTAAATACAGCAAATGGTTTGCTTTCACCTGTTTTTCTATTGTTGATACTGGTGGTCGCAATTAACAATGATGAATTGGGTTTTCTTAAAAACAGGAAGATGATCTTGTTGGGCGAGGCGAGCTATGCATTGTACCTGTTTCAAGTTCCAGTGCATGGGGTTTTAAAGAGAACAGTGCTGCCTTTTATAGGTAATGATACGTTGAGTTTTTTATGTTATTTGGTGGTGTTGGTGCTGGTTTCTGTATCTGTGCATGTTTTTTTTGAAAAACCTGCTAATAGGTTTTTTAGGTCTCTTATTAAAAACTAAACAGTAGCGATACTAAAGTTTAGTCAACCGGTAGATAATAAATGAGCAAAAAAATCCTAATTACTGGCGGAGCAGGCTTTATTGGCTCGGCCCTAATACGGCATATTCTGCAGACCACTGATTGGCAAGTTGTTAATATTGACAATCTGACCTACGCAGGAAACCTTGAGTCTTTGGCTGCGGTGACCGGTTCCCCGCGTTACCTCTTTTATCAGGTTGATATTTGCAATGAGGCGGCACTTGACTGGATATTTTCCAGTTTTAAACCCGATGCGGTTATGCACTTGGCTGCCGAGAGTCATGTCGACCGTTCTATCGATGGTCCTGCGGCGTTTATCCAGACTAATATTGTAGGTACCTATAGCCTTTTGGAAGCGACCAGACGTTACTGGAACGCATTGCCGTTAGCTGAGCAGCCCACCTTTCGCTTTCAGCATATTTCCACAGATGAGGTTTTCGGTGACCTACAGGGGGCTGATGATCTGTTTACGGAAAGCACACCATACGCGCCCAGTTCACCTTATTCTGCGTCCAAGGCCAGCTCCGATCATTTGGTGCGTGCCTGGTATCGAACCTATGGCTTGCCAGTATTAATCAGTAATTGCTCGAATAACTATGGGCCCTACCACTTCCCAGAGAAGCTAATCCCCCACATTATTCTCAACGCTTTGGCGGGCAAGCCACTACCGGTTTACGGTGATGGCTCGCAGATTCGCGACTGGTTGTATGTGGATGACCATGCCCGGGCATTAGCTTTGGTGTTGAGCAAGGGAGGAGTAGGTGAGACCTACAATATAGGTGGACATAACGAGAAGCCCAATCTTCAGGTGGTAGAGACAATCTGCGCGTTACTGGATGAGTTTGTGCCTCTGAGTGCCGATGGCGGCACGTCACGCACTTATAAAGAGCTGATAAGTTTCGTCAAGGATAGGCCCGGCCATGATAGGCGCTATGCGATAGATGCGTCGAAAATCCAGCACGAACTGGGTTGGATGCCGCTGGAAACTTTTGAGAGCGGTATTCGGAAGACAGTGCGGTGGTATCTGGAAAACCCTCAGTGGTGGCATCGCGTACTCAACGGTGAATACCAGTTGGGCCGAATTGGCGATTAATGTGCATGCAGTCATGGGAACTTTGAAAAGAGTTTAATTATTTCCTTGGCTGCGGGAGGCTGATTGCTACTCACCGATACTGTTGTCGATATCTCGCTGCCGTGCTGTGCGCTGTCTATGGTTCGCGATGACTAGGATTTGGGCCGTTATCGCTTTGCGATTATAGATAAATCATATTTGTCTACCGTGCATGTCTTGTTTTTAAACGTGATCAGTATTTGTAGTGGCCTAATGAGGCTATGAGGATCAAGTGGTTCGATGTCTAAATGGTTTTCATGTTCGGTAGTTTAATTTATAAGTTTGTTTCTGTGTCGGACGTCTTTTGAGTTTCTACTAAGATATAGTATTAAGTTCTATAGTAGTAGAGGCCTGGTTCGTATTCCTCTCACCCTGCTGACGTCGGTTTTTTTATAATTATTGGAGCATGCTATGACCTGCCTTATTTCCAGTGTTGTCACGCCTCGCAAGGGTATCATCCTCGCAGGCGGTTCGGGCAGCCGACTTCATCCAATTACTCGCGGTGTCTCCAAGCAACTACTGCCTGTATATGATAAACCCATGATCTATTATCCCTTGTCGGTGCTGATGTTGGCGGGTATTCGCGAAGTGCTGATTATTTCTACGCCGGAAGATTTACCCAACTTTCGAAAGTTACTGGGTGATGGCTCCGAATTTGGTATTGAGCTTGGCTATGCCGAGCAGCCCTCGCCGGATGGCTTGGCCCAAGCCTTTCTCATCGGTGAGGCTTTTATAGGTAATAGTGATGTGTGTTTGATTCTAGGCGATAACATATTCTATGGTTACGGGTTCAGCGCCATGCTGCTAAAAGCTGCTAATAGTCAATGCGGCGCGACAGTGTTCGGCTATCATGTCAGCGATCCAGAGCGTTTTGGCGTGGTCGAGTTTGATGCTGAGGGTAAGGCGCTTTCCATTGAGGAAAAACCACTTCAGCCTAAGTCAAGCTACGCGGTTACAGGGTTGTATTTTTACGATAATGCCGTGGTGGAGCTGGCCCGACAAGTGAAACCATCTGCACGTGGAGAACTGGAAATTACCGATTTGAATAATGCCTATCTGCTGCGCGGTCAATTGCAGGTGAGTCTGCTGGGACGCGGTTTTGCTTGGCTGGATACAGGGACCCATGATTCGCTTATGGAGGCCAGTCAGTTCGTGCATACCATCGAGGCCCGTCAGGGGTTGAAGGTGGCCTGTTTGGAGGAGATCGCTTTTAACCAAGGCTGGCTCAGCGCAGAACAACTAGCTATCCAGGCTCAAGCCTTGAGCAAGACAGGCTATGGACAGTATCTGCAACGCTTGCTCATTGAGGACGTTGTGTAATGAAAGTGATCGAAACGGTGTTACCGGGTGTTTTGATCATTGAGCCCAGAGTATTTGGCGATCATCGTGGTTTTTTCATCGAGACTTTTCAGACTGAGCGATATCGCGAGATTGGTATCGAGTTGCCGTTCGTGCAGGACAATTACTCACGCTCGCCGCGAGGTGTTTTGCGTGGTTTACATTTCCAGCGTTCGCGGCCTCAGGGTAAGCTGGTGGGTGTTAGCCGCGGCGCGGTGTATGACGTGGTGGTGGACATCCAGCCGGGTTCTCCAACCTGCGGACAGTTTGTTGGCGTTGAATTGAATGATGAGAATCATAGGCAGATGTGGATTCCCCCGGGCTATGCCCATGGCTTCTGTGTGCTCAGCGAGGTGGCAGATTTTCAGTACAAATGCACTGATCTGTATTTTCCTGATGATGAGGGTGGGCTTCTATGGTGCGATCCCGACCTGAAGATTCCATGGCCGGTGGGCGAGCTGCAATTGTCAGCCAAGGACCAGCACTACCCCCGCTTGCGTGACTTGTTGATGGGAGTTGGGTAAAACGGGTAGTACTTGGGGATTTGCCGGCATGGTGCGGCTTAGGAAATGGAGGATCACGCAGTGTCCTCGATAGCTTGGGATCACCGAATAGACAAAAGCGCCGTTCAGAACTGGATTCGGCGGACACTACTGAGCTTGTGGGATCTGCTCTCTACGGAAACTCCAAGTAACTTCGGCCTGCCATGGAATTAGTCATTTAAAGCTCGGGCTATTGCGTTCTCTTTCGTATATTTTATGCCAAGTGACGAGTGAGCAGGCTTTCAGCCTTGCTTCATATTTATCAGACGCACTTAGCCCATACCCGTTAAACATTTTCGTGCCTGAATTCAACACATAAGTGCAACGCTCACCCCCGCATAGACTTCATACGGTGTCTTCCAGCCCAGGCGTTTGCGAGGGCGTAAATTTATCTGCGCGACCACACGGTTTACAGCAGCAACCGTCAGCTTGCTGAAGTCACTGCCTTTGGGAAAATACTGGCGGAGCAAACCGTTGGTATTTTCATTCGTGCCGCGCTGGCACGACGAATACGGGTCGGCAAAATAGACCTGGCAACGGCTCTTGTTCGCGATGCGCTCATGGCCGGCAAACTCCTTGCCGTTGTCCAGCGTCAACGTATGCACCACATGCCCATTGAACTGTAAATTGATCGCCCGAGTGACTTGGCGGCTATCTGAGCGCTTGACCGGGTAAGCGCTCAGATAGCCGCTTTTACGCTCAACCAGAGTGACCAAATTACCGCCCACCCCATGCACTGTGTCACCTTCCCAGTCGCCCAGCCGTTCTCGAGTTTCGACCTCAGCAGGACGTTCGGTGATCGACACCCGATTTCGCAACTGTCCCCGCCGGTCGTGGCTTCCATAGCGTTTACGGTAACGCTTTCGACGGTGCCGCAGATGCGTATAAAGCTCGCCTCCGCCCTGTTTGTCGGTGGCAATAAACCGATAAATCCACTCATGACTGACCGCCTGATCTGGTCGCTCTTGCTTGAGCCGATGACAAATCTGCTCTGGGCTCATTCCATGGTTGAGCCATATCGCAAGGTGATGACTCAACCAGGTAACCGGTTTGCAAAACTTCCGAGCCCCGGCGCGCCGGACATCACTTTCATGGGTCGCCGAAACCGCCTCGTAAACATTTTCAGAACGGTTGCGGCGAACCTCACGACTAATCGTCGAAGGGTGCACGCCCACCTGTTTAGCAATATTTGCTTGGCTCTCTTTAGCCCTCAGACCCGCTTCAATCTGGTAACGTTGGCCCTGAGTCAGCTGCCGGTAAGGCGTGGTCATCTGCGCTTGAATCCTTTGGTGTGAGAGCCTGGATTCTACCGGTGGCTGGCTCTCTGCCTCTCGTTTCAAGCGTTGCAGTTATTCTATGAATTCAGGGGGTGTTATCTATAGGTTCGGCAGCGCGATCAGAATAGTTAGTTGAGCCGTGTTGTTAGCCAGCTCATGGGCGTATGCCTTTACATTGCCGAACGGGCGTTGGCCTAACATCTAAAGCAACATTTACTTAAGTTAAACAGAATTATCAGGGTGGCCGCCTGTCATTAAGTTGAGGCCAGGATTATATCGCGATCACGCGACACATTGAGGGATTAAAACGTTATGCGGGTGGTTGCGCCACAGGTTAAAACTGCCCAACAGCCAGTTCAGTTCCTGGACAGTCAGCGCGATGGGCTCGTCGGTGAAGTCGGGCGCGGTTTTGAAACGTTCAGACTCCATGCGCTTGAGGCAAAGACAAAAACCGTTGCACTCCCAGTAAAAGATTTTCACTCGGTTCCGGTGACGATTCAGAAAAACGAAAAGCACAGAGTCCAATACCGCTACTGTGATATCCATCTCGACCAGGACGGCCAAGCCATCGATGGATTTTCTGAAGTCGACCGGTTTGGCGTAGAGGTACATTTTTTGTACCTTCACATCGGGTCCTATCATGGGAAGCTGGCTTCTGAAAAAAGTACTGGAGCACAGCATCGCGGATCAACTCGCGACTTTCAATGTGCGGATGATGGATTAGTTACGTCGTTCCTCGAATGGCATGTTGCTCAATCCCTTGGATGTACACGTCAGATAAGGTGTCAAGCCATTTGTAGCCTCTCCTGCACTGGCGATGTCTCAGTGTGTACCCACTATTGGGAGGTGGGTATAGAACGTCAGGCAAGTGCGTTGCGCTTGGCGATGTCGGCTAACTCCACTAGGGTGCCAATATTGAGTTTGTTCATTACTCGTATTTTGTAGGTGCTGATGGTCTTGTTGCTTAGCGCCATATCGACACCCACCTCTTTATTAGACTTGCCCAAGGCCAGTTGCCTGAGTACCGACATTTCTCGATCAGACAGCCTGTTCAGTAAGTCTAACTCGCTTGCCTGAGCATCGCTGCGTCTCACAGAGTTGAATGCCAGATTAGGGAAATAGTGGTAGCCTGACATCACTGCTCTTATTGCATTGACTAACTCGCCCAAATCACCGGTCTTGCATACATAACCTGCTGCGCCTGCCTGCATGCAGCGTGTAGAATAGAGGCTTGCTGGCTGGGAACTGAGTACTACTATCTTTAATCGAAGACTCAAGGCGCTTAGCCTCATGATGACTTCCAAACCATCAAATTTTGGAATGCTAATGTCGAGAATTACAAGATCAGGTAACTGTTCGCGGACCTGCTGAATCGCATCCACACCATTGTCAACTTCAATGATGTTCTGGAAGCCCTCACGCTCCAACAGAATGCTGACCGCCATGCGTATTAAGGGATAATCGTCAACGATCAATGCCGTTTTCATGTGATTACTCCAAGAGTGTCAGTTGCTGAAAACACTGAGCGCTATTAAAGGGCTTGGTAGTTATGCCGTTTGTAAAAACTGCACATGATATGGTGTGTGGAGGTTTGGCATGTTTTATAGTCATTCTATTATACGTTTTTCTTGGGTTGGTAATGGGTAAGGTGAAGTCTCGCTTTTATTATCATCGGTTTTGCTCTGCTTTTCAGAATTTGAGCAGTGTTGTTGAGTCGATCATAGTGTTTAAGGAGCGAGTCTTGGGGTTGAGAATAAATACAATTGGAATGCGTGGCTATATGTTTCGAAAGAAATACAGAACGAGACCGGCCCAGGTCTAAGATACCTTCATCTGCAGCGATATTTGATGTGGTTTTACCCATCTCGTTTCTTGTGTGGGTCATATTATTACTCGGCTAAAGTCGATATTTGATAATATTTTAAACTGTTTTAGATGCAGGGAGCCTATTGATATCTCGTGAACCCAGAGTGGAGTCCTTGCGTAACATTTTCATCATCATCATTCATTTCGCAGGGTAGCCTTTACGTGTTCTACCATGCAATTGAATAGTTTTTCCGCACAATGGCAGCCACTACTTAATGCCATAATTCGTTGGTTTTATCCAATCGCAGAACGCGACAATAGATAACATTATTATTTAATTGGACAAAAAATAACATTTTAGATGCTTTCTATGTCGTTATGTGTATAAGAATTTGTTTGAAAAGCTGCACCTGTGGGCCAGTAAGTAGAAGGCTTATTGCGGCAAGTAAATTTTCCTGATGTTGTTATCAAATGCTCTTGGCGTTAAAAAGGACGATCCATGATTCGTAAATGTCTTTTTCCTGCTGCCGGTTACGGCACGCGTTTTTTGCCTGCTACTAAGGCGATGTTGCCAATCGTTAACAAGCCGCTTATCCAGTACGCAGTCGAGGAAGCTCGTGATGCGTGTTTGCAGCACATGGCGATTGTGACCGGTCGTGGCAAGCGGGCCCTTGAGGATCATTTTGATATCAGCTACGAGCTAGGGAAACTCTGAAAAAGGTTTCCAAATCTGGTGAAATGTCCTCCATCACATGAGCTGAACGGTTAAGCCCCATGAAGCAGATTTCTTTCGCCGATGCTGAGTACGCAGGTAAACGTAAGCGAACCCGCCGTGAGATTTTCCTGAGCGAGATGGACAAGGTCGTCCCCTGGAAGGGGTTGATCGCCTTGATCGAGCCGCATTATCCAAAAGGCGAAGGGGGCCGGCCGGCGTATCCGTTGATGGCCATGTTGCGGGTACATCTGATGCAGAACTGGTTCGGTTACAGCGACCCGGCCATGGAAGAGTCGCTGTATGAAACAACGATTCTGCGCCAGTTCGCGGGGTTGAACCTGGAACGCATTCCCGACGAAACCACGACTCTCAACTTCCGCCGCTTGCTGGAGAAAAACCATCTCGCCGGGGGCATTCTTGAGGTCATCAATGGCTATCTGGGTGACCGAGGGCTGATGCTTCGTCAAGGCACTATTGTTGACGCCACGATCATTCACGCACCGACCTCGACCAAGAATAAAGAGGGTAAACGAGACCCCGAAATGCACCAGACCAAAAAAGGCAATCAGTACTTTTTTGGGATGAAAGCGCACATCGGAGTCGACGCTGATACGGGCCTGACGCACAGCGTGGTGGGCACGGCAGCCAATGTCGCGGACGTGACCCTAGTCGATCAATTGCTGCATGGAGAAGAGACCCATATCTGTGGCGATGCGGGCTACACCGGGGTGCAAAAGCGCCCTGAACATGAAGGGCGTGAAATGATCTGGTCGATCTCTGCTCGGCCCAGCAGCCGTCGCAAGCATGGGGAGCAAAGCGTCATTGGTCGCGCGCTGCGCAAGATTGAATACGCAAAATCGCAGACGCGAGCCAAGGTTGAGCATCCGTTTCGAGTGATCAAACGCCAGTTTGGTTACACCAAAGTGCGGTTTCGCGGACTGGTAAAAAACACCGCGCAGTTGGTGACACTGTTTGCGCTGTCGAATCTGTGGATGGCGCGCCGACATTTGATGGAGCCTGTAGGACAGGTACGTCCGCAGTATGGAAATTAAGGGTTAACAAGTGCCTGAAAGAGGCTTATTGATCGAAAAAAATTGATATTTCAAAAAAATCAGCGAAGTGCTCTCTTTTTGAGAGCCTGACGCCCGATTTTCCGGAAAGAGGAGGCCTTATTTCAGACCTTCCCTAGAGCATCAGATCCGAGGCACTGACAAGGAGAAATTCTTGGCTGGTACGCGTGAGTTGATCGAAACTTGCACTTTCTCATACACGCGCCAGGTGGAGATGAAGGGGCTTGGCCACGCAATTCTTTGCGGCCGTCCTTTGATTGGCGACGAGCCCTTTGCTGTGGTGTTGGCTGACGATCTTTGTTTGAATTTGGGGGGCGATGGTGTCTTGGCCCAGATGCTCAAGCTGTACAAGCATTTCCGTTGCTCGATCGTGGCGATCCAGGAAGTACCGCACGATCAGACTCATAAATATGGTGTTATTGCCGGCGAAGAGATCCGCGAAGGAATTTATCGTATTGACAGCATGGTCGAGAAGCCAAAGCCGGAAGACGCTCCGTCCAATCTAGCGATCATTGGTCGTTATATTTTGACCCCTGACATCTTTGATTTGATCGCGTATACAGAACCAGGGAAGGGCGGTGAGATTCAGATCACTGATGCTCTTATGAAGCAGGCAAAAAATGGTTGCGTGTTGGCTTATAAGTTTAAAGGTCAACGCTTTGATTGTGGCGGCGCTGAGGGTTTTGTTGAAGCGACTCACTTTTGCTTTGAGCATATATATCCGAAAGGCATCTGATGCGCACAGTTTTCTAAGGTGCCGTTTGTTGAATTGGCATCAGGTTTTGTATTCGTATGAGCGAAGCAGCTATGAGCACAACGGTTTCAAACGAAGACGAACTCAACCACACCATGGGTAATGATTTACAGGGCTGCTTCCACGCACGGTGGTCTTTGTTGGTTGAACGCATTTGGGCGTTTCCGTCACCAGGGGAAATACGCCGTAAGGTTGACGATCCGTCTGTGGTGTTGGCACGTATCAAGGATCTTCACGCTGCGTTGGCGTTGGAGTTGGAAATGGATGGGGCGGAAGGGCTAAGTCTGCTGTTAACTGATTGGCGTTTTAAACTGCGTCTCTCGCCCATCGAACCCGAAATTTGTGTGTGTGTGGAAAGTCGCGGCGATGTCGCGTTGATGCAGGAGAAAACCACCGAACTGCTTGAGCAGATAGACGGGAGAAGGGACTGAGGATGTTGGCACATAACGGAACAGCTGTTGAGATGATTGGCGACGAGAGCCTTACCTCCAGAGCGTGGTATTTGATCCAGTGCAAGGCGAGCCAGGATGAGCGCGCTGAAATAAATCTGACCCGCCAAGGGTATATCTGTTTTCGTCCCAAGCACAGTCGTGAACGCGTTACGCGAGGGCTGCGAAAGGATGTCCGTGAGTCTCTCTTTCCGAGTTATATGTTTATCCAACTAGGCTCTTATGATAACTGGGGGCCACTACGATCTACTCGCGGCGTATCACGGATTGTCAGCTTTGGTGGCAAGCCGCTAGCGGTTCGTGATGCGCTGATTGCCCGGCTTCATGAGCGCGACAGCGAAGCCACAGTGCAGGCGGATTTTACCTACGGTGAGACGGTGCGTATTAGTGATGGGCCCTTTGCCGAGCTGGAGGCAATCTTTTTGGCAATGGATGGGGACGAACGAGTGGTGTTGCTGATGAACGTTCTGCAGCGTGAGCAAAGAGTCTGTCTACCGTTGACAGTTGTGAGTAGACGTTGAGAACACCTCCGAACAGCGGAGCTGACAGGCGTACCTGAGCCGGACTCTATTGATAGGTTAGTGCTCAGTTACTAATTACGTAGTAGCCACGGGACATACCTGTCGTGAGGCTGGGCGTTTTAAAGGAGCTTAAAGTGCGAATCCTCAAAGTAACGCTTGCGCATATTCTTTGTGCGTCCCGTGGGTTTTCTCTCTTATTATGCAGTGTACTTTCAACGCTCTCTTTGATGGTGTTCGTCTGGTGTCTCATGGCATGGGAATATATAAGTGTCTGGCCTGTATTTTTGTCGTTGGGGGGCGCTATAGGCTTTGCAGCGCTGTATCGGTACTACGACATGCTTGTTTTTAGGCTGAGGCCGAAAAGTATGAGATTAACGCTATAGTAAACCTGAAGAGTGGCTCCTTCAAAAAAGCAATATGGTTGATTTTAAACTGCTGTATATATAACTCCATAGTAAGCTTGATTAGAGAATGCAATGTCACAAATGTTGAAGTTTTTTTTACGTGCGTTTGCGTTATTAGTGCTGACGTTTGTTTTGATTGTGGTGAATCATTGGGGTAGGCGAACGACCGCTTCGTTTGGAGTAAATTGGGACGGTGGGGCTCTTCATATCATAGACTTGTCAGTCGTTTTATTACCTGCTCTTATAGTAGATGAGACAGCCTCACATTGTTGATGTGGCACTTCCTAGTCAGTGTGACTGGTTAATTTTTTTAATTTTACCCGTCCTGAATAGGACTCAGAATTTCTTCGAGTACTAGATATGTAGTCGTTGTGTATAATATTCAGTGGTGCCCGGTGGAAATATAACATGGCCCACGTTAAGTTGTAGGACTTTTCGTAAATTACAGCTAGGTTGTGCTTTGATTTTTCGAACGGAAAACCCAGCGCTTGTATCTGAAATTAAGCGAAGTGCCGCATACATTTAAAGCTGTCGGTTGACGCTTGATAATATGATCTCAGACGATTGATGAGCGGGTTCATTATATAATGATTGCTCAGGGGCTTTGAAAAAGTGCTCATATGTACTCAAATATATTGTGATGACCTAGCCGAATTTATCATGAGTCCGACGAGCTTTTTCGATTTCGATTTCGATTATGTGTAAGTTAGTCCTCTGTGAACGGTTTCTTGCCAACATTGAAGCGGTAATGCCTAGGGAGACTACTTTCGCTAGGTATTAACTCTAATATTCCAAAGTTGGCGTCGGTCGACAAGCTTCATTTGCTGGATGCAACACTGCGCACTCACCAGCTGAAAAGCTGGTTTGTACCGAGTGATCCCGCAATGGGAGAGGCGCTTTATGAGAGCACCTCGCGGTGCCAGTATCTACGCATTACGAATCAATACCTTGATGAGATTGTTTTGATAAAACGGTCCGAGTAATTATAATGGCGTTCCCTTATATTGATTTAATAGTGAATAACTACAATTAGGAAATAAACATGTCCCGTCTCGCAGAATTTCGTGCTCTAGAGCAACAGCTTGCACGCCAGATTCAAGATCTGGAAATACTCAAAAACGACCCAGTCCTTCAGAAATCGATCGAGTTTGAAAGCAAACTGAAAAAATTGATGTCGCAGTACAATCAAGATCTTCGTAGTGTTATCGTAATTCTTGATCCAAATGTGTCACTTCGTGCGTCCGCAGATGGCGGTAGTGAGAAAAAGCAACGTAAGGCTAGAGTTCTCAAACGCTACAAGAACCCAGAGTCGGGAGAAGTGATTGAGACAAAAGGTGGTAACCACAAAATTTTGAAACAATGGCAGCAGACGTACGGTACTGAGGCGGTAGAGGGCTGGGCTCAGGAATAGGTAGGCCCTTAGGGAAGAAGTAAGCAACAATTTTAATTTTAACGGCGTCTCCGTTTGAGTGGCAAAAAATATCGACTTAATCGAAAATTAGACCTTTCCTCCTCTCAGTTGTAGAAGTTCAGACTTGATCTGGCGGTTATGGGTTTCCGGTAGTGACTGTCAGGTTAAGTTCAGTTGATATTTTTAGCCCGGCCGTTCTACGCTGGGATCCTTGCTTCGCGTGAAGTAATGTTTCAACTTCTATCCAGCCCATTTTCGGTCGTTCAATGTAATTATCTCTATGCGGGTTCGCATGTGTTCACCGTACCGACTATTTAGTACTCATTCGGCTATGGCTGCCAGAAGGGGGGGCTCTCGCGATTGATAACCTGCCCCCGGTGTCAGGCTAGTTGTCGCCTGAGCTGATTTATCAAAACGATAGATCGGGGGCATAAAAGAGAGCTGTAATGTCGAGCTATTCACCTGAGCGTAAAGCGGCCCTTATCAATAAATTACTGCCGCCTCAAAACATGTCCGTGGCCGCGTTGTCGCGTCAAGAAGGCATCTCTCAAGCCACCCTGTATGCTTGGCGAACCAAGCTCAAAGCAGGAGGCGCAGTGGTGCCCGGAGATAAAAGCAGTGCCGATAACTGGTCGGCTGAAGCCAAGTTCGCAGCTGTGTTGCACACGGCCACGTTGAGCGAGATCGAGCTGAGCGAATACTGTCGCAGCAAGGGTTTGTACCCAGAGCAAGTTAGCGCTTGGCGTCAAGCCTGCATCAGTGGCCAGCTGACAGCCCAGGCACAGCGCCAGGCCGAGCGAGAACAGGCGCGCGCCGACAAAAAACGCATCGCCGAGTTGGAGCGCGAACTGCGGCGCAAGGACAAGGCGCTCGCTGAAACCGCCGCGATTCTGGTGTTGCGAAAAAAGATGAATGCCTTCTGGGGAAACGACAGCGAGGACGTCTGACCTCGCTGCCAGAACGGCAACAACTCGTTGAACGTTTTAACCAAGCCGTTGCTTCTGGTGCGCGCAAATCTATTGCCAGCGCGGAGATCGGGCTGTCGCTGCGCATCCTGCAACGTTGGGCCCTGACACCAGTTATGCAGGCCGATGTGCGCACCACCACATTACGCCCGCGACCGCCCAATGCCCTGAGTGAACAGGAACGTTTCGCTATTTTGGAGGTGTGCAACAGCTCGCCATTCGTCAGCCTGCCGCCCAGCCAGATCGTCCCGATACTGGCCGATCAAGGCCGTTATCTGGCCTCAGAGGCCACCTTTTACCGCGTCCTGAAGGAAGCTGATCAGCAGCACCGACGTGGCCGCAGCCATGCACCGCACAAGCATGCTACGCCGACTACTCACCACGCAACCACAGCCAATAAGGTCTGGTCTTGGGATATCACCTACTTGCCATCGCCAGTGCGTGGGAAGTACTACTACCTGTATTTGATCGATGACATCTACAGCCGAAAGGCTGTGGGCTGGGAGGTTTACGAGCAAGAATGTGGCGAGCTGGCGAGCTGGCGAGCTGGCGGCTGAACTGATGCAGCGCACCGTGCTCACCGAACGCTGCGCCGGGCGGCCCTTAGTGCTGCACTCGGACAACGGCGCACCGATGAAATCGGTGACGCTGCTGAGCAAACTTTACGAACTCGGCATCGCCCCATCACGAGGGCGACCACGGGTGAGCAACGATAATCCCTACTCAGAATCGCTGTTTAGAACCCTGAAATATTGCCCGCAATGGCCTACTGGTGGATTTGCAGATTTGGACGCGGCACGCAGCTGGGTGCGCGACTTTATCCGCTGGTACAACCACCAACACCGCCACAGCCGCATCCGCTTCGTGACCCCGGCACAGCGTCATCGAGGCGAGGATCAAGAGATCTTAGCCAAGCGTCATGCGCTGTATCAGCAAGCCCGCAATCAGCATCCACACCGCTGGTCGGGTGCGACACGCAATTGGCAGCCCATCGGTGCTGTCACACTCAATCCGGAAAGGGACTTACCGACACTGAAAATAGCCGCATAAAAACACAGCTGACGCGACAACTACCTTGCAAAACGCCGCCTGCACCTCGCGGTGCATCGTTACATTGTCCAAAGGCGGTCTTGATTCAGTCTTCTAGATTCACCCGGTGACACGGGTGGTTCCCTCCAAGTGGGATCAACTTCTGTAATCGACTTCGTGTCGCACTTCGGAGACGTTGTTGTCGATCGGTAAGCCGCCGGCTTTCACGCGGCCGCGACCCTTGACAACACGCGGTGCAGCTTCCGGGTCGCGCGACATTAGCGCAATAGACTCCGCTTCCTTGTCTGATTCGATCATCATGATCCCTTGAAAAATTATTGGCTCGTTTCATTAGCTTCATCGCCCACGCCAGCAGCCTGAGTCTGGCCTTTCTGATTGTCGCCGTGTTGCTGCTGGGTGTTTCGCTGAGTGGACGTATCTTGAAGGTATGAATCCCTAAGGTTCAGGGCCTTGGTGTCGTTGGCAACGAAGACGCCAACAGATCACAGATCAATACATAGTGCGGAGCTTCCGGGGGCATCTGCGCTGCGAATTCGCCAGACTTCAGCGACAGTTCTTCGAGCGAGGCGCGAGGCCGAGCCGGTCGGCACCACCCAATGCATCGGGTAGGCGGGCCAGTAACGTGTTGCGCACTGAGTCGAAACGCAGCACATCAGTGCTGGACAATAATGTCCTTGGCTGACTAGGGAATAGCAATGAAGTCAGTTTGGAGATTGTAAAAAAGGCAGTAAAGAAAGTGATGTATTGACGCGGACTTTTTTGTTATTGGCGCGACATGATCTTTATTATTACGACACTTTGATTCTTTGGATTAGGCAATAACCGCGATTCCTCACGGATCGTAGCAGGCGCTCTCCATTAGAAAAGGTACTGAATTTCTCTTGCAACCTACTCAGGCACATTTCAAGGCCACGGTAGTGAGCGGGGTCTCGATGGATGCAAAGTATGAGCTCTGCCTTGCTACATACTCGTCGGTCGCTAAGGAGTAGCTGTTTGATTAGCAACGACTCTATGTTTGTGAGCGGGATTTTTTTTCGGTCGTGGACCAAGGTTTGTTGGTCGCAGCTAAACCACCATGCCTCATGATCGGGGTGCTGGATTTTAACGTGATCTATATGGGGTGCGTGAACATAATCAAAGACATATTTCTGCGATGAAATGCTCGGTGCGTGGATAACAGAGCTCGCAGTTATCCTCTGGTTTTGTGTGAGTGATTTAGCGTACTCGGACAAAATCGAAATCTTCAAGTTAGGACCCTCTCTGTGAGAAATGCAGAGGAATAATGGTTTTTTTGTCCATCCAGTAAATTGCAGTGTTGCTTTAAATTTGGATGGATAGTGCTCGTGCTGTCACCCAAACTACCGGGCTATTGTTGTTGAGAGCCTTTGGCAGTGATGACATTTTTTTGATTTCACTTCGGGTTGTGATATGCATCCGTGCACCAGGTGATTAAATGAAAGTCTGTTCAGTTTTAAGGTCGATTCACTAGGTGTTTCAATAGTAAGGTTGTCCATACTTGAATGTTTCTCGTCAGATGATGGATGCCTAGGTTTTTAGTAGTGGTCAGGTGTTTTATGTCTATATAATAATCCCCCGGCACAGTCTATAACCAAAGCCCCGCACGTTTTGAATGGCATTGATGTCGTAGGTGCTTTTTATTTTACTACGCAGCCTGCTGATTTTTTTTTCCAACGCGCGAGGATCATAGAATTTTATATTCAGCTCAAGAACTCTGGCGATATCGTCATGGCTTAGAATGTGCTGTTTTGCACATATCAAAGCGTCCAGGACTTTCATTTCTGTATAAGAGATCTCTAGTTTATTTAAATGTCCGCGCAAGCATAGACATGTTCGGTCTAAAACAAGATGTATTTTCTTTTCCAGTTCAAAGTTATGAAATGCTTTGGAAAGAAAGTTTTCTTTTTCAGTGCGTTCGGCCGGTATTGTAATGCAATGGTCAACACCTGCTATGTAGCAGCTTACCTTTTTAAATGGCTTCGTGTGTGTGATTAATACAATAATACTCACAAGAAAATGCTGGGTACGGATTTTTTTTACGAGTTCTAATCCTTCATTTAAGCATGCAGGTGCGTCGATCTCAATGATGATTGCACTTGCGCTGGCTATGTCGGAAATCTTATCGAGTGGCGTACTGTATTCTAAAACATCTACATGTACAGTTTCCGACACAGTCAACTGCCTTAAGCCTTCTGCCAATGCCTGCGTATGACCAAACGCTACAATCACAGTATTTTTTTGTCCCTTCGAGCACGATGTATAATCCATTTCAACTACCCAAATACTTGAATATGTATGTTTGTCATCTTGCCATATTGGTTCATTCTTAAATTCGACAATTTATAACATTTTTTTATGGGGTATTGTTCTCAGTCTTTGCCATTTCGTATCCCGACGTGCGTCAGAATGCGTAAGCGCGCCTGGCATGATTGCATCGATAGCGGCAGTGCAGTAGCAGCTCTGTGACCTCGCTTGCTCTTAGTACATTTGCATGAGTGCATAGTGAAAATAGACATAAGGAGCATGCCGTAGACTGATACCCACAGAATAAAGCCCACTGGTTAGCGGTTTCGCCTTAGAATCAAGCTGGCAGCATTTCGTCAGGGCGGCTATAGCCCGTGAATCGATCTCATTGTTGGATATCCGGACGTAGTTATTCGCACTCGCCCCTTTTAAGAGTCGTGTGTGAGAGTTTCTTGCATACACTCGATAAGCATCCCCGCAAAAGCCTGCTAGGTGTCCTATGTTGTATTGCTGTGTTGTAGAATAAGCGTTGGTTTCATCAAGTTCGTCGCTTTTCAGCTCAATTTCTGCATGATGGGTGCAGCTTTCTATTGATCATTAACTTTGCCTCCGCCATCCAAGGGTTGGGCAGGGAAAAAGTATGGTCAGTCGCAGAGTGTTTTTCGTCACGGGTCGAAAGCTCTGGCGTAGGTGCCGTCAAGCTATTGAAAAGCTGATTCAGTATTTACGTCGAGATGTGCCTTCATATCGATGACATATCTATTTCCTGTTTCGGTCCGAAAAAAATTCCGAAATAGCTTGATCTACCAATATCCAGGATGTGCACTGATCTGTCGGTACACAGTCAGGTAGGTGCTGCTCGCCATTGCATAGGAATTCAAAACTCTTCTATGGCTAAGGACGGTCTGAAGTACCCACCGATTTTTGATGCCCTCACTACTTGAGGCTCAAAAAATCATAAGTCGGCGAAAATCAGACCTTTCTTGTCCTTAATCCACGGTTCTTTCCTCTAGTCGCGCTGTTTCAGGGCAATTGGCCCGCATTACAGACGCACCTCGCCCATACCCATCAGCCGTTTTCGCACCATCCACAGGTTCGACAAAGCGAACAACGTTGTTTGCTGCGCGATGTTTTTCGACAAACCACGAAAGCGCACTTTCGTATAACCAAACTGGCGCTTGATCACGCGAAACCGATGCTCAACCTTCGCCTGCACCTGCACCTGCACCTGCACTTTCGCGTATTCGATCTTGCGTCGCATGCGCCCGATCAGACTCTTTTTTGCGTGCTTTTTATAGCGGCTTGGCCGGGCGGCAATCGACCAGGTCATCTTGCGATCCTGATGCTCGGGACGTTTGTCCACGCCGGTGTAACCGGCGTCGCCACACACTTAAGTTTCCTCACCGTGCAGCAACTGATCGACCTACGTCACGTCCGCCACATTCGCCACCGTGCCCACCAGGCGATGCACTAAACCCGACTCGGCATCAACGCCGATGTGCGCCTTCATCCCGAAAAAATATTGGTTTCCTTTCTTCGTCTGATGCATTTCGGGATCGCGTTTACCCTCTTTGTTCTTGGTCGCACTCGATGCATGAATGATCGTCGCATCGACCACCGTGCCTTGGCGCAGCATCAAACCACGATCACCCAGATAGCCATTGATGACCTGCAAAATCCCGCCTGCCAACTCATGTTTTTCCAACAAGCGGCGGAAGTTGAGGATCGTGGTTTCATCGGGAATCCGATCCAGGTGCAGCCCCGAAAACTGGCGCAGGATCGTGGTCTCGTAGAGTGCTTCTTCCATCGCCGGATTGCTGTAGCCAAACCAGTTCTGCATCAGATGTACCCGCAACATGGCCATCAACGGATACGCCGGCCGGCCCCCTTCGCCTTTTGGATAATGCGGCTCGATCAAGGCGATCAACCCCTTCCAGGGGACGACCTTGTCCATCTCGCTCAGGAAAATCTCACGGCGGGTTCGCTTACGTTTACCTGCGTACTCAGCATCGGCGAAAGAAATCTGCTTCATGGGGCTTAACCGTTCAGCTCATGTGATGGAGGACATTTCACCAGATTTGGAAACCTTTTTCAGAGTTTCCCTAACGACTTATTTTGCAAACAAACATCGCGCCGTAGGCGATATTTTCACTGAAATCAGTCGACACTCAGCCAGAAATATGTGTTTAAGAGCTTTCATGAAGCTAGATGTTCATATGTTAACATGATAGTGAAATGATGGCATAGTGATGTCACTATCTGTACGTTTCAAAAAGCAAAATTCTTGTGCAAGAATATATTTTGTATATGAAGTGTACAGGTTTGTCGTGATATTTTTTTGTTCAAAATCGTTAACATTGGTTCAGGTTTGTTCTAGCCTGAATTCAACACATAAGTGCAACGCTCACCCCCGCATAGACTTCATACGGTGTCTTCCAGCCCAGGCGTTTGCGAGGGCGTAAATTTATCTGCGCGACCACACGGTTTACAGCAGCAACCGTCAGCTTGCTGAAGTCACTGCCTTTGGGAAAATACTGGCGGAGTAAACCGTTGGTATTTTCATTCGTGCCGCGCTGGCAGGACGAATACGGGTCGGCAAAATAGACCTGGCAACGGCTCTTGTTCGCGATGCGCTCATGGCCGGCAAACTCCTTGCCGTTGTCCAGCGTCAACGTATGCACCACATGCCCATTGAACTGTAAATTGATCGCCCGAGTGACTTGGCGGCTATCTGAGCGCTTGACCGGGTAAGCGCTCAGATAGCCGCTTTTACGCTCAACCAGAGTGACCAAATTACCGCCCACCCCATGCACTGTGTCACCTTCCCAGTCGCCCAGCCGTTCTCGAGTTTCGACCTCAGCAGGACGTTCAGTGATCGACACCCGATTTCGCAACTGTCCCCGCCGGTCGTGGCTTCCATAGCGTTTACGGTAACGCTTTCGACGGTGCCGCAGATGCGTATAAAGCTCGCCGCCGCCCTGTTTGTCGGTGGCAATAAACCGATAAATCCACTCATGACTGACCGCCTGATCTGGTCGCTCTTGCTTGAGCCGATGACAAATCTGCTCTGGGCTCATTCCATGGTTGAGCCATATCGCAAGGTGATGACTCAACCAGGTAACCGGTTTGCAAAACTTCCGAGCCCCAGCGCGCCGGACATCACTTTCATGGGTCGCCGAAACCGCCTCGTAAACATTTTCAGAACGGTTGCGGCGAACCTCACGACTAATCGTCGAAGGGTGCACGCCCACCTGTTTAGCAATGTTTGCTTGGCTCTCTTTAGCCCTCAGACCCGCTTCAATCTGGTAACGTTGGCCATGAGTCAGCTGCCGGTAAGGCGTGGTCATCTGCGCTTGAATCCTTTGGTGTGAGAGCCTGGATTCTACCGGTGGCTGGCTCTCTGCCTCTCGTTTCAAGCGTTGCAGTTATTCTATGAATTCAGGTAGTTAAGACTGAAAATGGTTAATGACATGCCAAAGAGTCTCTGTTTTTCATGGGGTTGTCGCATCAGCCGCCTAACGATGCTGCTTGCTGCTCGATTCCCCAATTGTTTTTTCAAGCATAGGCAGACCCCCGGTAGCGACGCATATACTAACGAAAATGTACAGGATGGTTAATCTCGTCAGTAGGGAAGGGCCCGCATCAGTGCTGCGCGTGAACAAAAAAAAGAAAAGTCAGCGAAGGACACACGTGTTAGCCGCAAAGCATGATGGCAGAAGAGTTCGGTCGAGGTACTCGGTCTCGGATAGCGGTTGAAGTTATGAAAAGTGTGTGCGGTTATCGCCCCGTTTCGAAAATGTGGCGGTGCTTTGGCGCTGTTCCAGAATGAAAATCCGCAACCTTTTAGAATCAAGATGCGGCTTCTAAGGGTGTCAGTTCCGGTTAGAGGAACGCTTGTGCTTCGTAAAGAGAAGTGAGGTAGCGCTCGCGCATTCATGCGTGAGGAAAGGAAGGCCAGAAATATTCGATTCCCTAGGGAGGGCATGTATCTCTTTGGTCAAGCCGGGAATGGTACGCCCATTTGCACTCACTCATGAATAAGGCCGATGCGGCTGACGCACACCCACTGACAAGGCGATGCCAAGACCTTTCGTTTCGGTCGGTTTTCCGCTTGGGTGGGACGGGTTCTTCTACAGACCGGCATACCTAAACAGCGTTCGCTCAGTCACAGTTGCCGAACTCGACCATCTATTGGACTGAGCGGTTAATTCATTTATCTAAAGATAACGATATACTGTGCATCCAATGTCATGGATTGGTTATGCACATGGCCCGACCGACTTCCCCCTTCGCTTTAACGTCTTCTGATTTCATCGCCCTGCAAGGTTGGTTGCGTATGAGGACACTGGAACAGAGCCTCGTCCAGCGAGCGCGCATCCTGCTTCTACTGGCTGATGGATTGACGCCCAAGGCCGTCAGCGAGCAGTTGCAGGTCACGCCGCCGACGGTATTCAAGTGGCGAAAACGTTATCTGGAGGCGGGAATCGAAGGGTTGAACGATCTGCCGCGCAGCGGCCAGCCACTCAAACTTGGTCCCGAAAAAATCAACGAAATCCTGACACTGACCACCCGGCGCGTCCCCCAGGAAGCCACTCACTGGAGCGTTCGTTTGATGGCCAAGTATGCGCGGGTTACCACGTGGCAGGTTAGGCAGGTCTGGGCCGCTTCCGACCTCAAACCCCATCGTTTGAAGACCTTCAAAATCAGCAATGATCCTCATTTCGCCGACAAGGTCGTCGACGTGGTCGGGCTCTATCTGAACCCACCGGATAATGCCTTGGTGTTGTCGATTGACGAGAAAACCCAGATCCAGGCGTTGGATCGCACACCGATGCTGCCACTACGCCCAGGTCAAGTTGAACGTCGCACGCATGATTACAAGCGCCATGGTACGGCGAGTCTGTACGCGGCTTTCGACATCATGACCGGCCAAATAATCGGACGGATTACCCAGCGCCATCGAGCCGAGGAGTTTTTGGCTTTTCTGCAACAGATTGACCGCAGCACGCCAGCCGGACTGGATCTGCATGTGATTCTGGATAACAGTTCGACCCATAAAACTGCTGCAATCAAGCAGTGGCTGGAAAAGCACCCGCGTTTCAAATTGCACTTCACACCGACCAGCGCGTCTTGGCTGAACGCCGTGGAAGGTTGGTTTGCGCAGCTGGAAAGACGAGCGTTGTACCGGGCCGCCTTCACCAGCGTCGCCGACCTGAGGGCGGCTATCCGACAATTTATCGAGGCTCACAATGAGCATTCAGCCAAGCCGTTCAAGTGGAATAAAACGGCTGAGGCCATCATTAGCTCGGTACACAAGGCGAAGCTGAGCGTGATAAAAAATAAATTAATGGACTAGCCGCTCAGGCCACTAGTGGGTCATCGTCTCCGATCACTACGTTCAATCGTCCATATGGTTTGCAGGCATTGCCCTTCGCCAGAGAGCAAGCGTCCGGCGAAGGGCAGGGCAGGGACTTGATGCCGTCCTCACACTGGCGTTTACACGTTTCGCCATTGCCTGCGCACAGCGGTAGTCCAGTGTTACGGTCGAACAGGCTGTACTCTGCGCGGAAGTTCAGATCGGGCTCATTGAACAGCACGCGAATAGGAATGTTGCGGATCTTGCCGTTTTGGGATTTACGAATCTCCTCGTCGAGCGGGTGCAGCAACAGGCGCTTCGATTAGAACGGTCGCATTAATTCTCCGTCTCAGCGGAGATCGATATTGGCGCGTGAGGGTTACCCGCTTCAAAGTTTCTGAGTGTTTCCAGGTGCTCGCCAAGTAAATTCCAGGCGGTGGCCATTTCGGTGGCGTAGCTGTGCCGCTGATAGATTCGTTTCATTTTGTTATCTTCAGTGTGATTCAGGCAGCGCTCAGCTACTTCTGGTAATACTCCCAGTGCCGTCATCAGAGTGGCCCCTGTGCGACGTAGGTCGTGCGGTGTCCATTTGCCACTTGGTAGTAGCAGGGATTGGGCTTTGGAGCTGCGCCGGCTCAGAGTCCCTTGTTCAGGCTGGCGTTGACGGTCCCCTAGTTGTTTGGTCACGGTCTTGGAGCTGACAGGGCCGCTGTTATCTGTATTTGGGTAGCACCAGGTTGATTTGCCGTTAATCTGTTGTGTTCGCTTGAACTGGGCAACTGCAAAGTTCGACAGGCTGACGAGATGTGGTTTTCCATTCTTACTGTTTTCGCTGGGAATTAACCAGGTGCGCTGCTCAAGATCGATATGCTCCCATCTGCTGCTCAGCAGCTCACCAATACGACAGCAGGTGGATAGTGCAATCCAGATGGCCGCTTCGGTTGTCACCAGCAGACCGGCTTCCGGAGCTTTTTGGGAAAGGTTGCGTATCTCGTCATCATTTAAGACTCGATCACGCTCGACATCTTTACCGCCAATTTTGGCTTTGCGAATCCCAGCACTGGGATCGTGTTCGATCAGGTCGCGATCTACTGCAAATCGGAACATCTGACGCATAAGGGAGAAGGCTATTTTTGCAGCACGATTGACGCCACGCGAGAGCATTACATCAGTTACTTCTGTGATATGTCCCTTTTTCACGTCAGCTACCGCGATGTTGCCTAGAAAAGGTAGTACATCTTTTTCGAACATTCGGCGCACCTCCGCGCCTCCGTCCTTGCGATTGATCAAATCGACTTTGGCCCAGTGTTCAAATAGTTCAGTAACGCTCTTTCGGGCAGCTTGGCGGGCGAGCTCGGTTGCTGCAGTAGCTTTCTCAGCATTTAGCTGTGCCACCTTAGCGTCGCGGGCAGCGATACGTGCGGCTTCTTCGGACTCAAGATGTTCACGGATATTTTTGATGCCTGTTTTGTGCAGGCTCGCGAGTTCCATTGCTCTTTGTCGTGCATCCGACAGAGTCATGGTAGCGGCATCGTCCCCCGGACCATACGTACCAATTGGCAGAGCGTATCGCTTGCCTGCCTCGTTTGTGTATTGGAAATAGAAAAGGCGATCCCCGGCCGGGGTGATTCGCGCCAAAAGGGAGCCATGGCCCCAAATTGCTACTTCACTCATCCATTTATGAGTGTGGCCAGGCTTCGCCTTCATCGCCTTATCTGTGAGATTGGCCACGGTTATATCCTTGGTAGTGAATTGGTAGTGAATTGAGAGGAGCTTTAAGCGGATGATAGCGGATGCCAATGGACGTATGTAAGAGGATTGTCCAGTAATTTCAAGGGGGTAAGCTGTAAGCTTGGATTTTGTAGGGCTCTATTGGACGGTTATTCACCTTTATGGGGTGCTAGGGGTCGAGTGTTCGAATCACTCCGTCCCGACCATATAATTCAAAGGGTTGCGAGATTTTATCTCGCGACCCTTTTTTATTTGCCTGCGTTTTTACCCCTACAAATCGGCTGGCTCTGGGTAGATTTTCGGATGTGATACCACTATTGAAATTTGTCCCGTGGACTTCGGGCCCAGCTTGATAATTGAGTTGCATCGGTCTCTGTAGGTGGACATTCGATGATGGGATGAGAAATCAGCGACGACCAAAGGCACATTACGGCTCTCACTATAAGAGATATCATCCCGCCATCAGCTCAAGAGGGTCCCCCCCTGGCCGGCCAATTCCGGCCAGCCCTTGGGCATAACGACAAGGATTGTTGCGCATGGACGACATCGTTCAGCCCCTCACGCCCCAAGAAGAAGTTCAGCCTAAAGAATTAAAAATCCTTGCCACTTTGGTGGCGAAGCTGAACCTTGCGGATTTCCAGAACGCAATCCCGGTTATTCGCGAGCTTCGTATATCGAACGAGACGAGTGATCGCTTCATCAATGCCACTCTTACCCTTACCTCGGCTCCCGAGGTATTTAAGTCCAAGATCTGGCGTATCGACGAGATCGCTGCAGATAGCTTCCGGGTCATACCTGGGCTTGATCTTGTCTTGGACGGCCCGTTGTTGAGTCGCCTGACAGAAGCAGAGATGTCGACCTTTACGTTCGTTCTTGAAACCGATGACAAGGAGGCGGAGAGCGGTCGCAAGGAAGTTGCTTGGTTTGAACAGGTCGTAGACCTTCTGCCCAGAAACCAGTGGGGCGGATTGCGGCATATACCAGATATGACGGCGGCTTTTGTTCAGCCGAATGATGCGGCGGTTGAAAGGTTGCTCAAACAGGCGGCCGAGTTGCTTCGTCTTAGCGAGAAGCCATCCGCACTTGATGGATATGAGGGAGGCCCTAAACGAGCCTGGCAGTTGGCATCTGCAGTGTGGGGCGCGGTGGCGCGCATGAAGCTCGACTATGCGTTGCCGCCAGCTAGCTTCGAACAATCAGGACAGAAGATTCGTAGCCCCAGTCAGATTTCTGACTCCGGGTTGGCTACCTGTCTCGACTTGACTCTGCTTTTCTGTTCGGCATTGGAGCAGATCGGTCTTAACCCGGTGATCGTATTCACCCATGGTCATGCTTTTGCTGGTTTGTGGCTTAAGCCTGAAGAATTTACGACTGCAGTGGTGGATGATGTCATAGCAGTACGTAAGCGAGTGAAGCTTCAGGAACTCGTGCTGTTTGAGACCACTCTCATTACCCACAGCTCAATACCGCCATTCTCTTATGCGGTAGAGATGGGCACGAAACAGGTAGCCGAAGACGCTGAAAGTGTATTCGAGATGCTGCTGGATATCCGTCGCGCTCGTCTGCAACGTATCAAGCCACTCGCTAGCTCAGAGGCTCAGATCGCGCGTGTAGCCGTTGCTGAATCTGATGAAGCCCCATCGCTTCTGGTGGAGGAGGGGATCGGCATCGCCGATGACAACATTGAGGTGCAGGTTGAGGATCTGTCCAAGCTCGACCCAGCAGATCGCCTCGGCCGTTGGCAGCGTAAGCTTCTGGATCTGTCGCTTCGGAATAACTTGCTCAACTTTAAAATGGGTAAGCGAGCTCTGAAGCTTGAGTCTCCTGATCCAGGTGCGCTTGAGGACATTCTTGCAGGTGGACAGGCGCTGAAGCTGCTGATTAGGCCTGATCTGATGGATGGAGCAGATCCGCGGGAGCGCGCACTCTATGAGCAGCGTGAGCGAGAAGATGTTCGTCGTCGCCATGCTGAAGATGCTCTCAAGCGTAGGGAGGTATTCGTTGCGCTGACGTCCGCCGAAATGGATGTCCGGCTAACTGAGTTATATCGAAGCGCTCGTACTGCTTTGCAGGAAGGTGGCTCCAACACACTGTTCCTGGCCATCGGTTTCCTTAGTTGGACGCGTGAGGATAGGGCTGGGCAGAAGTACAAAGCGCCACTGGTCTTGGTTCCTGTCACTCTGGAGCGTAAGAGCGCACGCTCCGGATTCACTATGGTGCTGCACGATGATGAGCCTCGTTTTAATCCGACTCTGATCGAGATGCTGCGTCAAGACTTTGAGCTGGGCTTGGGTTCGCTGGAGCAGGAACTGCCTCGGGACGACTCTGGTCTGGATATCGCCGGAATTTGGAACAAGGTTGGTCATGCGATCAAGGACATCGCAGGCTGGGAGCTTAACGAGGACGTTGTGCTCTCGATGTTCTCGTTTGCTAAGTATCTCATGTGGAAGGATCTTGCCGAGAATGCAGAGCACCTTCGACAGAGTCCTGTAGTTCAGCACCTTCTGGATACGCCACGCGATTCGTTCATCTCCGATACCCCGTTTCCGGAAGCTGAGTCGCTGGACCGTGATTACGGCCCGACTGATGTGTTTTGCCCACTGCCATCTGATTCATCTCAGCTTGCTGCTGTGATGGCAGCAGCCAAGGGCAAAGACTTCGTTCTCATCGGCCCACCTGGCACGGGTAAAAGCCAAACGATTTCCAACATGATCGCCCAGTCGATCGCTCAAGGACGTCGGGTGCTGTTCGTGTCTGAGAAAATTGCTGCCCTGGATGTCGTGTACCGGCGCTTGCGTGAAATCGGTCTGGGTGAGTTCTGCCTTGAACTTCACTCCAGCAAAGCTCGAAAAACGGATGTCCTTGCTCAGTTGCAGTCGGCTTGGGAAGCGAAAGGGCAGGTAGACGCTGGCGCATGGGAGGTTGAAGCGCAGCGGCTGGCTTCCCTGCGTGACAGCCTCAATATTTATGTCGAGCGTCTGCATCGCCGGCACCGCAACGGCTACACCATCTACGATGCCATCGGGACGGTGACATCGGGTGTTGATGAGGCAGTAGCTCCACTTGGTTGGCCATCTCCGGACACGCATGATCAGAAGGCTATGCTTGAGCTTCGAGAACTGGGCGACCGCCTTGAAGTGAACGCCCAGGCTGTGGGCTACAGTCAGTTGGCAGGCAACGCTTTGTCCGCGGTAGGCCAAGCAGAGTGGTCGCCTCATTGGCAGCAACAATTCGTGCAGGCTGCTCGTGACGTGCTTCCCGCTGTGCTTGAAGTCCAGCGAGCTGCTGATCGTTTTGTTGAGTTGTCCGGGCTTCCTGTTACGGAGTACACCCCAACAGCGCTTGAGGGTCTATCGATACTTTCTCGAGCACTTCCTGCTGCCGCCGGGCAGGATTGGCGTTTCGCACTGCGACTCGATGCTCGCTCGATTTCTCAGCGTCTGAGTGACGGTTGTACTTGGGTCGATGAGCACCGGGACACTAACTCGAGGCTCTCCGCTCTCTGGCCCTCTCGTATTATTGCTGAAGCTAAACAAGGCATTGATCTGCTGCAGCAACGCCGCGCTATTTTCGTTGATCTAGGCCCGGCCTGGCCACAAAGTGTCACTGACGTTATTGGGCAAGCTGTCACATTGCTGGGTCAGATAGACGACCTCAAGCACCAGCTAACGGCGTCCTACGGCGACTCCATTGAAGCACTTGATACCGAGCTCCTGCTGCGCGAGTGGAAAGATGCGGAGGAGTCTTTCTGGCCTAAGTCTTGGTTCGGAAAACGCCGAATCGCTGGACTATTGGCTCCGACGCAGACGTCAACAGGTGAAGTCGATAATGCCAAGGATCTCGCTACTTGGGTAGAGATTCGAACGGTGCGTCGAGCAATCGACGAGCTGGAGCCGGGTCATGAGTGTGTTGCTGTTTGGCAAGGTGCTAAATCCGAAGCAACGCATCTCGCGACAGCGATCAAGCTGCAAGAGGCCATTAGGCTTCAGAAAAATGACTCCGCCTGGATCGATGACGGCTTGCAATTGGTTGAGCAGGGCCAGCTTGGTGATGAATTGAAGGAGGAACTCCGCCGGCTGCGTGCGCTGACTCGTCTCGATGCTGGGTTAGATGAGCTGGTCGATCTCAGTTCAGCAACTAGCTCTCTCTGGAGCGGTTTGACCACTGATATTGACGTGCTGACTGCAGCGCTGCGCTTCCAGGCTGAACGACGTGACATTGAAGAACGCGGTCGGCTTGTCGACGATCATCCTCATGTAGAGGAAGGGCGATGTGGCTCGTCGTTCAAAGCTGATTTTGAGTTGCTCAAGAAAAGAGCAGCAGTTGAACGAGAGTTGGTGGATCTGGCTGATCTGCGAGAAATCGTTCCTGTCTGGAATGACTTGAAAACGAAGGTTGACGTCGCACGTAGGGCGGTAGCGTTCCAAGGGGAGATGGCTACTGCGGTGGCGAAGCTAGCACTCAATCCTGAGCAGGTCGCGGCCTACAAAGCACCGCTTCAAACTTTGCTGGGTGATGGTAACGCATTACTTGAGCCGGAGGCTGCTATAGCCATTGCCGGCGTTACCCTTCGCGAAAAGCTTGAGCTGCTCCAGGAGCGAGCAGCGTACCTGACTGCCTTCGGTCATTTCACCGAAATGGGCGTCATCGAAACTGCCAACCTGGCACTAAGTGATATCAAGAAAAACTGCGAAACTGTCGTCTCGTCTGAATCGCGTCTCAAGGCATGGTGCGCTTGGCGGAAGGTTCGCGATGAGGCCTACGCTGTCGGCCTGGCTCCGATTGTTCAATCGATGGAAACAGGAGCCATCACCTCTGGAAAAGTCCGTCGTGTATTGGAAGTAAATTATGCCCGCTGGTGGCTGAACACGACGGTGGACAACGAAGAGGTGATCCGGACATTCGTCAGCGTGGAGCATGAACAGCGCATTCGTGATTTCCGGGCTTTGGATGACAAGTTCACCGAGTTGACCAAGGACTGGCTCCGAGCTCGGCTGTGTTCCGACCTACCAAGCCAAGACAGCGTGA
Source organism: Pseudomonas sp. MH9.2 (assembly GCF_034353875.1). Lineage (NCBI taxonomy): Bacteria > Pseudomonadati > Pseudomonadota > Gammaproteobacteria > Pseudomonadales > Pseudomonadaceae > Pseudomonas > Pseudomonas sp. MH9.2. The sequence continues at coordinate 5,396,442 of NZ_CP133784.1, forward strand.
GTCGCTCTTCAGAATGGGGAGTCCTGCGCCATGAGATGGGCAAGAAGACCAAGCATATTCCATTGCGTGAGCTGATGAGTCGTGCGCCAGAAGCGCTAACCAAGCTGACTCCATGCTTGCTCATGAGCCCTCTCTCCATTGCCCAGTATCTGCCGCCTGCCTCAACACCATTCGATCTCGTTATCTTCGATGAGGCATCTCAAATACCCGTCTGGGATGCCATCGGCGCGATGGCCCGAGGGAAGCAGGTGGTGATGGTGGGCGACCCGAAACAGCTCCCTCCAACTTCATTCTTTAACCGAGCTGAGTCGACCGCTGAAGATGAGGATGTAGAGGATGATCTCGAGAGTATTCTGGATGAGTGCATCAGTGCCAACCTGCCGATGCGTAACCTGAACTGGCACTACCGTAGCCGCCACGAGAGTCTGATCGCTTTCTCGAACCAGCGTTACTACCAGTCGAAGCTGGTGACCTTTCCATCACCGTTTACGGCCGACAAAGCGGTACGGTTGTGCCCTGTCCCGGGTGTGTATGACAAGGGCGGGGCGCGAACCAACTTAATTGAAGCAAGATATTTAGTTGCTGATTTGGTTGCTCGCCTACAGTCTCCGGCCTTCCGCAAAAGCAGGCGAACCGTAGGGGTCGTAACCTTTAACGGCGAGCAGCAGAAGCTCATCATGGACATGCTGGATGAGGCTTGCCGGAAAGACCCATCACTCGACTCATATTTCGCTGAGTCCGAGCTGGAGCCTGTGTTCGTCAAGAACCTTGAGAGCGTTCAAGGCGATGAGCGAGACATCATCTATTTCTCGACCACCTACGGGAAAGACGCCGCCGGTGTGCTGTCCATGAACTTCGGCCCGATGAACCGCCCTGGTGGTGAGCGTCGACTGAACGTGGCTATAACCCGTGCTCGCCGGGAGCTTGTGGTGTTCTCGACTTTGCGACCAGAGCACATTGATTTGGCTCGTACGCAAGCGATTGGGGTGCGAGATCTCAAGCACTTCCTGGAGTTTGCAGAGCGTGGCCCGCAGGCACTCGCAGAAGCTGACTTTGGTAGCGTGGGAGGTTTCGACAGCCCATTCGAAGAAGCGGTTGCAGCGGCCTTGGCTAAAAAGGGGTGGCAGATACATACCCAGATTGGCGTTTCCTCCTTTCGAGTAGACCTTGGGGTTGTTCACCCTGATGCTCCTGGACGGTACCTTGCCGGTGTGGAATGCGACGGTGCTACCTATCACCGCAGCGCCACCGCTCGCGATCGTGACAAGCTCCGTGAATTTGTACTGCGTGGACTTGGCTGGGAGATCGCTAGGATATGGTCAACGGACTGGTGGGTTGATGCAGTTGGAACTGCCGAAAAGGTACATCAACGTCTGAACGAGCTCCTTGCTGAGTCCCGAGCCAAGCAGGCTGTCATCAATGCCGCTCAAGAGGCAGAGCGACTGAAAATCGACGCGGCTATGGCTGAGGTCATTGAGGTAGTGGATCAGGTGGCTGTGGTCGCCGCAGCCAATGATCCCTCAGGCGCATTGCCTGAGTTGAAGTATGCCAAGGCGGCATTTATCAGGCCAGTTGAAGATGTCCTGGCTTTTGCTCGTCCCGTTGAACATTTGGTTTATAAGGAAGCCGATCCTCGTCAGGCGGTGGGGTTGGTCGATCCAGATCAGTTTTTTGAGCCGAGTTACACAGAAACGTTGGAGCAGATGATTGCTCATGTGGTAGCGGAAGAGGGACCGGTTCTGGACACAGAGCTCGCAAGGCGCATTGCCCGGGCTCATGGCTGGGTGCGAACCGGCTCACGGATACGTGATCGCGTTGACCAAATTGCCCGGGCACGATTCCGTTCACATGAAGAGGAGCAGACAGGAGTCTTCTTCTGGCCTGCTCATATCGAGTCGGACACCAGTGTCGTCTTCCGTAAGCCCGGCGACGAAGATTCCACGAGAGGGCTATCTGAAATCTGCCTGCAAGAACTGCGTGCTTTGGTTGATGAGATGGTGCAGCGGGGCCACGAAGGGGAGTCTTTGATATACGCGGTTGCGAAGGAAGCTGGTGTAAGCAAGCTTGCTCATGCGGGACGTCAGCGAATTGAGAAGGCCATACGTCAAACGGCGGAGTAGCGAGAAGGAGGGGATAAAGGTATCCCTTATTTGTGGATGATTGGCCATGCCCTCGCGCTGTGATGCGTGGAGTACAAATGCACTCCTTCTGGGCCCCTTTGTATTTTCAGTTTCCAGGTTCTCAGGTGATTCAGACAGAGCTAGGAGCTATGTTAATGTGCCACCACATGAACGGTATGGAGAGTCGTGATGGGTTGGAAAGGGACTGTACGTTCGCTGCAAGCGTCTGCGCGGCGATCAGAACGTAGCGCTCATCGTCGGCAGCATGAGCTCGATAAGGGACAGAAAGAGTACGCAAAAATGGAAGCGCTGGAGCAAGCAGCGTATGAAGTCGATGTGTACGAAAATCACATAGATATCCTCCTTTCGATGCACAAGGATTGTGCCGAGCCTGTGAAATGGAAGCGGCTCCTCTCCAATCCAGAGCCTAGACAGCCACTCAAGAGCGGTACTCTTGAGCAAGAAGCTACACATGCTGCCGCTACATATCGCCCCAATTTCTGGGCTCGCCTCTTCAAGCTAGAAGCTCGTCAGCGCGTAGTCCTGATAGGCAAGATTGGCGCTGCACAGGCGGAAGATGAAAGGCAATATCAGGCTCAGTTTGACGAATGGAAAACTGCCTATTCCGAGTGGGCAGAGGAGAGGGATATTGCGATCCGTATCCTTGATGGTGACCGTCAGGCAAAGTTAGATGCCATCGAAGCTTTTGAGTCGTTTGAAGAAATCTCACACCTCGGCTCAGCCATTCAGATGATTGTTCATGAAGGTGGTGTCCTAGAAGCCAGGGTCGCTATCCATGGCTCCGGCGTGATTCCGACCGAAATCAAATCTCTCCTCAAAAGCGGCAAGCTGTCGACCAAAGCTATGCCTGCTGGGCGGTTCAACGAGCTTCACCAGGACTACGTGTGCAGTTGCGCCCTGCGAGTAGGTCGAGAGTTGTTGGCAATCCTGCCGGATGACCTAGTCATCGTCACCGCTCTGGACAATGTGCTCAACAGCTCGACAGGTCATATGGAGGAGCAGCCAATTCTGAGTGTTGCGTTCTCTAGGCCAACCATTGACGGGCTTAACCTCGAAACCATCGATCCGTCTGATGCGATGAAGAATTTTTTCCATAACATGAGCTTCAAGAAGGGCGCCGGATTCTCGACCGTTGCCGCCCTTGATGCTCAGCGCTTCGCCGTAACCGCATAACTGAATCATCTGAGAATCCAGAGAATGACATGGCAAACATGAAACGAATTGGCTTGTACACAGGCATATTGGGAGCCTTGGCATCAGTGGCGGCGCTCGTCCTACCGACCCAGGCGGTTTCGCACAGCTCCAGCGGTAACAACAGTCCGGTAATTTCTGGCAACGGCAACAACGTCAGCTATCAATCCGGTTTTCCCGATCTTGAAACGATAAGAGCCCAGCGTCCCAACATCAGTGACCAACAATACGCTGCAATTGAGCCTGGCATGACATATGAACAGGTGCTGGACATCGTCAAGATTCCCGGTAAGGAGGCCGCCAGCGGCGGCAACGTGCAGATCTATACGTGGGGTACGGAGGTGTACGTATATATGGTGGTGACCTTGGTGGGTGGCAAGGTTCAATCCAAATCTCATTGATGCGATGACCGCATATCCGATCTCTATTGTCGGCGATAATTCTTCAGGCTGGGGGGTTAGGAAGGCGTTTCTGGTAAGGGCTTTGGAAGCGCTCGACCTTGCTTGGTAGCACGGTCAGTACAGTCGATACGTTGATAAACGTCGACTGCGTTAGGTCTCTGCAAGAAGCGATTCCAGGATCCTCCACCACGTTGAGTAGGATTTGACGTATGCGGTTTAGTTACAAAACAATTGATTCCTGCAAGGAACGCACAGCATTGGAGCACCATGGACAGAACTCTCCCTATCACCATTGACGAATCTACGTGGCCAGGCCCTGGGGTGCCTCCTCTTTTCCCTCGGTCTTTCAAAAAGGGGCGCAGTCATTACGATTTAAATATACCGTCAATGCTCCTGATGATCGGCTATCTGACGACGCCAGCGGCGACGACGGGAGTCACGCTGAGTGAGTTCTGGGCATGGGTTAGATATCTAGCAGCAATCACCCCTGGTGATGCGGAGATGAAGCTAACACATAGCTTTGCAGAGCTTGACGCTCACCAGAAGACTATTTTGAGCGATGACTTCGGCATGGGAGTATCTATGCTTTGGCTCACAGATAAACTAGATCTAGATCTGATCGTCGACGGCCGTTATTTCATGCAACAGTACGCGGCGTCCTTGCTTGTAACGCAGCGTCGAATTGCGAAACGAGGACCTAATAAGACTCCCGATTTTGTAGCCAGGGATACAAGGGGTCGATGGCATGTCATTGAATGTAAGGGAACACAGTCGGGTGTTGACTACAGCGAGCGGCAACTCTCAGGAGGAATAGCTCAGAAGCAATCTCTGCTTTTCCCCAAAGGACACGTCGGACAGCGCCTTGTATGTGGGCTTACTATCGGCATCGAAGGAGCAGAAGGAAGCCGTTTGAAAGTGATTGACCCCGTCCCCGATGAGCCAGTCGAAATTTTGTCCCAGGACCTACCAAATGCAACTGACGCGGCTACAAGGGGTGTCATGTCCAAACTATTGCGAATGGCAGGGTTCGAGATCTCGGCAGAAGCTGTCGCTTCGCCGTCTGGGAAGGTGCTAGCTTGGGGAGGAAAAGAGACACGAGCAGCAGAAGATAAGCGTCACCAGTTGATAAAAGAACGTGATGTGATAGCACGAGCCGAGTTGAGTGATGCTGATAGTCACAAGCGGCTGTTTGATGAAAAGTTCATTGGTCGTGAAACGCGTATTGAGCTCCCTCGGGCAATTCGAGTGGGGGGCGACTTTGTATCCCACGTCATCGTGCGACAAGGCATCAACCGCGATGCTGTGAGTGAGCTTGCCGAGCAGCCAACAATCGTTGAGCTCATTAAGAATTCTGAATTCGATTGGCCAGAACTGATTGGCCGAAACAGAACTACATCAGACGGTTTCTCAGCCTCGCTGGACATCGGCAAGCTATTCCGTGCCGAGCTTATTCTGCGCCGCTAGAGGGGGCGGATCGAAACCAGATACTGAATTGCCCCACAAATCAACGTAAGGAGTTCACGATGACGAAAGAAGTTTCCACAATTGAGTCCGCAGCTAGCCTGACGGGCATAGACCTCAACAAAGCTGTTGCCGAAGCTCAAGAAGTCGGAAAACTGTTTGAGAGAATGGGAATTAAAGAAGCCACCCTTCACAACGGAAACTACTTCAACCATAATCTTGAAAACAATACAAAAACCGTCGTGACTGAGGGTTGTATCGTCCAAGAGCAAGAGAATACGGTGACCGTTATTCTGAAGAAAATAGATGCAAAATCTCTTGCCGCCGTTTCAGAGATTGATGGTCAAACACAAAAAGCTCTAGGGTCATTCGTTGGAAAATCTCAACCGTGGATCTCTCAAAATAAGGAGTAACATATAACAGTTGGTTCAAGCTGTTCGCTCCGCTAACTTTGGACGTCGCGCAAGCAGAGCTTGCGAACGTCCTTTAGCTAAACGTTAGGAGGATTTATGGCTGAAATTTCCTGTATAGACCGAGATGGGCAGTCTCGAATTTATACATACACCGTCACCAAAAACTTCCAAGAGAGCGAGTGGTCTTATCGATTCAGGTCAATCCCTCCTCCTGAATCTGGTGAGGCGTTTGAAATAACCGTGAGCCTTATTTCTGGCTCAGAGGTTCAAGTTATAGCTATGTACAATAATGGTGAAAGTGAATACGAAGCTAAAGGCATACCAGATTTCGGTATTCCATTGATTGCCTCTGAATTACAAAAAACTGTATGTTCAAGTCCCAACCTTTGTATGAACGGTGTATTTCGCACGCCTCAGGCCACCAAAGTTTGGCAAAGGCTTGTTGACAAAGGGCAGGCTATGTATTCGGAAGCAGAGGACGTGTATCGCACCTTTTAATAATGGGTTCAAGTCGCTCGTTTCGCTCATTAGGATGGGCTAAACCCCCCGGGGTCGTTGGCGGTCAGCGACTCGAGTTCTTTTATGGTGATTTTGGCCATAAAATCGGTTCCCCCTAACTTTTCCCCCCACAAAAACGTCGGCTCTTGATGGACGTTACTGGACTCTTGTGGAGCAGAACACCGCTGGAGCTCAAGTAAATACCAGCTTAGAAAAATCCAGAGTAAAATTTTGGAAGCTTTCGAGAAGTATGAAAAAGGAGATGGGGTGCTAGGGGTCGAGTGTTCGAATCACTCCGTCCCGACCATATAATTCAAAGGGTTGCGAGATTTTATCTCGCGACCCTTTTTTATTTTTGGTCGTTTTTACCCCTACAAAACGACTGGCTCTGGGTGGAATCCTCAGCTGATTCCAAGGTCGGTGTTTGTTCCGGGCAGGGCTTTGGTCCAGCTTGATAAGTGAGCTGGATCGACGATTTCGACCACGCTAATGCAGCGCGATCCAGCGGTAAGAGCCTCCTCAGAAGCGATGCTCATCGCTGTCCCGTTGCGTGGACACTCCGGTGCGCAGTGAGGCGTGGCGCAGGGCAATCTCAGGTCCTTCAGCGGGCCCTACTGGACCACGTAGCTCACGGTCAGGTTACGTTCCCACTCACTTTTGTCGCCAGTGGGAGTACGTATGTTTGAGTCGCTCTCGTACATGCCCAGGAAACTCAGGCCGGGAATCCCGACTTTCGCAAAGTCATAGTTATGGCGAGCCAGCCAAGTGGTTTCCCCGGCGCGCTGGAACTTGCCGATCTGAAGCAGGCGGTCGAGCCGTCGCCCTGGCTCAATCAGACTGCATCGCTGTCGCCGCTGACTTGTTGCAGGCCGGCGGCGAAGGTGGGGCCGTTCACTAGGTAGGTGAATTGCGCGCTGCTCAGGCGACTGTCGACCTTGCCTTTGGTGACGCCGTCGCCGTAGTAGTACTGCAAGGTCATGTCTTTGGTCGCTCTGTAATTCACGCACTGCGCGATTGCCTGTAAAGGGATCAGCTATCGATGGTGAATGCTGTGCCTATAAAAAGCAGAAATCTAAATCATCGGATTTCTGCTGTACACGGCCGCTATTCAAGGCGTGCAAACTATCGCCAATGCCCATCGCGGGTCAGTCTTCCGGCAGGTTATTGAATATTTTTTCCAGCGTTCCGTTCAGTTTGGTGATCTGGGCTTCGGTCAGGCCTTTGAAACTGGTGCGGAAGATATCGCTGGTGCCGTGCTGGATTTCTTCAATGGTATGGCGGCCGACATCGGTGAGTGAGACCTGAGTCACGCGTCCGTCGCTGGCGCTGGTGTTGGTTTCTACCAGGCCGTCGGCTTTCATGCGATAGACAATTTTGGTGATGGTCGAGAGCTTCGCGATGGCGTGGATGGAGATTTCCGAAATGCTCGACTCGCCATTTTCCTTGAGGATGAACAGAATCCGCCAGCGCGGTATGTCCATATCGATTTTTTTCAGCGCTTTCTCCATGGCCATGGAGTAGCGACCGTGCAGGCGAGCCAGCCAGTAGAAGGGAAACTCTTCCTTCTTGAAGTCTTCGCTGGCGGGGTTGTATCGGCTCAGGCGCTTTTTCGGGGTGGTCATAAAGGTTGGCGTAGTCTTTCAGGTGAGCGGGTTTGATAGCGGGCGTCATTGTCGCGCCGCCCGCGGCAAAAAACCAGCAGACACGCCGTAGCGTGCCTCAGGTGAGGACGTCAGGCCAGGCCTTCGTGTTTGAGGCTCTCACGGAAGTGGCGGCACCCCTTGATCAGCAAGAGCAGGGTGAGTGCGACGGCGAAGGCATTTAGCAGGGAAATCGATGAGCCGACCATGGCCGGATTTTTGAATAGCCGGTCGGTGAGCAGCGCGACCAGCGTGGTACCAAGACCCAGGCCGATCAGATTGGAAATCAGCAGGAACAGCGCGCTGATCTGCGCTCGCATCTGATTCGGCGGCAGGATTTGCATGGCCGCGGTCGAGGCCGGCATTGGGAACGAAGCGAAGAACATCGCCGGTGCCAGCAACGCCACGGACATCCACAGTTCGCTGACCTTGGTGAACGCGATGGCGGGCACGGCCATGCCGATCGCTCCGATGACTCCCGCACGGATCGGCGCATCGCTGTAGCCTTTTTTCGCCAGCCAGTCGATCAGCCAACCGCCACAAAACACGCCACTGGTATTGGCCAGCAGCACCACGATCCCGAGCATGTAGCCGGTATCGCTAGGGGCGAGGCCGAATTTGCGCATATAGAAGGCCGGGGTCCAGCTGAGCATGCAGAACAGTGTCATCGCGTAGAACGAAAACCCCAGGTAGTGGCAGAAAAAGGTCTTGCGGTGCACTGTCAGGAACTTGAATGCCTGTTTCATGCTGGGCGCGTGGACATTACCCGCCGCATCCAGCTTCAAGCCCTTGTTTGCCTTGACTCTATGCATCAGGCGCAGAGGCTGTTCCGGGCGCGCAGAAAGCGTTTGCGTGGCGTGAAAATTGCTTTCCATTTCCACTAAATTATCGACGTGCCTGCGGGTAACGGTGTCATTTTCTGGAGGTGCTTCAGCATGTTCGATCAACACTCTTCGCTCCGTCATCATTGCCTTCTGAGTTCCGGCGGGTTTGGCGAGGTCAAGGATCGGGTCAGTCATTACCTGTGGCCCCACCAGATGAAAATGCAGCAGGGCGGCGCCCTGCAATCGCAGCTGTATGGCGTGTTTTTCGGCAGCTCGGCGTTGTTCGATCTGCACTACGGTGCACCGGTGGAAATCGACGCCGGCGATATCAGTGGCTACTACCTGATTCGGGTCACCCTGGAAGGCAGCGGCATGGTCAGCCTGGGCAAGCAGAGCGCGATTTTGCGCAAGGGTGGGCTGACCATTTCTTCGCCTTCTGAACGCAGTTTTATTCGTATCGACAAGGACTGCCGCAACCTGATTTTGCGCGCCGATCGCCAAGCCCTCGAGCGTCAGCTGCAAGTGTTGCTCAACCGGCGTTTGCGTCAGCCGTTGCTGTTCGACATTCAGGTCGACGCCGAGCATCAGGGCATGGCGACGGTAAGGACCACCCTGGATTACATTTGCAAGCTCTATGGCGACGCCAGCCAGACGCTGCTGACCTCGACCATGGGCGGGAGCCTGTCGGACTATCTGCTGTCGGTGCTGCTGACGCAGTTGCCGCACAATTATTCGGTCGATCTGCTGCAAGACCAGCGCCAACCAATGCCTCACCACGTCAAGAAGGCCCGCGACTTCATCGAACAGCACCTGGCCGAACCGATTGCGCTGGCGGGCCTGGCGCAGTTCTGCGACGTGTCGATCCGCACCTTGCAAAATGGCTTCACGCGGTTTCTTCAGCAAACCCCCAGCGACTATGTCCGCACTCGTCGGCTGGCTTTGGTTCACGTAGCCCTGCAGCAGGCTGGCCCGACCGACAGCGTGACGGATATCCTGTTGCGTCACGCTGTCGCCAGCTTCGGTCATTTCGCCATGCAGTACCGCAAACAGTACGGCTGCCTGCCTTCCGAGACCCTGCGACGTCAGGCCTGATGCATGAGGATGAATCGTTCAGCCCTGTAGAAACCGATGGGCCAGGTCGAGTTGGGAGTTGGCCAGTTGATGCAGCTCCTCGCCGATCTGGGTACTGCGTCGGGACTGATCGCTGCTGGTTTGCGCCAAATTCACGATCTGGGAAATCTGGCCGTTGATCTCTTGCGCGACTTGACCTTGCTGTTCGATGGCCGAGGCCATTTGCAAACTCATGCCGGAGATCTGTCCGACTTCCTCGCAGATGCGCCGCAACGCGGTTTGGACCTGCGATACGTCTTCGCTTGATTCCCGCGCGGCCGATTCGCCGCGTTGCGCTGTGGCGAGGGCCAGGGCGCTGCCTTCACGCAACTGCTCGATGGAGCGCTGGATTTGTTCAGTGGATTCGCGGGTGCGGGTCGCGAGGCTGCGTACCTCATCGGCGACCACTGCGAAACCGCGTCCGGTCTCGCCGGCGCGTGCCGCTTCGATGGCCGCGTTCAGCGCCAGCAAATTGGTCTGTTCGGCGATACTGCGAATCACATGCGCGACGCCGCTGATTGATTCGATCGATTCCGCGAGGCGGCTGACGGCTTGGCCAATTTCCTCGACCGAGGTGCACAGGCCGGTCATCGAACGCTGGCTTTGCCCGGACATCCGGTCACCATCGCGAGCCAGGCGGTCGACGGCTTGGGTGGCTTCGGCCGCGTGTTGCAGGTTGCGCGACAGCTCTTGGATCGTGGCACTCATTTGATGGACCGCCGCGGCGGACTGCTCGGCTTCTTCAAGTTGCCGTTGCAGGTGCCCGGATTGGGTCTGCACCAGTGTCGACGATTCTTGCGCGCGTTGACGCACGGTCTCGCCGTTGATCCGGATGCGCGACATGACCGTGCGCATCCGCGTGTTCTGGCTGTTAAGGGCCATGTCAAAACGGTTGGCAACGCTGGCGCTGCCTTCCTGAAGCGGGGCCAGCAACGCGTCGCTGTAGACCTGATCGTGCCGGGCCATGATCCGGCGGACGTCCGCATGTTGTCTGGCTCGCCATTGCCAGCTCGCGGCGAATACTCCGCCGAGCACCAGAAGGCCGGGTGCCAGGTCGATCTGTCCGACAACCATGGCGCCCGTGACACCAAACCCCAGCAGCCAGGCGATGCCCTGAGTGCTGGCATGCTCCTGCATGCGCCGGGCAAAAGTCAGTGGGCCGTGGCCGTCATTCAAGCGTCGATAGAGTTTTTCCGCTCGCAGGCTTTGGGCGGCGTCCATCGGGTGATACGCCGTACCCAGCGCATTCAGCTGACCGCCCTCCAGCAGTGGCACCACATAGAGATTGCACCAGAACGTCGTGCCCTGTTTATCGCGACCCATCATGGGCGCTGTCCAGGGCACGCCGCTGCGCAAGGTCTCCCACATACGATCAATGACTCGCTTGGGCATCAGCGGATGATTGATCAGTTCGTGCGGTTGGTTCAGCAGCTCCTCTCGGGCGTAACCACTGAGCGCCACATAGGCATCGTTGCAGGCCATCAGATGGCCGAGAGTATCCAGGCGCGAGATCGGGATTTCTGGCTGCGCCGCAACGATGACCGGTGGCGTGTATTCCTTTGACTTAGCCACTGAATGCTCCCGCGATTACCAGCACTGGCCGCGTTCGGCGCGCATTTTGCGAACCATGGCGTCGAAAAATTTTACAGCGAAGCCGCTGTCCCGAATGAGCATGGCCGTGAGTTCGGCACACTTCTGGCTGATCGCTTCAGGCAGCGGATTGTCCTCACCGCCCAGAGCGCCGGCCTGGCACTGGATTTCGGCGGCGCGCTGCACTGTCCACAGCAGGAAGAACGCCTTGGCAATGCTGCTTTCGCCGACGGCAATGCCGTGATTGCGCAGCACCAGGATGTGCTTGTCACCAAGGCTGTCGATCATCCGCGCCTTTTCGTCGTCGAACAGCGTGATGCCTTCGAAGGTGTGGTAACCGATCCGTCCGTAGAGTTGCGCACCGTAAAAGTCGTTATGGGCAAAACCGGCCTTCTTCATGACGATGGCCGATATCGGCGTGGTGTGCGTATGGATCAGGCACTGGATGTCCGAACGGGCACCGTGCACCGCGCTGTGCAGGGCGAAACCGGCTGGGTTACCGTCGTAGGGCGAGTCCTCGAGCTTCTTGCCGTGCAGGTCGACTTTAAGCAGGTTCTCTGGCGTCACTTCGGTGTAATTGAGGCCGAACGGGTTGACCAGATAATGGTGCGCCGGGCCAGGAAGGCGTGCGGAAATATGGTTGAAGATCGTCTCGGTCCAGCCGAAGAAATCCACCAGGTGGTAGCAGTGCGCAAGTTGCACGCGCAGTGCCCATTCCTCGTCGCTGTACGCATGCGGTTTTGCCATTAGGGTGTGGTCCATGTCGGAGTCCTTGTCGTAGTGAGTCAGTGACGGGCCTGTTCGCCGCGAAAGCGTGCCAGGGCAATGAGGTGTCGAGTAACGGGCATCGGGATCGCCATGCCATCGGCCAACTCCAGCACTGCGTCGCCGATGGCGGCCAACTCCAGAGGGCGACCTTTTTCATAGTCCTGCAGCATCGAGGTGCGCACCGCGCCCATGCCGGCGCCGAGTTCGAGAAAGGTCCGTGGATCGATGCTCACGCGCGCGCCGTACGCGGCGGCCGTGAGCAAGGCTTCGTGCAGGCAACTGCTGACCAGGTCGCGCAACTCCGGCAGGCTGTAAAGTTGATCAAGCGTCGCGCCGGTAATCACTGAGAGCGGGTTGGAGGTGAGGTTGGCGATGATCTTGGTCCACAGATTGTCGCGAATGCGGTCGGTGGCTCGTGCTTCTATGCCGACACTTTCGATCAGTGCGCGCACACGCTCCAGCCGGGCGCTAAGGCGGTTGTCAGGCTCACCGAAAATCATCAGGTGCGGGGTGTTCGATTCAGCCACGGCGTTGGCCGGGCAGTGCGCGGTGATGAACACCACGCAGCCGATCACGTGGCGCAGGTCCAGGGCCTGGTTGAGTGTCGACTGCGGATCAACCGCGCTCACCCGTTGCCCTTCGTAGCGTCCACCTTCACCGTGGAAGTACCACCACGGCACGCCGTTGATCACCGGGATCACCGCCGTCTCGGCGCCGATCATCGGTTGCAGTTGTGGCAGCAGGCTGGCCAGGGCTTGTGCCTTGGTGCAGAGAAAAATCAGGTCTTGCACGCCAAGGCTGGCAGCGTTGTCGCTGGCCTCGACTCGCACATGATGATGACCGTCCAGATCGGATAAGTGGATGCCGTCACGGCGGATGGCGGTCAGGGTTTCACCTCGGGCCAGTACGTTGACCGTATGGCCGTTACCCGCAAGACGGGCCGCTAGGGTGCAGCCGATGGCACCGGCGCCGGCGATGCCGATGCGCAAGGAGGAAGCGTTCATCGTGACTCCGGATTATTCACAAGGGGGCGATAGGTTGTTGAACACAACAACAGTCCCCTGTAGGAAGGCCGGCTTGCTAGTAAGCCAGCTCCTGCAAGGGCGCGGTGTCAGTTGGCGAGCATTTCCTGATGCTTGCTGGCCAGGCCGAGATAGGCTTCGATCACGCGTGGGTCATCAGCCAGTTTCTGCGCCGGGCCTTGCATGGCGATCTGACCGGTTTCCAATACATAGGCGTAATCGGCTACCCGCAGGGCGGCACGCGCGTTCTGCTCGACCAGCAGAATCGATACCCCTTGCTCACGCAGCGCGGTGATGATGCGGAAGATCTCCCGGGTAATCAGCGGCGCCAGGCCCAGGCTCGGCTCGTCGAGCATCAGCAGCTTGGGCTTGGCCATCAGCGCCCGGCCCACGGCGAGCATCTGCCGTTCACCGCCGGACAACGTCGCCGCCAATTGCTCGCGGCGCTCCCACAGGCGCGGGAACAGTTCGTAGATTTCGCCAAGCGTTTCTCTGTAGCGACGGTCGCCCCGGCGATGGCGTTGAAAAGCGCCGAGCAGCAAGTTGTCGGCCACGCTCATGCTGGTGAACAATTCGCGTTTTTCCGGCACCAGGCCAAGGCCCCGCGAGACCATCACTTCCACTTCCGGCAAGGTTTCCAGGCTGCCGTCGAAATGCACCTGACCCCGGGAGCCAAGCACGCCCATGATGGCCGAAAGCAGGGTGGTCTTGCCGGCGCCGTTGGGGCCGATCACCGTCACAATCTGGCCCTTGCCGACGGTCAGGCTGGCGTCGCTCAGCGCTTCGACCTTGCCGTAGGCCACGCTCAGGCCTTTGATCTCCAGCACGGCGTCGTCGACTTGGTTGCGCGGTGCGAGGTGCGGTTCCACTTGCATGTTCATCATTCAACTCCTCCCAGATAGGCTTCCAGCACGGCCGGATCCTTCTGTACGTCTTCGGGCAAGCCCTGGGCGATCCGCTGACCGAACTCCATGACCACCACGCGATCGACCAGGCCCATGACGAAGTCCATGTCGTGCTCGACCAGCAGAATCGCCATCCCTTCGCTGCGCAGGCGACTGAGCAGGATGCCAAGGGCTTCTTTTTCTTTCAGTCGCAGGCCAGCGGCGGGTTCGTCGAGCAGCAGCAGGCACGGATCGGCGCACAAGGCGCGGGCGATTTCTAGAATCCGCTGTTGGCCGAGTGCCAGGCTCCCTGCCTCTTCATACAAATAGTCGCCCAGGCCTACGCGCTCAAGCTGACGTCTGGCTTCGCCGAGCAGTTCGGCTTCCTCGCGACGATCAAGGTGCAGGGCCGCCGCCAGCACGCCTTGTTGGCCACGCAAATGCGCGCCAATGGCGACGTTCTCCAACACGCTCATGTTGCCCAGCAGCTTCACGTGCTGAAAGGTGCGACTCATGCCCATGCGCGCCACTTGCCGGGAGTTCAGGCCGTTGATCTTTTGACCCATGAACAGCACATCGCCGCTGCTCGGTGTATCGACGCCGGAGAGCTGGTTGAACATGGTGCTTTTGCCGGCACCGTTGGGACCGATCAGCGCGAGGATTTCACCCGAACGGATTTCCAGGCTCATGTCGTTGTTGGCCACCAGTCCGCCGAAGCGCTTGGTCACATTCCGCGCCTCAAGGATCAGCTCGCCATGTTTGGGCAGTTGCCGGCGGGGAATGGGTGCAGCCTTGGCGTCGACATTCAGGACCTTGGCGCGGACCCTGAACCGGGCCGGTATCAGGCGCGTCAACAAGGGCCACAGACCACACGGTGCGCGCTGCATAAGCACCACGATCAGGATGCCGAATACGATGATTTCGTAGTTGCCGGTGTTACCCAGCAAGTGCGGCAACCAGTCCTGCAACCATTGTTTGAGCATGGTCAGGACGCCCGCGCCGAGCAGGGCGCCCCACACGCTGCCGACACCACCGATCAGGGCCATGAACAGGTAATCGATGCCCATGTTCAAACCGAACGGCGTTGGGTTGACGAAGCGTTGGGTGTGCGCATAGAGCCAGCCGGAAATGGCCGCGAACACCGCAGAGATGACGAAGATCACCATCTTCGAGCGGAAGGTGTTGACCCCCATCGACTCGGCCATTACCTGGCCTCCCTTAAGTGCGCGAATGGCGCGGCCTTCGCGAGAATTCAGGAGGTTCTGCGTGACGACGATTGCCAGCAACAGCAGGGCCCAGATCAGGTAGAAAATATTCTCGCCCTTATCCAGCTTCAGGCCGAACAATGAAATCGATGGCAAGCCGCCGACGCCGGTATGACCGCCGAGGGATTCCAGGGTGCCGAACAAGTAGTACAGCGAAAGGCCCCAGGCAATGGTTCCCAGCGGCAGGTAATGCCCTGACAACTTGAGTGTCAGGGCGCCGAGAATCAGTGCCACTGAGGCGGTGAGCACCACGCCCGCCAGCAGCGTCAGCCACGGTGACGCTCCGGCCCAGGCCAACCATGCCGGCAGTTGTTCAGTGGTGGTCAGGTAGGCTGAGGTGTAGGCGCCCAGCCCGACGAACGCGGCCTGACCGAAACTGGTCATGCCGCCGACACCCGTGAGCAGCACCAACCCCAATACGACCATGGCGTACATGCCGATGTAATTGAGCAGGGTGACGTAGTACGGCGGCAACAGCAGCGGCGCGACGCCCACCACCAGTAACAGGGCAAGCAACAGATAGCGCGAATTCATTCTTCTTCCTCCACATGACGACTGGTGAACGAACGCCAAAGCAGGAACGGAATAATCAGCGTGAACACGATGATCTCTTTGTAGATACTGGCCCAGAACATCGAGAATGCTTCGATCAGGCCCACCGCCAGAGCGCCGAGCGCGGCGACCGGATAGCTAACCAGTCCGCCGATGATCGCGCCGACAAAGCCTTTGAGGCTGATGACGAAACCGGAATCGAAATACAGCGTGGTGATCGGCGCGATCAGGATCCCCGACAGCGTGCCGATCAGCGCGGCGAGCAGGAAGGTCGACTTGCCCGCGAGGGTCGGCGAAATACCCATCAGCCGGGCACCCATGCGGTTGACCGCGGTGGCACGCAGGGCTTTGCCATACAGCGTGCGCTCGAAGAACAGGTACAGCCCGACGATCAGCCCCAGGGACACGGCCAGCACCCAGAGCGTCTGGCTGTTGAAGGTGACCGGGCCCAGTTCCAGGCCAGCTTCGGAGAACGGTTGGGTGCGGGCGCCTTCAGGGCCGAACAGCAACAGCGCAATACCGACCATGCTGACGTGCACGGCGATCGATACAATCAGCAAGACCAATGAGCTGGCCGAGGCGATCGGCTGGAACACCAGTCGGTAGATTTGCGGGCCCAGCGGAACAACCAACGCCAGCGTCAACAAAGCCTGGACCGCCATCGGCAATTCGGCCAACGGCAAGGTGTTGATCAACACCGCCAGCAGGCCTGTATAGCCAAGCTTGAAGAGAATGCGCACGGGGAACCGAAAGGCCTGGCTTGAACGTGCCGCGCCCCATACATCGAGTGCACAGTCGATCAGCGTCAGGCCGAGCAGCAGCCAGACCAGAGCAGTCGGGTGACCGCTCTGCAACGTGGCCATGGTCAAGGCGCCGTAGGTCACGAATTCACCCTGGGGAATCAACAGGATCCGGGTCACGGTGAACACCAGGAGGATCGACAGGGCCAACAGCGCATAGATCGCGCCGTTGGTCATACCGTCCTGGCCCAGCAGCATGGCTATCTGGAAATTCATAATGAGAGCTCTTTTCTACAGATTGAATATCAGGCCCGATTGCCGGCGCGGGTTGACTCGCCGGCAATCGGGCAGGGCGCGCAGTGGGCTGTGCGCCCGGGTTTCGATCAGTTGTCGTGCAACAACATCCAGTTGCCGTTCTTCACCACGATCAATTCGCGACCGCGCTCGTCGAAGCCGCTGTGGTCCTGAGGCGTCATGTTGTAAACGCCTTGGGTGCCGGCCAGTTCGTGGCTTTGCTCAAGCGCATCACGCAGGGCTGCACGAAATTCGGGAGTGCCCGGTGCCGCTTTTTTGGCTGCAATCGGGATCGCCTGCTGTAGCAGCAGACCGGCATCGAAGGTGTTCCCGCCGAAGGTCGCCGGCTTGCTGCCGTTGAGCTTTTCGTAGGCCGTGGTGTAGTTGCTGGCGATTTTCTTCGAAGGATGGCTGTCCGGGATTTCATCCAGTACCAGCATCAGGCTGGCCGCCAGAATGGTGCCCTCGACTTTCTTGCCGCCCAGCTTGAGGAAGTCTTGCAGCGCCGCGCCGTGGGTCTGGTAGACCTGGCCGCGATAGCCCTGATCGAACAGGGTGGTCTGCGGCATCACCGCCGAACTGCCCGGCGCTGCGACCAGCACTGCATCGGGGCGGGTGGCGAGAATTTTCAGGCTCTGCCCGGTGACCGAAGTGTCCTGGCGCTGAAAGCGCTCGTTGGCCACGACCTTGATATTCTGCTGCGCTGCCAGGCCGGCCATGACCTTGGCCCAGTTCTCGCCATAAGGGTCGCCGGTGCCGATGAAGCCGAGAGTTTTCACGCCTTTTTTAGCCATGTGTTCGAACAGCGCCTTGGCGATCAGGTCATCGTTCTGCGTGGTCTTGAATACCCATTTCTTCTGCTCGGTCATTGGCAGCACCACTGCAGCGGTGCCGACCGGTGCCAGCAATGGCACGCCTGCCTCGGCGACGAACTGGATCACGCCCATGGCGTTGGGCGAGCCGCTCGGGCCGATGATGGCATCGACATTTTCTTCGTCGATCAGCTTCTTCAGCGCCTTCACCGTAGCGGTCGGGTCGCTCGCATCATCCAGAGAAATGTATTTCACCACCTGGTCGCCGGCCTGGGTCGGCAGCAACGGCACGGTGTTTTTCTGTGGTAGTCCGACCAGTGCGATCGGTCCGGTGGAGGAGGTAATGACACCGACTTTCACATCCGCCTGCGCAGCGGCGGCGCAGGCGGCACTCAACAACAACGTGGGCACGGCTTTTCTGAAAAGCATGACTTTCTCCGAAGAGTTGCAACGCTGCAAAAGGCTAATGGCCAGCCTTCCCGACCACGACGTGGTGCGAGTACGGCCCTGTTTTAGTTATCGAACTGTGGCGACACCCATGGTTTGTTACCGAGCCATCAGGGTGCTGCTCGACCATGAGCGATCGGTCGAAGGCGAAGAGGGCAAAAGCAGATTGCATGCCAGAAATTTTTCGGTGCAAGGCAGAAAGCCGTTACTGCGATGCCTGATGCGAACGCTTTGAGGCGGGCCGGCCAAGGTGATCCGAAGGGCTGGCAGTGGGGCATGTTAAGGGCGGGAAAAACCCGCAGCACGCCATATCAAACAAGGCTTTGATCTGGATCAAGGAAGCGCTCAAATGACCAAAAACCACCTGATAATAAAATCAAAAAACAGTGATTTTTTACGCTGTTTTTGGCTGTAATTTTTGGGCTGATTTATTTTTTCCTGTTTGCTTTTTCAGCGAGGCCTCTGCTCAATATTTTTCTGAATGTTTCGATGCTTTCTGTTCGTTAAATACAATTAACTAACTGATTTATAAGGTAAAAATATAAAATATTCAGGATTTTTCGTTTTTACGGCAGTGTTACCAAACTGCACGCCGTTGGTGCGAAAAGAGAAAGTCTGCACCGAAAATACACACTCTTTTATTTGGTAAAATTCAATTGACATTTCACGTAAATATTACGATTTTAGATTTAAGCGTTTTCCCCGGCCCTCGTGCCGAGGTCATCCGTTCTGGTGACACATAACGAGCAGGTAAAGAACATGTCGATCGTTGTTGAGGATTTAGCCTTAGGAGGGAATGGCCTTTCGGTCATGGTGAAAGACACCATCGATATCGCCGGCTATCCGACCCGCGCTTCAAGCCGCGCCCTGGCCGATGCGCCGGCGGCAGGCGAACATGCACGCGTGGTCCAGTCTGTTCTGGATGCGGGCTGCCGGATCACCGGTAAAACCAGCCTGCATGAATTGGCATTCGGCACCACCGGCCTCAACGCATGGACTGGCACGGCCTCCAATCCGCGCTATCCGGGCTATATACCGGGCGGCTCTTCCAGTGGTTCGGCAGCTGCGGTGGCGGCAGGCCTTTGCGACTTCGCGCTGGGCACCGATACCGGCGGTTCGGTACGGATTCCAGCGGCGTGCTGTGGTGTATTTGGTCTCAAGCCAACCTTTGGTCGTGTCAGCCGTCAGGGTGTGATGCCTGCGCGCAGTACCCTCGATTGCGTAGGTCCCCTGGCACGGGATATGGAACGCTTGATTGAAGCGATGCACATCATTGATCCCTCGTTCGCCTCCATCCCGGTGCCTGAGCATCTTGCTATCGGCGTGGTCGCGGTAGAGGCCAACGAACAAATCCACTCGGTGGTGAACCAGGCGCTGGGCCGTTCGCGCTTCAAGTTACTTGAGCAGAAGCTGCCTGGCATGGCCGCCGCGTATGACGCCGGCATGGTGATCATCAACGCCGAAACCTGGGCAGCGTGTGGCCATCTTCTGCAAACCTGTCGGGTTGGCAGCGATGTCGCCGACCGTCTGCGCGCGGCCAGTCTGACCACGGCCGAGTCCGTTGAAGAAGCCGAAATCATCCGTCGCGCGTTTATCGCAGAAGTGGACGCAGCCTTGGCCATCACCCCGATTCTGGCCATGCCGACCATGCCCGACTTCCCGTTGCTGGTCGCCGACGCGGCCGACACTCGCGCCGCCCTGGGCATGACCTCCCTGGTGCGTGCTTTCAACCTTTCCGGTCATCCGGCTCTGAGCATTCCTCTGGAAAGCGCCTCGGGACTTCCGGTCGGCCTTCAACTCATTGCCGCCCATGGCGCGGACGAACTGCTGTGTGCAGTCGCCCGCGAACTGGTCCGGCGCCTGGAAGAGTAATCGTGATGCTTACTATGGAGAAACCCATGACTGCGCCAAGCGAGCTGAATCACCAGCGCTGCGTGCCGATCACGGCGAATGAAGCGTTTCAGAAACTGCTGGTCGAGATTCGTGCGCGTGCTCGAAGCGAAGAATTCGACCAACAAAAATTCATCTCGCAGGACGTTATCGAGCAGTTCCGCAAGCTCGGCGTCTATCGGGCTCTGGTGCCCAAACGCTTCGGCGGCGACGAGCGTTCGCCGGCCGAGTTTTGCCAGATGGTGGAAGATATCTCGTTCGCCGATGGCTCCGCCGGTTGGGTCGCCAGCTTCGGTATGAGCCCGGTTTACCTGGCGGCGTTGCCGCTGGAAACCATCAAGAAAATCTATGCCGATTCGCCTGACGTGGTGTTCGCCGGCGGGATCTTCCCTCCGCAGCCTGCATCCTTTGTTGACGGTGGCCTGGAGGTCAATGGGCGCTGGAAATTTTCCAGCGGTTGCATGGGCGCGTCGCTCATCGGCGTGGGTATCAGCCCGAAAAATGGCGAGATGCTCGGCCTGCCACGACTGGCGGTGATGCCTCGGGAAAAGGTCAGAATCGAGGAAACCTGGAATGTCGTCGGCCTGGTCGGCACTGGTAGCCATGATGTCGTCGTCGAAGGCGTGGTGGTGCCGGAGGAGTGGACCTTCGTACGCGGCGGTCCATCGAGTCTTGACGAGCCGTTCTTCCGCTATCCGTCACTGTCGTTCGCCACACAGGTGTTGTCTGTGGTTGGCCTGGGCGTTGCTCGTGCGGCACTTGATGAGTTGAGCGGCATGGCCAGTGGCCGAATCTCCGTGACCGGTGCGCCGTCGTTGTCCGACCGGCCGCTGGCCCAGGTCGAGATGGCCAAGGCCGAAGCGTCGCTGCGCGCTGCACGTTCGTGGTTCTACCAGTCCATCGACGATGCCTGGACCAGCGTTCTGGCCGGCGACCCGGTGAGCGTCGAGCAGACCAATATGCTGCGCTTGTCTTCGACCCACGCCACGCGTGTCGCCGCCGATGTTGCGCGCACCGCGCAAATGCTATCGGGAATGAGCGGGGTGTACCGCACCAGTCCTCTGTCGCGTTTTGTCAACGACACCCAAGTCATTACCCAGCACGCCTTCATGGGCGATATGACCTACCAGAACGCGGGCGCGATCTTCTTCGGCAATAAGCCGCTGCCTGGCTACCTGTAATTTTTTCCTACTGATTGGTGAACCCCATGACCGATAAAAAAGCCCTGCGAGTTTTGTTCTGCATAGGCATCAACCAAAACTTTTTCGATGCTCCGCGTCCTGAAGCGCTGGAAGTCTGGGCCGCTTTCGGCGCCATGTGGAACGGCATCGCCGACCTGCCAGGCGTCACCGTGCTGGGCAACATGGACGACGATCAGAGCATGGTCGGCCCGTCTGCCGGCTGGCCCTGGACGACTTACTTGCTGGCCGATGTACCCGACATCGAAACCGTCCACGCCGCCTGCAATCTGTTTCGCACCACGGATGTCGGCAATGGCCCTTACAAACTCTGGAAGTATTGCAAGGTCGAGGCCCGTACCGGTCGCGAACTGATCATCCAGCGCTGAGTCGAGAGAAGTCGCCATGTCATCACAAGAGCATTTGCGCGCACTGGAACAGCGGCTCGAGCAGTTGGAAAGCGAGAACGCGATCCGCGCCTGCATGAATCGCTACATGTCTTTGTGCGACGAGCTGGGCGTGGATTCCCCGCTCGAGGAACTGGCCGGGTTGTTCACCGAGCAGGCGATCTGGGAAGGTAAGGGTGCCAAGTACCAGAATAGCTTTGGCGGTTACCACGGGCGTGAGGCGATCAAAGCGATGTTCGCAACCTACATGGTCGAACCGGCGCACTTTTCGCTGAACGTGCACTTCCTGACCTCGGAACTGATCCGGGTCAGCGGTGAGACCGCAGATGCCAGTTGGGTGATGTTGCAGACTTCGACCTTTGCCTCGGGTGCCTCGCACCTCAACAGCGCCCGCCTGACCGTGCGGTTCGCCCAGAAAAAAGGGCAGTGGCGCATGGCGCATTTTCAGACCGAGAACCTGTTCAGCCGACCGGTAGACACCTGGAACAATGCCGCGCACCTGCCCGTACCTGGTAAGTCCGGCCAGTCCTGAAAGTAACACCCAGAATTCTTAGAGTCGGCGAATAATGCCGACGAGGAGTGATCGTGAGTAACCTGATAAACACCGTAACGCTCGACGCCAGTCCTTCCGATCTGGTCCTGCATGACCGCGTTCACACGTCGCTGTACACCGACAGCAAAATCTTCGATCAGGAGCTGGACAAGATTTTCTACAGCACCTGGATCTGGGTCGCTCACGGCAGTGAGATCCCGGAGTCCGGCAGCTACAAGAGCACCTATATCGGCAAGCAGCCGGTGATCGTCGTGCGCGACCGCAAGAAAGAAGTGCATGTGTTGCTCAACCGCTGCCGCCATCGTGGCGCAACGGTGTGCGAACACAAGAAGGGTAAGACCAACAGTTTTGTCTGCCCTTATCACGGCTGGAGCTATGCCCTGGATGGCAGCTTGCGCGGTGTGCCGCACCCGGAAAGCTACGCCGATTGCCTGGACAAGGGCGAACTGCCTTTGGTCAGCCTGCGTGTCGAGCAATACAACGGCATGATCTTCGCCACCTTCAAGGATGACATCGAGCCCCTCGCTGACTTCCTCGGCCCGGCAAAGAAGTGGATCGACCTGTTCATGAAGCAGGGCGCCGGCTACCCGGTCAAAGTGGGTGGAGAGCACCGCTTCCGCTTCCCCGGCAACTGGAAGATCCAGCTGGAAAACACCACCGACGCCTACCACTTCCCGCTGGTGCACAAGTCGTTCCTGTCGTCCGTGGATGAACAGACTCTGGAGCTCTTCGACTTCGTCGAAGGACCGGGCTACGTCGAAGACCTCGGCAACGGACACAGCGTGATGGTGATGATCCCTGACCTGGTCGACCTGGAAGCCAACCTCGACTTGCCGATCCCTGAGCGTTTCGAAGACCTGGCCGCGCAGTTGCGCGCCGAAGGCCAGGACGAAGAATCGGTCCGTCGCATCGTGCGTGCGGTCGGCGGTTCGGGCTTCAACCTCAACCTGTTCCCGAACATCGCTTGTTCCATGGCGTTCTTCCGGGTGTTGCAACCGATCGCGGTGAACGAAACCGAAATCCATCACGCCGTCATCACCATGGACGGTGGCCCGGCCGTGGCCAACCGCTATCGCCTGCGCCTGCATGAGCACTTCCAGGGCCCGATGGGTTTTGGTACCCCGGACGATTCCGAAGCCTGGGAGCGCGTACAGCGCGGCGCCAGTGCCGGCACCGATCTGTGGATCATGCTCAACCGCGGCTTGCCGGGTGAAAAGGCATCCGAAGACGGGCTGGTGAGCGATGTGAGCGCCGAGACCGGCATGCGTGCTGGCTACCAGCAGTGGAAAAAGATGATGTCGGCCTGAGTGACGGAGAACACCATGAACAATCTGCAATTGCTCAACCAAGTCAGCGCTTTCATCTGGCAGGAAGCGGACATGCTCGATCACGGCGATTTCGTCGACTGGCTCGATCTGTGGACCGAGAACGCGACCTACATCATCCCGATCGATCCGCTGGAAACCGACTTCGAGAACACCCTGAACTACGCCTACGATGATCACCACATGCGTCAGTTGCGTGTCACCCGATTGACCAGCGGCGAATCGATTTCGACCACCCCGCGGGCACGCACCGTGCGCAGTCAGTCGCGCTTTCGCGTGCTTTCAGATGAAGACGGAATTGTCACCGTGCGTTGTGCGCAGAACCTGCGTGAGTTCCGCAAGGATGTGCTCAAGCAGTACACCGCCGATGTCACGTTTGAACTGGTGCGCAGCGGTGACAGTTTCAAGATTCAGCGCAAGGTGATCCAGCTGATCAACTCCACCGATACCCTCGCCGGTATCGGCTACATCCTCTGAGGACGTTGCCATGACACAGGTTGCATTGGTCACCGGCGCGGCCCAGGGGCTGGGCAAAAGCATTGCCGAGCAACTGCTGAACGCCGGCTATCGGGTCGTGATCAGCGACCGTTCGCTGGAATCAGCACGGGTCACCGCCACTGAACTCGATGCCACGGGTGAACGGGTCCTGGCGCTCAAGCTCGATGTATCGAGGAAGGCCGATTTCGAAGACGCGCTGGCGGCCGTCGTGGCGCATTGGGGTGAATTGCAGGTGGTGGTGAACAACGCCGCGATGACCATGACCACACCGGTGATGCAGATCAGCCCGGAAGAGTTCGACCGTGTTGTGAGCGTCAATCAGCGCGGCACTTTTGTCGGCTGCCAGGTGTTCGGCAGCTATCTGGCGGCCCAGGGTTACGGGAGGATCATCAACATGGCTTCCCTGGCCGGGCAGAACGGCGGCACCGCAACCGGCGCGCATTACGCCGCATCCAAGGGCGCCATCATTACCTTGACCAAGATCTTCGCCAAGGAGCTGGCGGCGTCCGGTGTCACGGTCAACGCTATCGCCCCGGGCCCTATCGAATCGCCGGCGGTGCGCGCCGCCGTGCCGCCCGAGCGCCTGGAAAAACTGATAGAGGCGATCCCGGTCAAGCAATTGGGTAACGCCGCGTTCATCGGCAAGCTGATCGTGCAACTGGCCAGCGAAGACGCCTACTTCACCACCGGGGCGACCTGGGATGTGAACGGCGGGATCTTCATGCGCTGAGTCCACGGTTACACGGTTTGAAAAAGCAGTCGGGGGTGCCCAGATGCGCCCCCTTACAACGAAATCGGGATGGTCCTGTATGAGCGATCAATTATTGAAAGTCGTCGTGCGCAAGCGTGAAGAACAGGGCGAAGGTGTTGTCGTACTGGATCTGAGTGATCCGACGGGACAGCCTTTGCCCGCCTTCGAGGCGGGCGCGCATGTCGATATCCACCTCAAGACCGGTCTGGTTCGCCAGTATTCGCTGTGCGGTGATCCGGCCAACGCAGGCGCCTATCGCTTGGGCGTACTCAAGGATCCCGCCTCGCGTGGCGGTTCGGTGGCGGTGCATGAACTGCTACAGGAAGGTCGTGAAATCGAGATCAGCCTGCCACGCAATCACTTTCCGCTGGCCAGCGATGCCAGGCGTTCGATCCTGATCGGCGGCGGTATCGGCATCACCCCGATGGTGGCCATGGCTTACGCGCTGAATGCCCGCGACAGCGATTTCGAACTGCATTATTGCGGTCGTTCACGCAGCCGCAGCGCCTTTCTCGAGGAGCTGGGTAACGCTGCGTTTGCGTCGCGGTTGAACACCCACTTTGACGACGAAGCCGCCGACCAGAAACTCGACCTACCAAAAGTGCTGGGCACTCCACAAGCTGGCGTACACGTGTATGTCTGCGGACCGGCCGGTTTCATGGACTGGGTCATTGCCCAGGTCCTGGAAGCGGGGTACGCCGACGATCATGTGCACCGCGAATACTTCCAGGTCGAAGTCGACGCTTCGGGCGCCGGTTTCGAAGTGGTCGCCCAGCGCAGCGGCAAGACCGTACAGGTTGCCGAGGGCCAGAGCATCGTCGATGCGCTGACTGCCGTGGGCATCAAGATTGAAGTGTCGTGTGAGCAAGGCGTTTGCGGCACGTGCTTGTGCGACGTTATCGAAGGCGAACCGGATCATCGCGACATCTATCTCACGGATGACGAAAAATCTGCCAATGACCAGATTCTGGTGTGCTGTTCCCGGGCCAAGTCCAAGAAACTGGTGCTGGATATCTGATAGACCGGAGGGTAAGACCATGGTCGATACAACTGGATTTCGTAACTCAATGGCAATGCTTGGTGGCGCGGTTTCGGTCATCACCACCGATGGTCCTGCGGGTCGTTTCGGGTTTACCGCTTCGGCGGTGTGCAGCGTGACTGACCAGCCACCGACGCTGTTGGTGTGCATGAATCGCTCGTCGTTTTCCAACGTGCATTTCAAGAGCAACGGTGTGCTGAGCGTCAACGTGCTGACCCCTGGGCATCAGGAGGTGTCGGGGGCTTTTTCCAACCGCAATCTCGATACCGAACAGCGCTTTTCCTGCGCATCATGGAGCACCCTGGAGAGCGGTGCGCCGTTGCTTGATGAGTCACTGGTCAGTTTCGACTGCCGTATCGCCCAGGCTCATGAAGTGGGATCGCACACAATTTTCTATTGCGAAGTATTGGGCATCCGTAATGGCGACAGCCAGGAAGGCCTTGTGTATTTCAATCGCGCCTACCACCGTTTGGGGGATGCCTCTAAAGCAACTTCCTGATGTTGGATTGCCCCAAAAAAACGATAAGACTTTCCATGATCGTTGAGTGTTTAAAATAACTATAAAGCGGTTTTCGCTGTTCTGGCGAACGACTGCGTTACGACTTTTTTGCAGTAAGTGGTTATAAAAATAATACTGCGGATTGACTGCCAAAGTTTCACTTTTGCTGAATTGATCTGCTTCCACTAGTCGTGCCTTCGTGCATGTAAAAAAGAAGGAAAGTTTGATGTTCCAGAAGAGCTGGGTAAG
Organism: Pseudomonas sp. MH9.2; assembly: GCF_034353875.1. Taxonomy (NCBI): domain Bacteria; kingdom Pseudomonadati; phylum Pseudomonadota; class Gammaproteobacteria; order Pseudomonadales; family Pseudomonadaceae; genus Pseudomonas; species Pseudomonas sp. MH9.2. Next base: position 5,422,884 of record NZ_CP133784.1, read on the forward strand.
CCGTGGCGTCACCACCGCGGCCGTGATGGGGATCTTCACACCTGTGGTTGCGCAGGCTGACTTCGTAGACGACAGCCAAGTCAGTCTGGGGATGCGCAACTTCTATATCGACCGCGATTTCAAACAGCATGATGCGCCGCAATCGCGGATCGGCAGTTGGACCCAAGGCTTCGATTTTCGGGCGATCTCGGGTTACACCGAAGGCACGCTACAGTTTGGCCTGGACCTCTCGGCGCAGTACGCCTATCGCCTGGACGGCGGCGGTGGCCGTGGTCCGGACAGCATCATTCCGTACGACACCAGCAAGGGCGAACAAGTCCGGGACTATGGCCGTGCGGCGCTGACCGGCAAGGTTCGTTACAACAAAACCGAACTCAAGATAGGTGAACTTCGACCGACGTTGCCGGTGGCTTACATCGACGACTCCCGGCAATTAATCACCACCTATCACGGCGTGCAGCTCGAATCGAAAGACGTGGACAACCTGACGCTGACCGGTGGCCGTTTTACCGAGATCAGCTCCCGGGAGTCTTCCAATACCGAGAAGATGTACTTGTTCAATGGGCCCGACGTTAAACGTCGCAGTGACGGTTTGAACTTTGGGGGCGCCACGTATGCGTTTACGCCGAACTTGTCCGGCACTTACTTCTTCGGCCAGTTGGAAGATATCTACAAACAACACTATCTCGGTTTGACTTATAACCATGATCTGGGGGCCGGTTACGGCGTGAAGACCGACCTCCGTTACTTCAATAACAGCGAGGACGGCAAGGCGTTATACGGCGACATCGACAACAGGTCCTACGGGATCATGACGACCCTGAAGAAGGGTGCCCATGCTTTCGGTGTCGGCTATCAGCGCATGCTTGGCGAGTCGACATTCCCGACGCTCAACGGCTATGCACCGCAGCCTTACCTGGTGAACTGGTCGACAGTGGCGTTCGTCAAGCCGAACGAAAGCTCCTGGCAATTGCGTTATGACTACAACTTCGCGGGCATCGGTTTGCCGGGTCTGAAATTGATGACGCGTTACATGCGCGGCACGGGTGTCGACCGGGGCAACAATGCCCTCGACCAAAACGTCGAAAGCGAACGCAACATCGTGCTCGGCTATGTGGTGCAAAGCGGTCCGCTCAAAGATGTGGGTTTCGAATGGCGCCGCATTGACGTTAAGACGCGTTATGGCAATGGCAGTGCGTCGGGTGCGGACTATCAGGAGAACCGCCTGATCACCACCTACACCTGGAAGTTCTGAAATCCCCCGGGAGCCGTTCGCGGCTTCCGGGTTGCCCGCGCATCGGGCAAAGGTTTTTCAACACTGGTTTTCCTTTGCCCGGATCGCTCCTTCCGGGCTTTTTTTCGCAGCGGTTTTTATCCGCCCTACGAGGATGACCTATGCGTCGTTTCTATACCGGTTCTGACTTGAATCGTGTGCACAGCATTGCCGAACTGGCCGACATGGCTCGGCGACGCGTGCCTTACTTCGTCTGGGAATACCTCAGCGGCGGCGCGGAAGCCGAATTGACGCTCAAGGATAATCTCGACGCGTTCAGTGCTTATGGCCTGCACGCCAGAGCCATGGTGCCCTGCCATGCGCCCGACACGTCTCGCGCGTTGTTCGGCAAGGTGCTGCCAATGCCGATGCTGATCGGGCCGACGGGCTACAACGGTCTGTTGCACCGCGATGCCGACATTCACTTGGCCAAGGCTGCAACGGCACGTGGTTTGCCGTTCAGCCTGAGCACCGCGTCCAACACTTCACTTGAAGACCTCGTCGCGGCGGCGCCTGATGTCGACCTGTGGTTTCAGCTGTACGCCATGCGCGATCCGGCGGTGCAAAAAAACCTGTTGCAGCGCGCCGCCGCTGTCGGTTGCCGGACTCTGGTGTTGACCTGTGATGCGATGGTGCTAGGCAATCGCGAGTGGGACCGACGCAGTTTCGCCAGGCCGCGACAGCTGACATGGCGCAACAAGTTTGACGTTGTCCGTCACCCGCGTTGGCTCAAGCAAGTGATGTGGCCATCGGGGCTGCCTGGCATGGGCAACCTTGAACCTTACTTGCCGCCGAGTGAGCGCAATCCCTTGGGATCAATGGCGTTTGTCGGCAAGCAGATGGACACCTTGCTCGATTGGGACATGCTGGCGCGTTTGCGTGATCAATGGAGCGAGCCATCGCCCTCGGGCTTGACGGTGTGGTGGTGTCCAATCACGGCGGCCGCCAACTGGACGGTGCCCTCGGCAGCCTCGATGCACTGGCGGCCATCGCGCCTCAGGCGAAAGGCAAACTCAGCCTGCTGCTGGATGGCGGGATCCGGCGTGGCAGCGACATCGTCAAAGCGCTCGCGCTGGGGGCCGATGCCGTGCTGCTAGGGCGCTCCACCCTTTACGGCGTGGCGGTGGCAGGTGAAGACGGTGCTGGCCGGGCGCTGGACGTATTGACGGAAGAACTGGCGCGGACCATGAACCTGATGGGCTGCACCCACCTAAACCACCTTGACGGCGACAGCGTGTTCGAGCGACGACGCGCTTGAGCATTTGTGGGCGCGAGCTTACTCGATGGCGGCGTGTCAGACGAAATCAATGTTGAATGTACCGGCCCCTTCGCGAGCAAGCCCGCTCCCACACTGATCGTGGTCGCACTCGACCAGTCTATTGCGTTGCAGAATCGGAATGACGCTTGCGCGTTTCGCGCAGTGGCTCGCCGGGGCCGTTGCTAGGATCGAGGCTCTTCTACAGGAGTGCTTTCATGAATATCAGTGTTATCGGCGGCGGTCACGGTTGCTACGCGGCAGCGATAGAGTTGGCGGAGAAAGGCCATTCGGTGCGGTTGTGGCGCCGAGACAGTGCCGCGCTGGAAAAACTGCAAGGCCTCGGCCATCTGCTCGTGCGCGACTTTCGTGGCGAACGACGCTTGAGCCTGGGGCAGGTCGGGGATGCCCTGACCTTGACGGCCGATCTGGCACAGGCCGTGGCCGATGCTCAGTTGTTGGTCATTGCCTTGCCGTCGACCTCCCACGAAGCCCTTGCCAGCGAACTGGCTCCCTTGTTGCGCGACGGGCAAGTGGTGTTCCTGCCGCCGGGGACGTTTGGCAGCATGATGTTCGCCCAGGCAATGGCGAAGGCGGGGAATCACAGCGAGGTGGCGTTTGCGGAGACCGGCACCTTGCCCTATCTGGCGCGTAAGCATGGCGATAACCAGGTGGTGATCAGCGGCTACGCGACCCGTCTGCCGACCGGAGTTTTTCCGAGTCGTTTGAGCGAGTCGGCGTTCGCCGTATTGCGCGAGGCTTACCCCAGCGTCGAACCGATCGAAGATGCACTCAGCGGCGCGCTGATGAACGCCGGGCCAATCATTCATCCGCCGTTGATCCTTATGAACGCGGGTCCACTTGAGCATTTCGAGACGTGGGACATTCACAACGAAGGGACTGTACCTTCGATTCGTCGCGTGACCAATGCCCTCGACGCCGAGCGTATCGCCGTTCGTGAAGCACTGGGCTATGGCGCACCGCATTTCCCGCTGGCTGATCATTACGCCACCGACGGCGATGAGTGGATGTACGGTCGCGGCGCTCACGGCAAACTGACCGATAGCGGCGATTGGCGTGAAGACATCGACCTGCAAAAGCACCGCTACATGCTTGAAGACACACGACTGGGCTTGTCGTTTCTAGTGTCGGTTGGGCGCTGGGCCGGCGTGCCGACACCGGTCGCTCAGGGCCTGTTGAACCTGGCCACCGTGGTCAGTGGCATCGACCTGTACGCCGAGGGTCGAACCCTGGAAAACCTCGGGCTGGATCAACTGAGCCGCAGCGAAATGGCGCAGTGCATGAACCAGGGGTTGCAGGCATGAGCGCCGATCCGCAACGCATCTGTATCGTCGGCGCGGGGCGCATGGGCGAGGGCATTGCTTTAGCGTTCATGTTCGCCGGACTGCCGGTGACCCTGATCGATATCAAACAACGCGAGCCCGTGGCGCAGGACCGCTACTTCCGCCAGATCGAGGGCCACTTGCGCGGCGAACTGGCAACGCTTGCGCGTTTGGGATCACTCGATCCGGCACAAGTCGAACAGGCGATGAGCCATTTACGCTTGAGTGATCGCGAAGGCAGTGGCGACGATTTGCACAGTGCCGCTGTCGTGTTCGAAGCCGTGCCTGAAGTGCTTGAACTCAAGGCCCTGACGTTCGCTTGGCTGAGTGCTGCGTGTGGCGATGAAACGATGATTGCATCGACGACATCGACCTTTCTGGTGACGCAGCTGGCGGCATTGGTCACGCACCCGCAACGCTTCGTCAATGCCCATTGGCTGAACCCGGCGCTCCTGATGCCGCTGGTCGAAGTCAGCCGCAGCAAGGACACTTGCCCGCAGGTGGTGCAACGCCTGATGGCATTGCTCAAGCGCATCGGCAAAGTGCCCGTGCAATGCTCCCCGGCAGCCGGTTACATCGTGCCGAGAATCCAGGCACTGGCGATGAATGAAGCGGCGCGAATGGTCGAGGAGGGGGTGGCCAGTGCCGAGGACATCGACACCGCGATTCGCGTTGGTTTCGGTCTGCGTTTCTCCGTGCTGGGGATGCTTGAGTTTATCGACTGGGGCGGCGGCGACATTCTGTTCTATGCCTCCCATTACCTGGCTGAAGCCATCGATCCACGTTTCCTGCCACCCAAAGTCATTGCCGAGAACATGGCGCAAGGGCGGAACGGGCTGCGCGAAGGTCAGGGTTTTTATGATTACCAGGACGTTGACTTGGAGGCCTACAAACTGCAGAGGCTGGGTGAGTTCACCCGCAAGCTTGAGTTGATGGGGCTGTCGCCGGTGTTCAACGGTGGCGTGGCAACGTCCTGAGCGCGGAAGCTGACGTGTGATCGCGACAGCTTCACGACTTGGTTGCACAACCGGCGCGCCGTTATGGCTGCGTCGGTTTTTCCGTGGTGGATGCAGGTCATCCATGCATTTGTCTGGTCCTGAATCGAGGTTGTCATGAAACTGTACGAATTGATCACGTTCACCGTGCGGGTGCGCACTGTTGCCACTGCCATGGCTTGTCTGGAGCAGCGACTGGCCGTCGATGACGCCGCAGTGAAACTGGTCGGCTGCTGGGCGTCGGAAATCGGCCCGCTGAATCAGATCGCGGTGTTGCGTGGTTTTGTCGACGAGGCGTCTCGCCAGGCTGAGCGCGAACGTTATCTGTCGAGTGCCGACGTGTTTGGCATCGAGGCGTATCTGACGGACATGCGCGTGGAAAGCTACACGTTGTTTCCCTTTATCCAGCCACTGTCTGCCGGGTGCCACGGGCCGTTCTATGAACTTCGCGTCTACGACCTCATGCCATCGGGCCTGGCTCCCACGCTCAAGGGCTGGGAAAAAGCCGTAGGGCCACGAACAGACGTGCAGTACTCCCCGGTGTATGCCGCCTTCTACGCCACTGACGGTCAACTGCCGCGTTACCTGCACATCTGGCCTTACGCCTCACTCGAACAACGACTGGACGTGCGCGCACGTGCCGTACAGGACGGCGTCTGGCCGCCGGAAAATTCAGGCCCGCAACTGCGCGACATGCATTCGACGATCTACCTGCCTGCGAGCTTTTCGCCACTGCAATGAGATTTGCCGAACCCTTTGTAAGCAAGGCCGTTCCCCCAGAAGGGGAACGTCGCACCACGAGCCTTGGGTTTCAGACGCCCAAGTAGCGCCAGGATAATTCTGGTGTTTCGGCCAGTTGCACATGCATACCGTGCCAAACCTGTCGGCCCTTTTCGATGATGTGATGGCAGTCGACCGCCCGGGCCATTTCCTTGAGGTTCTTGTAGGACCAGAATCGCCTCGCCTTCGGCTTTCAAGCTCGCCAGGCAACTCCAGATGGTTCCGCGAATGATCGGCGCCAAGCCTTCGGTTGTCTCGTCGAAAATCAACAATTGCGGGTTGGTCAACAGGGCGCGGGCGACCACCATGATCTGCTGTTCGTCACCAGAGAGGGTTTTCGACAACTGATCCTGGCGTTCCTGTAACCGTGGAAACAACTGGTAGATCCGTGCCAGGTCCTACTTACCCTGGGTCGCGTTTGCCTTCCTCGTTTTTGGTCGAGCCGGGCGCGTGAATAATCGAGGCGTTGACAATAGTGTCCTGACGCAGGGAAAGACCTTTTTCCTGCAAATAACCGTTGATGACGGCGAGAATCGCAGGCGTCAGCGAGTGTTTCTCCAGCAGGTGCCGGAAGTTCATGATCGCAGTGTCTTCAGGGATCGGCGCACTCAGCGTGAGATGGGCAAACTGGCGCATGGGGGTGATTTCATAGAGCGCTTCTTCCATGGCCGGGTCGCTCAGGGCGAAACAGTTTTGCAGCAGATGAATGCGCAGCATGGTCTCCAGCGGATACGGTTTACGGCCACCACCAGCCTTCGGGTAATACGGTTCGATCAACCCCAACAAACCACTCCAGAGCACCACCTGATCCATTTCGGCAAGGAAGCGTTCACGACGGGTTTGCTTGCGCTTGCCTGCATATTTGAAATCGGAAAAGCTCATCTGACTCATGCGAGGCTCAGGTCAGGTGGTGAGGGTGTATTCCAGCACATTTGAGGACTTGTTCGGAGAATCCCTAGCATGCTGTGGGGTACTTGCCACGTCGCAAATAGGCCTCATGGTAGGTCGGACGAAAATGCTCAACATCCGGCTAGCCACCAATTGTTATGTTTTTTTGGAGAGAGAGCAAAAAAACATAACATCAAAACTTCAACATAGAGATCAACAAAAAATAAACCTTTTACATGGATATTAATATACGAAGCTGTTTCTGGATATTACAAAGCAAAAAAACCACAAGTTCGTTAGGCTGATTTGCCGTCGCACGAATAAATCAGGAAACCTACATGAGCCTCCTAACGCGAAATCCGAGATTTATGACGGTTTTAGTTATTTTTTGCTCTCTAGCGATAGTCCTTATGGCGAGAATTACCTATCTTTCTATTTTTTCTCATGAGTTTCTAAACGACGAAGGCCGCAAACGATCTACGCGCCTAATTGAGACAATTCCAGTTCGCGGCACCATTTTTGACCGATTCAATCAGCCCATGGCGGTCTCTACCCCCGTAAGCACAATATGGGTTAACCCTAAACAATTTTCTCCAACAAAACAGCAAGTAGAATTATTAAGCGAGCATCTTAATATTGATGCTTCACGAATTAGCTATTTGAAATTGAATACCCAAGGAAAATCGTTCGCCTATTTAGCAAGAAGGGTTTCTCCAGAGACCGCGAAAAAGGTAGAAGCCTTGTCTATTTTCGGAGTTTATGAGCGAAAAGAGTACAAGCGATTCTACCCCCAATCATCGATGTTAGCTCAGACGTTAGGCTTTACCAATATTGACCAGAAAGGCATCGAAGGCATTGAGCTAATGTATGATCAGCGACTTTCAGGAGCGTTTGGCCTTGAAGAGCTCACCTTGAACTTACACAAACGCGTCACAAGAGAAATCCTTGTTCACAAGCCCCTGACTCCTGGAAAAAATGTATACCTGACAATAGACTCCACCCTGCAATACTACGTTGAAAAAGCGCTATGGAAAGCACTTGCATATAATAAAGCCCAGTCTGTGAGCGCAATTCTTATACACGCAAAAACAGGAGAGATACTGGCGATATCCACAGTGCCTTCATTCAATCCTAATTCTCGAAAAAGCTTTAGCCCGAATGTGATTCGAAATCGTGTATTTACTGATGTGTATGAGCCGGGTTCAGTAATAAAACCATTCAGCATGGCCGCCGTGTTAACGGCAGGTATCGTTGACAAAAACGCTATGATTCAGATAGCGCCAGGTTTTGTTAAGATCAATGGCTATACTATTCGTGATGTGGGAAGGGATGATCAGTTAGATCTAGCAGGTATCATTCGTCGATCCTCTAATGTTGGCATGAGTAAAATCGCAATACCAACAGGTGGAAAAATCATCTCTCAAATGCTACTTGACCTGGGATTCGGAAATAGCACCTCCGTCTTTTTTCCTGGAGAAAGTGTTGGTTCTGTTCCAACTAGGACAGCATGGTCGGATATAGCCACTGCGAGCCTTTCATACGGATACAGTTTGTCGGTCAATTTGGCTCAATTGGTTCAGGCCTATACCGTTTTTGCAAATAATGGAGACCTGATTCCATTATCGATAATAAAAAACGAAGCTCATCCACCCCGAAACGTCATGAAACCGGAGGTCGCGAACAGGATTCTGGAAATGCTGGTGCACGCAGTTGATGGGCCTGGGGCAGGAGGAAAGCGCGCAGCAATCAAAGGTTATGTAATTGCCGGAAAAAGCGGAACATCACGCAAGGCGTCCAGAGGCGGATATCAAAACAACGCATACAGAGCCATGTTCGTGGGTATTGCACCGGCCAATGCACCTGAGTTCATCATGGCTGTTTTGGTGGATGAGCCCACCGCTAAAGGTTACTTCGGAGGAGCGATTGCAGCACCTATTTTCAAGGAGGTTTTAGAGGACGTGCTTCGCATCAGAAATGTACAGAGTGATCAAAGCCAGACTCTACCAGCAGTCCAGGGTTGATTTGACACAGAACGTTTTGCGACGGCCTGACATTAGGTAGAAGCGAACATACCCGACGTTCATCAGGGTGGCACTTTTTTATCAATGAAAGTCATTCGTTGAGATCTATCACAGCCTTATATCTGTTGAGCTTTTGAGTGCGTAGGGCATCACAATACATGATCCATGGGCCTCAATCCGCGACACCAAAGGCCCCATGAGGGACTCATGCCCCGGGCTGACAAAATCAGCTGCCAACTAGGGAGGGTCTGAAGTAAGCAGCCGTTTTTAACGGCCTCGCTGTTTGAGGTTCAAAAAACGGCGACTGAATCGAAAATCAGACCTTTCCTCCTCTCAGTTCAGTTCGCTGTTTTTTGCTGAATAACACCTTTTCAGGGCTAATTGTCCGCATCACAGGCGCACCTCGCCTGCATTCAACAGCCGTTTTCGCATCATCCACAGGTTCGATAAGGCAAACAGTGTGGTCTGTTGTACGGTGTTTTTCACCACGCCTCGGAAGCGGACTTTCGTATAACCAAACTGGCGCTTAATCACCTGGAATGGATGCTCAACTTTGGCCCGGACTTGAGCTTTCGCGTATTCGATTTTTCGGCGTATGCGACCGATCAGGCTCTTTTTTGCATGCTTCTTATAGCTACTGGGTCGCGCTGCGATCGACCAGATCATCTGCCGGTGTTGATGCTCCGGACGCTTCTCCACGCCGGTGTAACCGGCATCGCCAGAGACGTAAGTTTCCTCGCCATGCAGCAACTGATCGACCTGAGTCACGTCCGCCACATTCGCCGCCGTACCCACTACGCTATGCACCAGACCGGATTCAGCATCGACACCGATGTGCGATTTCATCCCGAAATAGTACTGATTTCCTTTCTTTGTCTGGTGTATTTCGGGGTCGCGTTTACCATCCTTGTTCTTGGTCGAACTGGGCGCATGAATGATCGTCGCATCGACCACAGTACCTTGGCGTAGCAGCAAACCTCGGTCGCCCAAATAGCCGTTGATGACCTGCAAAATTCCACCGGCCAGCTCATGTTTTTCCAACCGCCAGCGGAAGTTGAGGATCGTGGTTTCACCCGGAATCCGATCCAAATGCAGCCCGGCAAACTGGCGCAGAATCGTGGTTTCGTAGAGGGACTCTTCCATCGCCGGGTCGCTGTAGCCGAACCAGTTTTGCATCAGATGAACCCGCAGCATGGCCATCAACGGATACGCCGGACGACCGCCTTCGCCCTTCGGATAATGCGGCTCGATCAATGCAATCAGGAAACGCTCGCGGCGGGTTTGCTTACGTTTGCCAGCGTATTCGGCATCAGCGAAGGACATTTGCTTCATCGGGGCTCAACCGTTCAGTTCGTGGGACAGGCGTTTTTCACCAGATTTGGAAGTCTTTTTCAGAGTTTCCCTAACGCTTTCTGTCCTTCGTATGCAGCTCCTGTTCACCGGCGGGTATAAATCACCATCAAAATAGCCCCTTGTACCGACCCTGCACTGTGTGCCGCGTCCGGAGCCCGGCAACAGTAGTCGCCGACGTTCAGTGTTCTATCCTGATCATAAAGTGAGCCTTGCAGTACGAACAGTTGTTCAAGCTCCCCTTTATGGGTATGGCTGGCGACATGAGCGCCTGCGTCGACTTTCATCAATAGGGTCTTTTCACCGCGTTCGGTGTCCTCGAACAGCGGTTTGATCCAGAAACCTTCAGCCGTTGTCGGCAGCCAATCATCAGCCGAAGACGAGTAATAGGTAGAGCCTTCGACCGGCCCGTGAGTGCCGTGTTTTCCAGCGATTCTCCAGAATGGTGTTTCATTTTTTGACATGTTTGTCTTCACCTGGGCAGCGGGTTCGTTTACAAGTCCTTGACCAGTCTCAACGCATCGTAGATCGCTGCGTGGGTGTTACGCGCAGCCACCGCATCGCCAATGCGAAACAACTGGAATCTGCCCTCCGGGTTGGTCACTAGCTGTTGCGGGTTGCCGACGATCAGGTCCTGATGTTCAACCACGCCACCGTTGCTCGAGGCGGATTTCAATTCGAAGTACAGTTCGTCCAGCGGTCGGGTGCCGTGGTTGACCACCACTTGATCGACCCGCCGGACCTTGCGTGCACTGCCGTAGTCACTGTCGATCATCGCCAGCAGATATTGACCTTCGCGCTCGACGGCGAGCAGTCGGAAGGTGACGGTGAAGGTGGTGTCCAGCGCTTGCAGTGAGCGCATGTAGGGCACCAGGTTCATCGCCATGACTTCCGGTGCGAAGGTCCGGTCCGGTGTCATGATCTCGATTTTTGCGCCACTTCGGGCGATGAACTCGGCCGCCTGCAGGCCCGCATGATCACCGGCGTCGTCGAACAGCAGGACATTGCGCCCGGGTTTCACATCCCCGGAGATAATGTCCCAGGCCGAGACCACCAGCTCATTGCCTGCCGAGAGAATCTCGGTGTGGGGCAGGCCGCCGGTGGCGATTATCACCACGTCCGGGTTTTCGTCGTGGACAGTGCTGGCCTCGGCCCAGGTATTGAAACGAAAGCTGACACCTCGGGCCATGCACTGGGCCATGCGCCACTCGACGATGCTGATCATTTCCCGCCGCCGCTCCGATTGCGCAGTGAGCCGAACCTGGCCGCCGGCCTGGTTGGTGGCTTCGAATACCACTACCTCATGACCGCGCTCGGCCGCCACTCGCGCCGCTTCCAGCCCGGCGACACCAGCACCGACAATCACGATTTTGCGTTTTCTCGCCGCCTTGGGGATGTCATGAGGCATAGTGGTTTCACGGCCGGTGGCCGGGTTGTGGATGCAATAGGCCGCACCGCCCTGGTAGATCCGGTCCAGGCAATAGTTGGCTCCGACACAGGGGCGAATATCCTCTTCGCGTCCCTCGATAATTTTGCGCACGATATGTGGATCGGTCATGTGCGCGCGGGTCATGCCAACCATGTCGATCTTTCCCGAGGCGATGGCATGGCGGGCGGTGGCGACGTCCGGAATTTTCGCCGCATGAAAGGTGGGGAAGTCGGTGGCGGCGCGAATCTCTCCGGCGAAGTCCAGGTGCGGCGAGTTGCGCATGCCCTGGATCGGAATTACGTCGGTCAGGCCGGCGTCGGTGTCGATATGGCCGCGGATAACGTTGAGAAAGTCCACCATGCCGCTGTCTTTCAGGCGCCTGGAGATGTCCAGACCGTCGGCCGGGGTCAGTCCGCCGGGCATTTGCTCGTCGCCGGTATAACGCACGCCGACGATGAACTCATGGCCGACGCGCTGGCGAATGGCGCGGAGGATGTCGAAGGTAAAACGCAGCCGGTTGTCGATGGAACCGCCATACGGGGCATCGAGGTCGTTGGTCAGCGGCGACCAGAACTGATCCATCAGATGCCCGTAGGCCTGCAGTTCGATGCCATCCAGGCCCGCAGCTTTCATCCGCTCGGCGGCGTCCGCATAGTCCTTGATGATTCGTTCCACATCCCAGTTTTCCATCTTCTTCGGGAAAGAGCGATGGGAGGCTTCGCGCTCGAATGACGGTGACACCACGGGCAACCAGTCCCCCTTGTCCCAGCGTGTGCGCCGACCGAGGTGGGTCAACTGGATCATGACCGCCGCGCCATGTTCGTGGCAGGCGTCGGTGAGGTCTCTCATCCAGCCGACCACCTCATCCTTGTAGGCCAGGATGTTGTTGAACACCGGTGGGCTGTCTCGCGAAACCGCAGCAGACCCCGCCGTCATGGTCAGGGCCACGCCAGCCTTCGCCCGTTCAACGTGGTAGGCGCGATAGAGGTCCTTGGGCATGCCATCTACGGGATAGGCCGGCTCGTGGGCGGTGGTCATGATGCGGTTTCTGAGAATCAGGTGCTTCAACTGATAGGGCTGGAGGAGCGGATCATTCAGCATCGTCAAGACTCTCCGGAAGAGGGCAAGGACCTAAGTTGAAATTACGTTAGGGTGAAATGTACACCTGTGTCAACAAGATAGACATAGGTGTACATTTTACTTGCGCGGTATCGGGTGAGCGACTAGGATCGAGTCATGAACGAACAAACCAAAGCGGTAGAAACAGGCTGGAGAGGGTCCCTGGAAGGGTGGCTCGATGCAGCGTATGAAAGCCTGACCGAGTGCGGTGTCGACACGGTGCGGGTGATGCCACTGGCCAAAAAACTGGGGCTGTCGAGAACCAGTTTTTACTGGTTTTTCAAGGATCGTGAAGAGCTGCTCGTCGCATTGATCGAGCGCTGGCGGGTGAAGAATACTGGCAATCTGATCGCCCAGACCGAGTGTTATGCCGAAAGCATTGCTGAGGCGATGCTCAACGTTTTCGACTGTTGGCTGAACCCGGACCTGTTCGATTCTCAGTTTGAATTTGCCATGCGCAGCTGGGCCTTGCAGTCCGCCGAAGTGGCCGAACATATCCGGGTGGCCGACATTGCCCGGCGCGAAGCCCTTATCCGGATGTTCGTGCGTTTCGACTATGCATTTGACGCCGCCGATGTGCGGGCTCGAACGATTTACCTGACGCAGATTGGCTATATCAGCACCAACACCCGAGAGGATGTCGGGGAGCGAATGCGGCGGATTCCAGAGTACGTGAAGATATTCACCGGCCAGGAACCACTGGATCGCGAATTGAAACGCTTCTACTCCCGCCATGGGTATGTGATGGATGAAGTTTCACCGCCAACCCCTGACTGACCGCAACTTCTGACTGACGAAGGCAGGTTCAAAATGTTCGACGAGCCCACGATAGGTATTATCGGCGGATCGGGATGGCTTGGCCGCTCGATAGCCCAGGCGATGCTCGACAGGGCTTTTATCCAGCCCGGTGCGTTGGTGCTTTCGAACCGCTCCGCAAGCAATCCATTATCGAGTCCCAAGTGGTCGCAGGTGATGGTAACGCGCAACAATCAGGAACTGGTGGAACGTTGTGATGTGGTCATCGTGTCCGTACGCCCCGAGCAGTTTGTCGATGTAAAGATTTTTGCTGAAAACCGACTGGTGATTTCGTTGATGGCCGGCGTGTCCCTGGAAGACGTGATGCAGCGTACTGGCAGTCGGCAGGTGATTCGCGCCATGGTCAATGCCGCCGCAGAGATCGGCAGGTCCTATACGCCCTGGTTGGTCACGCAAGAGGTCACCGACGAGCAGAAAGCGTTCGCCCAGCGGCTGTTCGAAATCTTCGGCAGCGCCGATGAAGTCTTCACCGAACACCAGTTGAATTACCTGACAGCGCTGGTGGGAACAGGGCCTGCTTACCCGGCGTTGCTGGCTCGCAGCCTGTTCCAACATGCCGTGAACAGTGGCTTGCCTCCCGCCATTGCCCGACGCGCAGCCAATGCGGTGGTGGTGGATGCCAGCCAACTGATCGGCAATGGACACTCCGTCGATGAACTCCTGCAAGCGTTCGTCAGCTATCGCGGCGTCACAGCTGCGGGCCTCGAAGCCATGATTGCAAACGGCTTCGATAAAACAATAAAAGCAGGTCTGGATTCGGCGACCTCAGTCGCCAGTTCGATGAGTCCAATTGCCCATTCTGCTGACACGAAAGAAGGTCCAATGACGCGGTAGTTGGCCCTCCTTAACTCTGGCCGCAATCGAGGTTAGCGTTTATGAATATAAAGTTTTTCTCGAAGACAGGACTTGCACTAGGGATCATGGCCTTCAGTGGTTGGGTATCAGCGTCTGAGTGTGGTGATGTGACGATCGCCAACATGAACTGGCAATCGGCTGAAGTGATGGCCAACGTTGACAAGCTGATTCTCAATGCAGGCTACGGTTGTAATGCCGATCTGGTGACGGGGGATACAGTACCAACCATCACCTCAATGGTCGAAAAAGGTCGGCCCGATATCGCCCCTGAAGGTTGGATCGACCTGGTTCCTGAGGTCGCCAAGACGGGTATTCAAAGCGGTAATCTGGTTCAGGCAGCGAGCTCGTTATCCGACGGTGGCTCTCAAGGCTGGTGGATTCCGAAATACATCGCCGATGCCCATCCGGACATCAAGAGTTTCGACGATGTGAAGAAGCATCCCGAACTCTTCCCGGCCCCTGACGACGCAAAAAAAGGCGCGATCTACAACGGCCCGCAAGGTTGGGGCGGCACCGTGGTAACGGCCCAGTTCTACAAAGCCTACGGGTTTGAAAAGGCCGGTTTTGTGCTGGTTGACACCGGTTCGGCGGCGGCGCTGGACGGGTCCATTGCCAAAGCCTACGAGCGCAAGGCGCCTTGGCTGGGGTTTTATTGGGCACCCACCGCCTTGTTGGGCAAGTACCCAATGGTGAAGCTGGAAAATGGTCATGCTGTCGATCCGGTGGAGTGGAAGCGTTGCAACACGGTCGCCGACTGTTCTGATCCCCAACCCAATGGCTGGCCGATCGATCGGGTATTTACCTTGACCACCAAGTCCTTCTCCACTCGTTCGCCAAACGTCATGGCGTACCTGAACAAGCGCGCCTGGTCCAACGAAACGGTGAACAAACTGATTGCCTGGATGACCGATAACCAGGCCACCGGCGAGGAAGGGGCCAAGTACTTCCTGAAAAACAACGAAGCACTCTGGCGTCAGTGGGTCACTCCCGAAGCGTCTGGCAAGATCAAGGCTGCGCTTTAAACCCTCGGGTCAATGCAGCCCGTTGCGGCATGCTGCATTGCCCCTTGCGCGCCGATAAAAATAAAAACACCCGTGTATTGAAATGACCTGCCAGCGTTCTTACGGTCTTCTACAAAAGGGGAATGTTATGGAGTGGCTATTAGGCTTTCCACATATGGAGGACGAAAGACTTCGGGCTTTGAAAAAGGCCATCGACGGTGCCTTTCGCAATTTCACCAGCACCTACGGCGATAGCTTCGAAGTTTTTTTCCAGCCGTTGCAAACTTTCCTCAATCAGTCCGAAAGGTTCATGACCACGACGCCATGGCCGATTATCATTTTGCTGGTTGCCTTGATTGCCTGGTTCGCCAGCCGCAGCTGGAAAATTGTCCTGGGTTGCGTGCTCACGCTGATGGCGATCGGGTATCTGGACATGTGGACCGACACGATGAAAACTCTGTCGATGATCTTCGTTTGCACCGTGATATCCATTGTCATCGGCTTGCCGACCGGCATTGCCATGGCCCGCTCTAATCGTCTGCAGAACCTGGTCAGCCCGGTACTCGACGTAATGCAGACTCTGCCGAGTTTTGTCTACCTGATTCCGGTGGTGATGTTACTGGGCATCGGCAAGGTCGCGGGGCTGATTGCGGTGGTGGTCTATGCTTTGCCACCGATGATTCGTCTGACCAATCTCGGCATCCGCCACGTCGATGCCGAGATGCTGGAGTGCGCCGACGCTTTTGGTTCGTCCGGTTGGCAGAAACTGAAAAACGTCCAGTTACCTCTGGCATTGCCATCGATCATGGCTGGCATCAACCAGACGATTATGATGGCGCTGGCCATGGTGGTCATCGCGTCGATGATCGGGGTTCAGGGGCTCGTGCAACCGGTGCTCAAAGCCATTTCCAACCAATACTTCACCTTGGGCATGTTCAACGGCCTGGCCATTGTAGGCATTGCGGTGATCTTCGACCGGGTCAGCCAAGCCTACGGCAGAAGATTGCAAAAGCATCTGGAGATGGTTCATGGCCACTAATCTGACCAACGATTTCGGCATCGAAATCAAGCATCTCTATAAGATTTTCGGTTACCAGGCGCAAGCCAGTATCGAGCGCGTCAAACAGGGCATGAGCAAGGCTGAGTTGCTGAGCAATCACAGTCATGTGCTGGGTTTGAAGGACATCAATATCAACATGCCCTCTGGAGGCATTCAGGTGATCATGGGGCTTTCCGGGTCGGGCAAATCGACCTTGATCCGCCACATCAACCGATTGATCGAACCCACGGCCGGCGAAGTCATCGTCGGTGGCGTGAATGTGCTCAAGATGAGCCCGAGCGACCTGCGGGAATTTCGCCGGCATAGCATTTCCATGGTGTTTCAGAAGTTCGCGCTACTACCGAACCGGACCGTGCTCGACAACGCAGTCTATGGTCTGGAGATCCAGGGATTGCCTCGTGGCAGGCAAGTAGAGATCGCCAGGGGCTGGCTGGATCGGGTTGGGCTCAAAGGTTACGAGGGGCGCTATCCCAATCAGCTGTCCGGAGGCATGCAGCAACGTGTCGGCCTAGCCCGGGCACTGGCCAGCGATGCGCCGATCCTGTTGATGGATGAAGCGTTCTCGGCACTTGATCCGTTAATCCGCATGGACATGCAATCGGTGCTTCTGGATCTGCAAAAAGAGATCAGGAAGACCATCGTGTTCATTACCCATGATCTTGATGAGGCGCTGCGCATAGGTGATCGTATCGCGATCTTGCGTGACGGTGAGGTGGTGCAACAAGGCACCCGGCAGGAGATCGTCATGAGTCCTGCCGACGATTACATTGCTAACTTCGTCAAGGAAGTGAACCGTGGCCGGGTGATCAGCGTCGAGGCAATCATGCGTCCTTTTGTTAGGGTGAAGGCCGGAACAATGCTTGCAGTGCCCATGGGGACGTCACTCGAGTCTGCGGTCAAACGACTGGTTGAAGCGGGACTCGATGAATTGGTGGTCACTGACAGCCAGGGTCGGCCTGTGGGGCAGTTGGCGCTGAAGTCGATTATTGCGACGATGGTCACCTCGACAGTGAGTGAGGAATCGCAGGTGGTTCAGCTACGAACCGCGGCGAAAGCGACACGGCTCGCCGAAGAGTAATTATCTTCGTTTTTGCCCAGTCGGTAACATTGTGCCTGGGTTTTGTCTGACGAGTTCGTGTCCCAGGCGTTGGTAAAAAATCGTGCGTCATGCACCACGTTCGATGCGATACCGTAGTAATAGTGGGACACCTGCATACGTAAATCAGGAAACAGACAACGAAGGTGGCCCGAAGCTGCAAACGGAGCCTTACACCATCCGTTGAGCGTTGTCGGTGGTGCGTGTGTCGGGGGATTTTCGTGTTCAAGGTTCTTTGTGTAATACAGTCTGCTTTGGCCTGTTGTGTTTACAAAGTCGGACCGATCAAACTGCTCGGATATTGGCTGGTGAAAACGCCATTTTTGCACGCTGCTATGTGAAATCTGAGCCCGGGTAGCCTCTGCCAAAAGTAAGGATTTCAATCTCAGGCGCGTATTTTCTGCCGTGGAAGCCAAGGTTGGCGTTTTAACAGAATCGGCCGGTTGCTGCCGGTCGCGACAAGTTGCTAACAACCCGAACCGACTTTGGCAACAGGACTGTGAGGAAGTGCCCGTGACCTAGGAAGCGCAGGGGAAGGGCGAAGAAGAGGAGAATGAAGAGGATGGTTGATGGAAGGTGCTTAGTGTGCCGAGGGTGGGAGCGATTGGCTCCATGTTCAACGGAATAAAAGCCGGCAGGTTTTTACCGTCAACGTCGCGGTAAAGCGGTATCCATTTGCGCACGAGATTGGCGTTGATGCCGTGGCCAGACGCTTGCGCACGGCCGACTCAGCATGAGTTTGGGCTGCACCAGTACCGACTCTTCCGAAGCCGATACATCGTCTTCGCGCAGGAGTGATTGAA
This sequence comes from Pseudomonas sp. MH9.2, assembly GCF_034353875.1. Lineage (NCBI taxonomy): Bacteria > Pseudomonadati > Pseudomonadota > Gammaproteobacteria > Pseudomonadales > Pseudomonadaceae > Pseudomonas > Pseudomonas sp. MH9.2. The sequence continues at coordinate 5,440,968 of NZ_CP133784.1, forward strand.
TAGCTTCACTCCGCATTCACGTTCCAGTTGGGAAATATGACGGCTGATCATTGATTGCGGTACGTCGAGTGCCACGGCCGCTTGGGTCAGTGACTTTTCACCCTTGGGTTCTCCACCCAAGCAGCCCAGGTTGACGGCTTTATGTCCGATGCAGCCTTGACAGACAAAGGCTATGACTCCGCCGCCTTCGTCAAGGCTTTTGCCGCCGGTCTCCGCGGGCTGGTGCAAGCTATCGTGGTCTATCTGATAGCTATCGCTTTGCAGGTGGAAATCAGATGGGAGTTGCTGCCGATTTTCACCGTTGCCGCGGGTGTGTTCGTCGGCTCCTGTATTTTTTCGACCTTTTCTCTGGTCATTGCTTGCATCGTCAAAACCCGTGAGCGTTTTATGGGGATCGGCCAGGTATTGACCATGCCGCTTTTTTTTGCGTCGAATGCTATTTATCCATTGGAACTGATGCCTGGTTGGTTGAAAGCCATTGCGGTGGGCAACCCGCTGACCTATTTGGTGGACGCGTTGCGCGGGGCCATGATTGTCGGCGGCAACAGTGTTTATGCTGTGAGTACGAGTTTTTCGGTGATGCTGTTTGTTTTTGCCATTCTTTTGCTGCTGGCCTCCAGGCTCTACCCAGGGTTGGCTCGCTAGCCTTGGTGGGTAAACCTCTCAGTATTGATTTCGAGCCGGTCGAGCCAATGTGGTTCGCTTGATCTACGGACTGGGCATACGCGTTGCGAGTGCACCGCTATTGCTAGGGTGTCGACGTTGACTACAGGCTGCACGGGTTGCGCACAGTGTCGAAGTCAATAACGCAAATTTTCCTGCCGTAGTCGCGCGAAGCGCTCAAGCGGTGCTGAGTCGAGCGCTTGCGCGGCGTCAGGCGCAGCACCGTCACGAATCGCTTGCCACACTGTTTGCGAGCCGATCGAATCGCGGGTCGCAGTAAGATTGAACGTGTCGGGATAGAGCGCGTGCAGTGTGGCAAGCAGCGCCAATCCCAGGCTCGCTATGGGACGTCGCGCTGGCACTGCGTCACGAGCGATGCTCACGCCATGGCAGAGCTGACCGTGCCAGGTTGACTCGGTGGGGACGAAGTCGAGCGGCTCGAAATGCGCGCCGACGTCAAGCGCATTCAGCGTGTGTGCGAGCCGAGCCGCGTCGATCCACGGTGCGCCGATCCACTCGAACGGATGCGGTGTGCCACGACCCACACTCAGATTCGCGCCTTCGAGCAAACCGACATCCGGGTATAGATCGAGCTGGGGCAGCGTGCGCAGGTTCGGCGATAGCGGCACCCAACCGAGACCGGTGTCTGCGAAGGCCATCGTGCGTCGGTACCCCTGCATCGGCACGACGCGCAGATCTGCACCAATGTGCTTGTTGCGGTTGAAAAGACTCGCCAGCTCGCCGATCGTCATGCCGGGCTGCAGCGGCGCAGGGAAATAGCCGGTGAACGATTCGTGGCGGCTGTCCAGTACCGGTCCGCCGAATCGCTGCGCACCGAGCGGATCGGGCCGATCCAGCACGAACAGCGGAATGCCACGCGCCGCTGCGGCCTCGAGAGCGTAGCCAAGTGTCGTCTCATAGGTGAAGAAGCGCACGCCGGCATCCTGAATGTCGAAGATCAGCGCATCCAGTCCGTAAAGCGAACTGGTCGGGAAGCGCCGCGCCGCGCCATAGAGACTGTGTACGGTAAGGCCCGTCGCCGTGTCGAGTGTGTCGCCGACTCGCTCGTCCATGTCGATGTTCAGCCCATGTTCAGGCGAGAACAGCGCTGCCAGCCTGACGCCTGGCGCGTGCGCGAGTACGTCGATGGTGCGCCTGCCCTCGGCGTCGAAGCCGCTGCGATTGGTGATCAAGCCCACGCGCATGCCAGCGAGCGGTGCAAACCGCTGCGCCTCGAGCACATCGATGCCGGTCTGCACCGGCCCCGTCGAGGTTGGCAGGCGATCGGCGGCACGCAGCGCTGGCAATGCCGACGGCAGCAACCGGCCGATTTGCGCGACGTTCGCCGACGCGGCCCGGCTTGTCAGCAGCGCGAGCAACTGCGCACGAAGCGGGCGCGCGTCGCCGCTGTCGTCGGGGTATACGCGGTTGGTCAGGATGACGATGAATTGGCGCGTCACCAGATCGATCCACAGGCCCGTGCCGGTGTATCCGGTGTGGCCGATGATGCCAATCGGCGGCAGGCGGTCATGGTTCGGCGCGAACGGTGCCGTCAGATCCCAGCCGAGGCCGCGCCACGGCGCGGTCGCGAGTGGCGAGGCGGCAGCCGCGAGCGCGGCGATGCTCGCTGGTCGCAGAATCTGCTGGGTACCCGCGCGCCCCTCGTTCAGCATCATCTGCGCGAAGCGGGCGAGGTCGTCCGCCGTGGAAAACAGCCCGGCGTTGCCGGATACGCCGCCCATCCATTGGGCCGTCGGATCGTGCACGCGGCCGCGGCGGATGCCGGCCTTGTTGGCGATCGTCGGCGCACTGCGTGCCACTTGCCCTGCGTTCGGCACAAAGACCGTGTCGCGCATACCGAGCGGTCCGAAGATGTGAGCCCGGCAATACGCGTCGAGCGGAAGGTGGGTGATGCGCTCGACCAGTTCGCCGAGCACCACGAAATTCAGATCACTGTAGATGACGCGTTCGCCTGGTGCGCTGCGTAGACGCTGCGCAGCGATAGCGCTCAATACGCCTTCGCGGCCCGGATGCCGTGGCCGCGCAGGCAGGTCTGGCAGCAGCCCTGAGGTGTGCGCAAGCAGGTGACGCACCGTCACCGCGTCTTTGCCGTTCGCCGCAAAAGCGGGCCAATACTGCACAACAGGTACGTCTAGGTCGATGCGGTGTGCTTCGGCCAGTTGCATGATTGCCGTGGTGGTCGCGATGACCTTGGTCAGCGACGCGAGATCGAATTCGGTGCTCAGCGTCATCGGCTCGGGGTCGGGCCTCGTCGCGCGTTGTCCAAAGGCTTGGCGATAGAGCACGTGCGTGGCGTCCCCAATCAGGACGACGGCACCCGGAACGCGTCCGGCGGCGATCTGTCCCTCGACGATCTGTGCGGCTTGCAGGCGCGCCGCCGTATCGAAATCGGCGGCGCTCGCGATCTGCACCGCCGTCGCCATTCCAACCAGTATCGCCCAGCGCTTCAGCGCACCGATCAACGGAGCGGCAAATCGGCGGCGTCGTAGTGATTGCGCGGGTTCCATAACATCCATCCATTGGTGCCAGCTGCGTCGGCAGCGGTTATCTGGGCACTGATCGCCGCCGCGTCAAACAGGCGATGGTCGAACGCATAGTCGCGAAAGGCCTGTAGCCACGGACGAAAACGCACGCCCGGTAGATGGGTGCGATGCACCGCCTCCGCCAGGGAGCGCCTGACGATCTGACCGGGATCAGTGATCGGGTTGGTTAAGCCCGGCAGCCCCCAGGTGAAACCGGACGGGTACAGCATTGGCGAAATATAGTCGAGCGGCTCGCCTAGCAATTCGATTTGCTGGCCGATCGCGGTATCGTCGAGATTCCAGCAGACGTAGCCGAAGATGTCTGCGGAAACGAATACGTTGTAGGGCGCTAGCCGTGTGCGTGCGGCCTGCAGGAAGCCGACGATTGCCGCAGTCCGGTTGGCCCGAGTGTTCGGCAGGGCAAAGCGTAGCCCGCTCTTGTCGGGAAAGCGCACATAGTCGAACTGGACCTCGTCGAAGCCCATCCGTGCCGCCTCCTCGGCGACATCGAGATTGTGCTGCCATACGTCGTGCGAAAACGGATCCATCCATTGCAGGTTCTCGCGATCACGCCACGGCGTGCCTTCTGCGGTGTGCACGCTCCACTCCGGATGCGCGTCGGCCAGTGGGTCGTCCTTGAGTACCACGATGCGTGCGATCAAATACAGGTGTTGCGTATGCAGCCTGGCAAGCAGCGCCGGAAAGTCCTGTTCCTGTGCTGCGCGCGTGGTTACTCGGGCCGCCGCGCCAATTGCCTCGCGCGCCGCACTGCGATAGGGCGTCAGGCCGCGGTCGCCCTTGACGTCGATGACGAGTGCATTGATCACGGTGCTGTCAGCAAGGCTGACGGCCTTGTTGCGCAGAGTCGCGCTGGTCACGCCGAACACCGACAGATAGACCGCTTTCGGGCGAAACGGGGTCAGCGTGAGCATCACGGGCGTTTCACCGGACACTTTGGCCTCGGTACGCAGATACCCTGGGGCGCGGGCCGCGACGCTCTCGGCCGAGTGAGCGGTCTCGAACCGGCCGTGTTCGTCGGTTCGCGTCACACCGGCCGACGTCGTGATGATCGCGCCGGCAAGTGGATTTCGCGTACTCGAGTCGAGCACGACACCGGTGACGGCCAGGGCGCCTTGCTCGGTCAGCAGGGCAGTGACGGCCAGCAGCGCCGGGATCGCGTGTCGCCTGAATACGCGGATGAAGGTCATCGTGCGTTCCCCGCTGCGGGCATCGGCAGTGAGTCCGGTTCGCCGAGCAAGTGCGCGAACGCCCTTGTGCCGTAGGCATCGGTCATCAGAAAACGTGGCAATGCGAGCAGCCGCGCGTGCCGGTCTGCCTTGTGCGCCTCCAGTGTGACGGCGACTGTGTAACCCTCTTCGGAGGCGAGCGCGATCAACTCGTCGTCGTAGATGCCGAACGGCCACGCGAGCATGTCGACATGGGCACCGGTTTGCGACTCGATACGTTGACGCGATTTGTCGAGTTGTGTGCGGACGAATTGCTGGAAATCCGCCGGCGTACGGTGTCGGCGCTCGACGTTGAAATTGGGATGCCAGAACGTATGCGACTGGATGTCAATGAGCCCGGTCTGTCTCAATGTACGCAATTGCTCCCAGGTCAGCGCATAGGACGCGTTCGAGATCGCCGATGGATAGATAAACAGCGTGACCGGAAACCGCTCGCGCAACACGACGGGCAGCAGTTTGTCGAATACCGAACGATGCCCGTCGTCGACGGTGATCGCCACTGGCTTCGGCGGTAACGTCGCATTGGGATCCCGCAGCCAGCCGACCACCTCGCGCAGCGGCACGATGTGGTAGCCATGCTCGCGCAGGACACGTAACTGGGTTTCGAAGGTGCTCATGCGGACGGTCATGGAGTCGTCCGCCGTCTCCGAAAAACGGTGGTAAACGAGGATTGTGACGCGCGATTCGGCGCTCTGAGCAGCTTCGTCCGATCCCCAGGCAAGCTCGCAGATGCACACCAGCACGGTGTACACCAAAAGCCGGATCAAGCGGCTCATATAAGCAACCCGGGGTCCGTGGTTGGCGCCAGCAGGATCGGGCGGAACGCGGGACTACCGTCGATACACGCCATGGTTTTTTCGTACATATCTGTACTCCTGCGTGAGTCATTTTCACCCGCGTTGCGTGTCTCGCGAGAGCGAGGCGTATCCAGTGTGCGTTGAACGCGCATCGTCCTTCTGATGCAGATCAATGTCGCGCAACGTGGAGCCGCTCAGGTTGGCGCGAGTGCTAGACGAAACGAGGGGAGAGGCTGGTCCCGCCTTGATTTGATCTAAATCAATGTTGAATCGTCGTTGGCGGGCGACGTTGTGAAACGACACTATTTGAGGCTTGCCAGCATGAATATCAACGACGCGATTTTGGGGCGCCGCTCGACACGGGAGTACACGATAGAACCCGTTGATGAACAAATCATTCGTCGATTGATTAACGCCGCAGCCCATGCGCCCAGCGCGGTAAACCAACAACCGTGGACGTTCACGGTGATACGCGATCAAGGACTGCTGGATCGAGTCTCGCGCGAAGCGAAGGCCTGCATGCTCGCGACGATGCCCGCAGCAACCCAGTCCGAGCACTTTCATTCAATGCTCAATGATCCAAATTTCCAGATCTTCTACCACGCGCCGGCACTCATCTTGATTTCGGGGAACACGCAAGGTCAGTGGGTCGTCGAAGACTGCGCATTGGCTGCCGAGAATCTGATGCTCGCCGCGTACGCTGAAGGGCTAGGCACCTGTTGGATCGGTTTCGCCCAAAGTTTTCTTAATACACCGGAGGGGAAGCATGCACTTGGTCTTCCCGCCGAGTGGAAGCCGGTTGCGCCAATCATTGTTGGCCACCCGAAATCCGTGCCTGTCCCCGTTAAGCACAAGGAGCCAGAGGTCCGCTGGATTGGCTGACCAGGGCGACGCGTTATGGGGTCGTTCCCGTCAATAGGTCGCATCACTAAGTGCTTCAGGCAGTGGCTATGCTGCTGCCTTATACAGGCTCACACTTTCGCTGTGCAGCCATGATGCGATGGTCCTGCGGGGACATGCCATAACTGCGGCTGAAAGCGCGGGTAAAGTCCGAGGCGCTTTTGAAGCCCAGGCTGTAAGCGATTTCAATAACCTGCCGATTGGGGTATCGCACCAATTCGTCTGCTGCTTCACGCAGTCGGCAATTACGGATGTAGCGGCCCAATCCGCCCTCATGCTGGAACAGCCGATACAGCGTATGGCGTTGCAATTGTACCGCCGACAGAACGCTCTCCGGTGTCAACCAGGGTTGATACAGGTTGTCTTGCACATAGCGTCTGGCTTTGTCGAACATTGCGCTACGCGCCGCCGCCCTGACGTTGCCCCCCAGTTTGGCCTGTTTGGCAAATGCGCCGAGCATTAACTGAATGCCGATATCGAACGCTGTCGTTGCTTGATTTGGATTCATGTTTGGCAGACGTTTCGAGAGTGTCGCGACATGCTCGATCATCAGTTGGGTAAGTGGTGTTGTATTGGCGAAGACGCGGCCATGGATCGACTCTGCGTGTGGTAGCGCGGCGTCCACTATCGGTCGCGGTACGAAGAATGTCAGTACCCGACAATGGCTTCGGTGCATTCTTATCGGTTGGTTCATGTCCATGGCGACAATGCTGGCCTGAACGGGGTTGCGGCTTTCAAGGCCACCGCCCTGAATAGAGTCAATACCGCCCTCGGTGAACACTTGGAAAACGTAATCCCGGACGCTGTCCGTCGAGATGCGTGCGACCGAGCGATCAAGCAGCAAGGCGTCACTCGAGCAATCGGTGAACAGTCGAGCCCCTAACGTATAACGATCGATACAGCCGTTAAAAGGTGACTCGACTGACTTGGACGAGGGCAGTGCGTCAATGACGTGCCCAACCCGACGGCGCCAGGCCAAAAACTGATTGGAGACTGGCTCCGCGCTGACATTGAAGTGATCGGGAGCCTGGCGTGCACCGAATGGGAGTTGAAGCGATTGAGTTGACGCGAGACTGTTCATAACTTCACTGCTGACCAGTAGATCAAGGTTTGCATCGATAACCGGACCGGAATGGCGCCCATTGAATGTAGGCCGAGGTTTCATTTAGGCAGCCATTATCGCTGTACGGACCCGTGCGTACCTGCTTTTTTTCAGCGCTATGAAAGTTTTTCCGCTTTCGCTACAGGAACCCCATGCTACTCATACGGTATAGGGGATACCGCATAGGCTAAAAATAGTTCAAAAACTGCAACGCACGGTCAAGCTGTACAAAAAAAGCCTGATAAGTTCCGTGCAGGTTCGTATTTTAAAACAGTTATTTTTATTTGAGTTTGTCAGGTGTTTTTTTTGCACTGAATAAGGGCGACAGTCTTTTTTTGCTCTTCGGTGGTGCGCTGTTAAAGACGCGGCGCAGATCAATTCAGGTGTTCACCTGATGTTGCCGACGGGGGTGTCAGCGCATTCTTGTCCGGCGGTTTAGTCGGCGGCCATCGCACGCTCTTAATGGGGCGTTGGGTCGAGTGAGTTGACATCTATTTGATTAATTAGTCATTGGAAATAATGCCTTAAGTGCAGCAGTGATCTGGGCATCGACAGCAAAGTTCTTTTGCGTGCATGACGGTGTATCAAGCGGCATATCGATGTAGCAGGAATGACGGATGAGTTGTCTCGATCAGGAGTTGGGTTCGTTTGCGATCAGCGTGGCCAGTCCGGCTGGCGCCAATCCTCGAGAAGGCGCTGCCTTTTCGCTGGCGCAAATTGAAGTTGAAAAGCTGACCAATATTCATGCCGAATCCGGAGTGGACTGGCAGAAAGTGGCTGACACCTGCGCAAAAGTTCTTCGCGAGGAAGGCAAGGATTTCAATGCTGCGGTCTGGTTGTTGTGTGCCTGGACCACGCTCAACGGTATAGCTGGCCTTGCGACCGGGGTACACGTACTGCGCGAAATGCTCGAGCAGTACTGGGACACGTTGACGCCACCACCAGCCCGATTGCGTGCTCGGCGTAACCAGGCCGAATGGATGCTCGAATGGCTCACGGCGAAGGTCGAAGAAAGCTTCGAACCGGTGCCTGGCGATCAGTTGGCTGTCTTGCTCGAAAACTGGGACGCCATCGATCGTTTTTGGCGCGACAAGGACGCTGACGGTCCGAGTTTCTTTGCGTTGCGTCGACGGTTGTCACAACTGCCCGTGCAGGCCAGCGTCGAGCCAGCATTTGTTGCGCCTGAGCCTGTTCAGCCGGTCGAGTCTATCGCCGTGGCAGTACCGGTTCCGCAGTCTACTTCGGTACCCGGCAAGGCACCGCCGACGCTTGCTCCGGTCCATGTATTGGACAGCTTTGAAAACGATGAGGCGATTGAGAGCGCCGTAGACGCTGTGTTTGCGTCGTTAACGCCGCTGGTAGCATTTTGTCTCGACGCTCGTCCGACGTTGCCGTTGCTGTTTCGCCTGAACCGACAGTCGGCCTGGACCACCTTGCAGCAGGCTCCGCCCGCGCAAGGCAACACCACACGTATTCCTCCACCTTCGGAAGCCGAACTGCAGAGTTTCAGCCGGTTGCAGAGCGCTGGCGAGCCGCTGGATATTGTGCGTTTTTGCGAAGGCCGGCTGAACACGTATCCATTTTGGCTTGACCTTAATCGAGCCAGTCATGCAGCGCTTTCGCGCCTCGGCTCAGGCTCCCTGGCCGGGCTTGCGAGCCTTTCCCTGGAGACTCGGCATTTTCTGGCACGCCTGCCGTCGCTGGTCGAACTCACCTTCGCCGACGGTCAGCCGTTCGCCGATGGGGCAACGCGTAGCTGGCTCGAAGGGTTGGCCCCGGCGGTCAGCGCTGGGGCTGGGGATGCTGTGCAAACGCTGATTGACGGTGCAGGGCGAGAAGCCGCTGACGGACGTCTGAACGATGCATTGGCCAGCCTGCAAGCGAGCCTGCGCGAGGCCGGCAGTGGCCGCGACCGGTTCCGTTTGCGCCGTGCCCAATGCGAGTTGCTGCACCGTTTCGAGCCCCGTGCCCAGTTGCGAGTGGCCCTGGATGTATTGCTGCAAGAAGCAACGGAGCAGGGGTTGGATCGTTGGGAACCGGATCTGGTTCGGCCTTTATTGGAACTGGCGTTGGTTCAAGAGGATGGCGGTTCAAAAACGGTATGGGCGCAGCAGTTGGCCGCCATGGATTTGCCCGCTTTCTGGCGTCTGGCCAGTCCACAGGCAAGTTGAGTTCAGCAATACGCGATACCTGACAGACATACGCATATCAATGCCATGGGTTTTCTAACGGCTGCGTTGAGCGAGCCCGCTAAACAGGAGTGAGATTAAATGGCTAGTGAAGGTTCAGTCGCGCCTAAAGAACGCGTCAACATTGTGTACAGCTCCGACACCGGTGGCGCCCAAGAGCAGGTTGAGCTGCCTCTGAAGCAACTGGTTATCGGTGACTTCACCTTGCGTGAAGACGACACGCCGGTTGAAGACCTCAAGCCGATCCGCGTTGACAAAGACAACTTCACCGATGTGCTCAAGGGGCAAAACCTGAGCCTGCAGTTGGCGGTGCCCAATCGTCTGGCGGAGAACGCCCCGGAAGACGAGCAGATTCCTGTGTCGCTCACTTTCCAGTCCATTCGCGACTTCGAGCCCGATGCCATCGTTGCCCAGGTTCCTGAGCTGCAGCAGCTGATTGCCCTGCGTGACTCGCTCAAGGCGCTCAAAGGCCCGATGGGCAACCTGCCGGAATTTCGCAAGCAACTTCAGGCCCTGATGAACGATGACGGTGCCCGCGAGCGCCTGCTCTCGGAACTCGGCGTAAAGGACAAGGAATAACCCATGAGTGAAGAAAAAAGTCAGGCCGCGAGCAGCACTGGTCAAGCGGTCGAGTCCGTTTCGTTGCTGGATCAGTTGGTAGAAGCCGCCCGCGTCAAGCCGGGCGATGAAGCTTATGCGGTTACCCGTCAGGGACTCGAAGCCTTCGTCACCGAGCTGCTCGAACCGGCAAGGCAGACCGAGAAAGTCAGCGCGGGGCTGATCGACGACATGATCGCCACACTGGACGCCAAGCTTTGCCGTCAGGTCGACGCCATCATTCACAACGAGAAGTTTCAGAAGCTTGAGTCGTCATGGCGCTCGCTGAAGTTTCTGGTCGACCGTACGGATTTCCGTGAGAACAACAAGCTGGAGATTCTTAGCGTCTCCAAGGAAAAGTTGCTCGAAGATTTCGAAGATGCTCCTGAAATCACCCGCTCGGGTCTGTACAAGGCGGTGTACACCGCTGAGTTTGGCCAGTTCGGTGGTCAGCCGTTCGGCTCCATCATCGGTAACTACGAGTTCAATCCCGGCGCGCAGGACATGAAGCTCCTGCAATCGGTCGCCTCCATTTCGGCCATGTCCCATACGCCATTCATTGCCTCGGCTGGCCCACAGTTCTTTGGTATCGACAGCTTTGCGGACTTGCCCAATCTGAAGGATCTGCAAGCGGTCTTTGAAGGCCCGCAGTTCACCAAGTGGAACGCGTTCCGTGAAAGCGATGATGCCCGTTTTGTCGGTCTGACCTTGCCGCACTTTTTGCTGCGCACGCCTTACGGCGAGGACACTGTTCCGGCCAAGACCTTCCGTTACAACGAAAGCGTCAGTGGTGGTAACAACGATTTCCTGTGGGGCAACGCCGCGTTTGCGTTTGCCAGCCGCTTGTCTGACAGCTTTGCCCAGTACCGTTGGTGCGCCAACGTGATCGGTCCGCAGGGCGGGGGCACGGTCGGCGACTTGCCGATCTACAACTATGAAGCCATGGGTGAAACCCAGACCAAAATTCCGACCGAAGTGCTCATCTCCGAGCGCCGCGAGTTCGAGCTGGCCGAGCAAGGTTTCATCGCGCTGACCATGCGCAAGAACACCGATAACGCGGCGTTCTTTTCCGCCAACTCGTGCCAGAAGCCCAAGTTTTTCGGCAATGACAAAGAAGGCAAGGAAGCTGAGCTGAACTACAAGCTCGGCACCCAGCTGCCATACATCTTCGTGGTCAGCCGCCTGGCGCACTACATCAAGGTCATTCAGCGCGAAAACATCGGTACCTGGAAAGAGCGTGGTGACTTGGAATCTGAACTCAACACCTGGATTCGTCAGTACGTGGCCGACATGGATAACCCTGCGGCCGGTGTACGCAGCCGCCGTCCATTGCGTCAGGCCGACATTACCGTCAGCGACGTTGACGGCGATCCAGGCTGGTACCGCGTAGGGTTGAAGGTTCGTCCGCACTTCAAGTACATGGGCGCTTCTTTCACGTTGTCGCTGGTCGGCAAGCTCGACAAGAGCTGATTTGGCAGAGCGAACGAATGACTTAAATGTCGTTCGTTCAGGTGTTCACCCGAGGGTCATCGCCTCGGGGGTTCCATAAGATGGATTCAACGCAACGACACAGGGCCACACGTTCTGATCGGTGCCTGAAAACTAACTGATTAAACCCGGAGTACACGTTATGCCAATGCCATGCTACCTGAGTATCGAAGGCCAGAACCAAGGCAAGATCGAAGGTTCAAGCAGTGTTACCGGCCACGAAGGGATGATCCTCGTACAAGCCGTTGAACACCTGATCGATATTCCCAAGAACCCGCAGACCGGCTTGCCCGCAGGCAAGCGTGTTCACCAGGGCATGACCCTGACCAAAGAGATCGACAAGGCTTCGCCGAAGCTGCTGCAAGCCCTGACCTCCGGCGAACAACTCAAGTCCGTTGTGCTTGAGTTCTATCGCATCTCGCCCAAAGGCACGGAAGAAAAGTACTACACCATCACCCTGAGCAACGCAGTGCTTGTTTCGGCCCGTACCTGGGTACCCAACGTATTGAGCCCTGAGTTCAAGCAAATGGGCCACATGGAAGACATCGGCATCACTTACGAAAAAATCGTCTGGACCTGGGTGCCGGACGGCATCGAAGCCGAAGATTCGTGGCTGGCGCCAAAAGCGTAAGCAAAGCCTGAGTCATCCTTCACCGCCCTGGTTCAGGGCGGTGTTCTTTCAATTTCAGAAGGTACACGGCGTTGAGAGAAAAACGATTGCTGGAACGCATCACGGGCTTGCAGGTTGAAACCGGCCGCACGCACCTGACCCAGGCGGAAGTGCTTACGCAGTCAATCGTTCAGCACCTGCAACGCATCTTGAACACCCGGCGCGGCAGCGTGCCAATCGACGCCGATTTTGGCGTACCCGATTTCACCAATCTGGCCGGTTCGTTTGCGACCGGCGAGACCACGCAAATAATTGAGAACATGACTCGCATGATCGCCCGCTACGAGCCTCGGTTGAAGTCGCCGCGCATTCTGGTCGCCGAAGGCGCTCAGGAAGTGTTGTCGCTGAGCTTCAGCCTTGAAGGCCTGGTGGCGATTGATGATCGGGACATTCCCATTCACCTGGCAACGCGTGTGTCTTCGGACGGCCGCGTTTCCCTGGCGATGCACTAAGTCATGCTCAACAACCATTATCAAAGTGAACTCAACCACCTGCGCCGCCTGGCCGATGAGTTTGCCCGTAGCAACCCGGCCCTGGCACCGCTGTTGGGTGTGGACTCGGCCAATGATCCGGATGTCGAGCGCTTGCTCGAAGGTGTCGCCTTTCTCACCGGGATGGTTCGCCAACGGCTGGACGACGAGTTTCCCGAGTTCATTCAAGAGCTGGCGCAGCTGCTTTATCCACATTATCTGCAGCCATTGCCCTGCCTGACACTGCTTCAATTCCAGCCCCGCGGGCCGTTACAACAAGCCACGCGTATCGATGCCGGATGCGAGGTCGCCTCGGTGCCTGTCGATGGACAGCGGGTGCGCTTTCGCAGCACTTCGGCGGTAGACCTCGAACCGCTGCAACTGATCGGTACACGCTGGGATGGCGGTGCCGGTGAAGAACGCAGTCTGGTCCTGGATTTCGCTTTCACCACCGCCGATCCAGATGACTGGCACGCTGACACCCTGCGTTTCTATCTCGGCGATGGCTTGGTGGATGGCTGCAAGTTGTTGCGTCTGCTGCAGCTCAACCTGCGTGAGATTCGTATCTGTGCGCAAGGGCAGCCCATGACGTTGCTGCCAGCCAGGCATTTACGTGGCCTGGGGTTCGATGCGAGCAATGTCTTGCTGCCTTTTCCCGACACCGCCCATCCTGCCTATCGCTGCTTGCAGGAGTACTTCGCGCTGCCCGAGAAGTTTCTTTTCGTCGAGCTTTCCGGTTTCAAACAGTGGCGTGTCAGGGGCAAGGACGGCCGATTCAGCGTACGTCTGATGTTCGAGAGCTTGCCGGACTGGACGCCGAATCTGTCCGCCAACAGTTTCATGATGGGGGTAACCCCAGCGATCAACCTGTTTGCCCAGGAAGCGCACCCGTTGCGCATCGACCACAAGCAAGTCGACTACCGCATCCAGCCCGCCGATCATGGCCAACGCATGAGCATGCGAATTCATTCGGTGCTCAAGGTCAGCGCTTATTCTGCCGCAGGGGGCGAGCGGCAGTTGGAGCCGTTCAATACGTTCTCGCAGCGTGATACCTACAACTTGCGAATCCGACAGTCGACTATCGACGCTCACGGCTATGACCATTATTTGAGCCTGCCCTACCGCGAAGGCAAAGTGCCTGGCGAGATGACGCTGTCCATCGGTTTGCTGTGTACCAATGGCAAGTTGCCGGAAAGCTTGCGTCTGGGTGATTTGAATCAGCCCACCGACAACACGCCACCCAGGGTCGAATTCAAGAGCATTCGCAGTATTACTCCGTGCCAGCCTCCCAAGTTCGACGACAAACTGTTGTGGCGCATGCTTTCGCAGCTCAATGCCAATCACTTCCGCCTGGCTGATCGCGACTACCTGCGAGGCCTGCTGTCGCTCTATCTGCCTAGCGTCGGCGAAGGCGCCCAGGACGCCAACGAGCGGCGAATCGATGCTATCGAAAACGTCACGGTTACCCACGAGCGCCGTTTCATTCGCGGGCTGCCCATTGAAGGCAGCGTGGTCCGGGTCGAGTGCCGGGGCGACCACTTCCTGAGTCCAGGCAATTTCTACATGTTCGGTTGCGTGCTCGATGAATTTTTCGCTGGCTGTACAGCTATTAATAGCTTTACCGCTTTCACGCTGTTCGACAGCGTCAACCATGAGACCTTGAAATGGCCAGCGAAGATCGGGCACCAACGCCTGCTGTGATCGATCCGCTGCTCGATGACGGCGGCGACTATGGTTTTTTCCAGGCCTTGCGCCTGTTGCGATTGCGTTTCCCGAGCGAAAAAGATTTCGTCGAGAACGTGCGGGTCCGGCCACGGCTAGGGCTTGGATTTCCCCAACGGGATATCGAGCGTATCGAGCAAAGCGAAGATGGCCGCTATCGGATAGAGGCCAACTTTTTTGGCCTGTATGGCGTCACCTCGCCGTTGCCGACGTTTTACACCGAAGACCTGATCGACGAGCAACTGCAGGGCCATTCAGCGGGGCGCGACTTTCTCGACATCCTGCATGCCGCGCTTTACCCACTGCTGTTTCGGGCTTGGGAAAAGCACCGGATCTGGATTGATATTACCGAGCGACGGGACGTCAAGAGCCTGCGCCAGCTACAGGCATTGATCGGCATTGCGGATGCGCGTCCCGAGCAACGGGATCAATCCGTCGATCTGCTGCGTTATGCCGGTTTATTCAACCAGCACCCGCGCTCGGCCCTCGGCCTGCAACAGTTGGTCAAGGCGGTGCTCGAAGATGTGCCGGTGGAAGTGGTGCCCTGTGTCGAGACGCGTCTGCGCATTGACCGTCCGGCGCGCACTTACCTGGGAATGCAGTGCGGTGTATTAGGCGAAAACAGCCTGCTCGGTCGAGAGGTCATGGACCGCAGTGGCACGCTGGATATCCGCCTGGACTCACTGAGTGCCGAGCGTTTTCACGGGTTGCTGCCAGGGCAAGCGCTTTATCAAAAGCTCGAACGGTTGGTGGCGTTGTACCTGCAGACGCCGCTACGCAGCCGATTGGTCATGCGTCTTGCTGCAGATGAGCAGCAATGCGCTTCGCTGGGGGGCGGCTGGCAGCGGCTCGGCCTCGATACCTGGCTGGGTGACGGCGACACACAGGACGACGTTGTATTCATGCTTACGGCCGAACACGGACCAATGCTCGAAGAGAGGGCTCGATAGATGATTCAGGTAGAACTCAAACCGCTGTTCGCAAGGCTCAATGTTTACAGCACCAAGGCCCTGGAGAACGCGGCGGGCCTGACCCTGGCGCGCACTCATTACGAGATTTCCCTGGAGCACATGCTGCGTCAGTTGCTGGAAGATCCGAATGCCGATGTGACGCGCATCCTTACGCGATTCGAAATCGATCCGATGCGCCTGCGCGCGCTGCTTGACGACGGCCTGGCGCAGCTGAAAAACGGTAATCCCGGGCGGCCGGTGTTCGCCAGCCTGCTCACTGAGTGGATTCAGGATGCCTGGCTGATTGCCTCGCTGGTGGTCGGCACCGGGCGGATTCGCGGTGGCTCGCTGCTGCTGGCGCTGATTTCCCGTCTGGGTTACTACACCGCCGGCACTCGTTACGGCGAAATGCTCAAGCCCATTTCCGCCGATGCCCTGACGGCTGAATTTTCCCACCTGTTGGGCGGCTCCAGTGAAGGTCCGCTGGACAGTCTGCAATCCGGCTTGGGGTCTTCTTCGGTCGCCAGTGCAGGCGGTATCGCGCCCGCCGCTGAAGACAATATCGGTCGCTTTTGCGAAGACCTTACCGCCAAGGCAGCGGCGGGGCGCATCGACCCGATTTTCGGCCGCGATGATGAGATTCGTCAGATGATCGACATCCTTGCCCGACGCCGTAAAAACAACCCTATCGCCGTGGGCGAACCCGGTGTGGGCAAGTCCGCCGTGGTCGAAGGCCTGGCGTTATTGATCAGCCAGAACGAAGTGCCGGACTTTCTTAAAAATACCCGCCTGCTGAGCCTCGATCTGGGTGCGCTGGAAGCGGGCGCCAGCGTCAAGGGCGAGTTCGAAAACCGCCTGTGTGGCGTCATCGAAGAGATAAAGGCATCTACCACGCCGGTGATCCTGTTCATCGACGAAGCACACATGCTGATCGGTGCTGGCGGCGCGGCAGGGGGGTCCGATGCGGCCAACCTGCTCAAGCCCGCATTGGCCCGTGGCGAGTTGCGCACCATCGCCGCCACGACCTGGTCGGAATACAAAAAGTACTTCGAGAAAGACCCAGCCTTGGCGCGCCGTTTTCAACTGGTCAAACTGGATGAGCCGAGTGTCAAAACCGCCGTGCTGATCTTGCGTGGTCTCAAGGGTCATTACGAAAAAGTCCACGGTGTCAGCGTGCGTGATGACGCTATCGTTGCCGCCGCCGAATTGTCGGATCGCTACATCACCGGGCGCTTGCTACCGGACAAGGCCGTAGACTTGCTCGACACCGCCAGCGCTCGGGTGCGGATCGGCCTGGGCATCAAGCCTGCCGAGTTGGAGCGCATGGAGCGGCAGTTGTCCGGTCTGGCTCGCGAGCTGAACGCACTGGAGCGCGACCGCGCCAACGGTTTCCCTGTGGAAGACCTGCGCCTGTCAGATATCGCAGACGAACAGGCTGACATTGACGACAGGCGTGCCGTGCTGGAAGCCCGCTGGCTGGCCGAGCGTGATGCAGCGGTACGCGTTCTCGAAGCCCGTAAGCAGCTGACCCTGAAAGAACAGGATCTGCCGACACTGGCTGAGGGCGAAGCTGCTCAGGTACTGGCATCGCTGGGCGAACGTCAGGCCGAGCTGGATCAGGCCCGCGAGGCGCTGGCTGCGCTGCAAGGTGACGAACCGCTGCTGTTCACCGAAGTCAATCCGGATGCGATTGCCAAGGTCGTCTCCGACTGGACCGGCGTGCCGCTGGGCAAAGTGCTGCGCGACGCTGCGGGTGGTGTGCTGGCCTTGGCCGATAACATCAAGACGCGCATTCGCGGTCAGGACACTGCCGTCGAACAGATCGCGGAAATCCTTAAGGCCGCGCAATCCGGCCTGCGCGATCCGCAACAGCCTTTGGGAGTATTCCTGCTGGTCGGTCCATCGGGTGTCGGCAAGACCGAAACCGCCTTGGCCGTGGCCGAACACTTGTTCGGCGGCGAGCAGGCGATGATCTCGGTAAATATGAGCGAGTACCAGGAGAAGCACACCGTCAGCCGTCTGGTGGGTTCGCCTGCCGGTTATGTCGGTTTCGGCGAAGGCGGCATGTTGACTGAGGCGGTGCGCAAGCGTCCGTATTCGGTGGTGCTGCTCGATGAAGTGGAGAAAGCCCACCTGGACGTGGTGAACATTTTCTATCAGGTCTTCGACAAGGGCAGCCTGTCCGACGGCGAAGGACGGCAGATCGACTTCTCCAACACGGTGGTGCTGCTGACCAGTAACCTGGCCACCGAAGAAATCCAGAACCTGTGCATCGATGGGCGTCCAGACCCGGACACCCTGGCGGAAAAGATCCGGCCGACCCTGTCCCGCCATTTCAAACCTGCGTTGTTGGCGCGCATGACCATCGTGCCGTTTTTCACCTTGGGCAGCGAGCAACTGGCAGGCATCGTGCGCCTCAAGCTGGGCCGGCTCAGCGAGCGCCTGCTGGCCTCGTCGAAAGTACGCCTGACGTTTTCGGAGGAGGTCGCCGACGCCATCGCCGCACGCTGCACAGAAGTGGAGAGCGGAGCGCGCAACATCGACTTCATTCTGCGCAAAAGCCTGACGCCGCGTTTGTCCGACGTGTTGCTGGGGGCGATTGCCGATCAGCGCCCGCTGGCCGGGCTACATGTGGCGGTGGGTGGTGGCGGGGAGTGGGTGATTACCCAGGTAGAGGCCGATGCGATCAGGTCTTTACCCGAGGGTGAAGCGCTGCTTGAAACCCTAGAGTGACCGCTCGTTTACCTACTGAAGAACAAGGATTGATTGATGGCTCTCAATGATCACGCGCTCTGTACTTTCGCCAGCCTTGCACCCTCGCTGTTGCTAGAAACGTTGTGGGTGCAGCAGTGGCAGGGCGAGGAAAAGCTCTCTCAGCCGTATCGTTTCGAGGTTCGGCTGGCCACGATCAATCCCTTGTTCGATGACGAAGCGCTACTTGGCAACCGAGCGGTATTGACCCTGAGTGATGCATTGGGTTTGCCGCACCCCTATCAGGGCATGGTAACGGAGGTCGATTATCTCGACGCCGATTCCCTTTATTACTACTACCGTGTGGTGCTGGAACCGCGCTTTGTGCAGTTGCGTCATTTCCGCTTTTCCGAAATCTGGCTGGACAAAAGCCTGCCGGAACTGATTCGCGACGTGCTCAAGCTGGCTGATCTGAATGTCGAAGGGCCGGGTATCAACGGTTTGCCCGGTTCGGCTTATGACTTCGATATCCGCCTGCCTCTGGCTGATGATCCGCTGACACAGGCGACTTTTACCTGCCAGTTCGAAGAAACGAGTTTCGCCTTTATTTCACGTCTTCTTGAATATTTCGGTGTGTATTACTTCTTTGAACAAGGGCCTGACGGAGAGGCGCTGGTGCTGTGTGGCGACAGGCTTTACCAGCCGCAACTCCCCAGTCTTCTGACCTATCGTCGTCAAGATTCGGAACTGGATGTAGGCCGGGTCCTGGCGGTAGCCCGTAGCTTCGAGCGCAAGCTGGTCCGGCAAGCGGCGGGAGTCACGCTACAGGACTTTTCCGCGACCAACGCGCAGTTGAAGTTAGAGGTCAACGCCTCGGTGGCAAGTGCCAGCCTTGGGGCAGATGCCTCACTCGAACAACGCACGGCGGTATCGAGTTCGCCTGTATTTATCGGCGGGCAAGGGCTATATGGCGAGCACTTCGGTTCCCTCGAACAGGGGCAATGGTTGGCCAATCGACGCGCCCAGGCCATCGGTTGTCGTCAACGGGAGTTTCATGGCGCCGGTCGAGCCACGGGGTTGCGCGCAGGCTATCCTATGCTGTTAGTGGGCCATCCGCGTCCGATGTTCAATGCCGGTTATCAAGTTATTGAAGTTCACCATGAGGGTTATCAGCCGTTGCCGGGCCTGGGCTCGGAGGGTGAAGGTCCGGGGCAGGGCATCAACACCCGTTTTATCGCCTTGCCCGGCGATGTGCAATTCCGTGCACTCTGTGTCACGCCCCGGCCTTATGTGCAGGGTGTGCTCAGTGCGGTAGTGGATGGTGATGAAGACACCGGTCGCCCACTGCTTAACGATAAGGGTTGCTACAAAGTCAGCTTTCCGTTTATTCGCGGCGCAAAGAACGCCAACCGTGGCTCGGCCTGGTTGCGCATGGCGACGATATCCAATGGATCAAGTCATGGCATGGCATTTCCGTTATTAAAGGGCACGGAAGTGCTGGTGTCTTTCCTGGGGGGGGACCCTGATCGGCCCGTTATCACCGGCAGCGTACCCAACTCGGAAAACCCAGCGCGAGTCACGATGGCCAATGCGACACAAAGTGGCATTAACACACCGGGTGGTCATTATCTGGCGATGGAAGACAGTGCATCAGGGCCGATGATGAGTATGGGAGCCCCCATCGGCAATACTAAATTGACCCTGGGTGAGGGCAATGTCAGCGGTGCTCATCTGCAAACCGATAATCATATGCGGTTGGCATCCAACTCGTACAAGCACGAAGTCTCCGACATGTACTCTCATAGCATGGGAGGCGGATTCAGCGTTTCGTCAAATGGCTCGCAAAGTAAGCAGAGTGACGCCCCTCCCGCGACTGATTCCACATCCACATCCACGAAGCCGGCGGCATCAGCAAAATCGCATGACGTCTTTCCTGCTTTTTCGCACACCGGGAGATTCCAGGATTATCAGATCGCACCGACTGCGACGTTTACGCCGTCTTGGTCAATAAAAATGGAGGCGACGCTGGAGCAGACCTCTGCGTCGATAGGTTTGCTGAAGCAAAGCTTGAGTGTCATGGGATGGGAGGTTGCCGTCAGTATTGCCGGACCCAAAACGACATACACGCTACATCCGGGAGTAAAAAAGTTTAAACATGGATGTGAAGAGTTACTTGCGGCGAGGGCGGAAAAAGTGCTCAACGCTCAGAAATCCCACGTCAATGAAGCGAAGTTATCAGTGAATTCTACGGTAACGACAGGTACCCACGTTCATAACACAACGGCCTTGGTCACTTTTAGCTGCGGGCCGCACAGTATTTCGTTAACACCGTCCGGGATATCCATTAACTCAGCGATTCCGGTTTCTATTAATGCCGATGTCAATATCAATGGCAGTCTTGTTGTTTCCAATACGGGTATTTTCAAAAACTGCACGACGGAGCTTCTCAAGGTGGGCAAGTCGATAAGCGCTACACAGATCGCATGTTTATCGTTCAAAAGCCTGACCTCCAAACAAGGTGTTCCGTTTGTTCCGAGTGTAGTGGTAGAGGAAGTTGCGATGATAGCGGCCA
Source organism: Pseudomonas sp. MH9.2 (assembly GCF_034353875.1). Taxonomy (NCBI): domain Bacteria; kingdom Pseudomonadati; phylum Pseudomonadota; class Gammaproteobacteria; order Pseudomonadales; family Pseudomonadaceae; genus Pseudomonas; species Pseudomonas sp. MH9.2. Next base: position 5,461,569 of record NZ_CP133784.1, read on the forward strand.
TGAAAGCCGCTGGTCTTGTGCAAAAAGCAACAGAGGCGGCGGCCAAAACAATTAATGCGGCCGCAGCGGCTGAAAATAACGCGGCCCAGATTGTTCGGGCGTTGGCAGCGATAACTCCAGCTCCCTGACCGTGCGGCATTCATTCTCCGAGGACGCCGTATATGAACTATAAGCTGGATGAGCATTGTCTTTTGTTGACCGCCCGCTACCAGGCTCTGAAGGTGCCGTATCTGGTAGCCACTGTTTGCATCTTGATTGATGCCAGCGGAAACCCGTTATCTACCGAGGCTTGTGTTGAGTGGATCAACTCACGATTTTCAGGTAAACCTTTTGATCATGGATTAAAAAAAAGCGTCGGCACTTTTGCCGTTCATGGGCTTGCTTTTTCGCTTAACGAAAAGCAACGCGATGGTATGGCTGTCCGCGTTCGAATAGGGTCTTGCGACAAAACCCTTCACGTTTTCCCTTCTCGAGTGTGGAGGCGCGAATTGACGGGCTGGAGTGGCGTTGCGACGGCTCGGCTTGATGCTGTCGCGCTGGATTTTGAACACGCATTCGGGGGCGCTGGTTTCTCAGATAATCCTGATGGAGTGGGTTACGTAGACGAACCGGATCGGATTGCCGGTAGCGCGCTGGCCCAAATCGAATATCCTTTACCAGGACTTCGAAGCCCTCTAGAGCGTCTACCGCTGGCCAGTTTTCTGCCGCTACCGCCTCAATGCTCAGAACGCCGTTCATTCATCGGGACGGTTGATGAGCGGTGGCAGGCTGACGGTGCTCCATGGTTGCCGGCGGATACCGACGTGCGCTGGTTCAACGAAGTCGCTGAGGATCAATGCCACAATCAATACTGGCGAGGGGATGAGGCATGGTCGGTGATTGGTATGCACGCCCGATTTCCAGAATTGACGGGGACGCTGCCCGGGCTAAGGCCCCGGTTGTTTGTCGAGCATGCGGACTCGGCGCTGAATATTACTGAGGTATTACTCGACCTGGACACCGTCTGGCTGTTTCCAAACGAGGAATATCAGTTGCTGCTGTACCGAGCACAATTGCCGCTTCACGAAACCGATGCGCAAGACATCGCAGCGTTGGGTGTGGGATGTGAGCGGCGCAACGACCCGATTCTGAGTAAGGAAGAATGGGTCGACAAACTGTGGCCACAAGCCGAGGTCGAACCCCTCCAGGCAGCAATGGTTTCACTGCCAGTTGATGACGAAGTTATCTTGAGCGCACTTGAGGCGGATGCAAATATAATTTATGCAGAAGTCGCTAATATGCATCAACAAGGCATCGAGTCAGCAAAGAAAATTGCCAGTCGTTTGGGGCATCCATTTGACCCGTCACAGTATCCGCCTCCGGCTCGCCCTGGTTTTGCCGCCGCCATAAGGCGAGGCGAGATAGCGCCGGTCCCGATTTTCGATGCGGTCGCACTTGAGGCTGATCTTCGCGCATCGGTCGCAGCAGCGCTCGAACGGGCGCACCTTTATGTTGAGCAAATCGCCAAGCGCATGAACCGTAGCGCTGAATCGATTTATGGTCAGGCAGCTTCTGCTGATAGCACAGCTGCGGGCCAACAATTTAATGCGTTCTCGATGGTTTCTCGACTGCCCCTGTCGACCGCTAAAAAGGCTGAATATCAAGCCAAAATTGAAGAAGGGCTTACCCAAGCCAAATCGGTGGAAGCTGAAATCACTCGTGCAATCGCTGAAATGACCTCGCAACTAACTGGGGGAACTGAGTATTTGCCTGAGGTTCTATCGACCTTACCTGCTGTTAGTTGGACTCGCGAGCTTTTGGAGGCCGCTCACTCGGCCTCACAATCGTTGATCGGACAGCGCTTTCTGGATATTGATCTTTCTGGCGTCGACATGAGCGGCGCAGTTTTGAGCGGCGTGTATTTTGAACGTTGCCAACTCAAGGATGCAAAGCTGAACGGTGCCGCGATGAATGATGGAGTATTCATCGATTGTGATCTAACCCGGGTCAATATGTGCGAAGCACACCTGAAAGGTGCGTTCTTCCAACATTGCAATATTGACGACGCGAAGTTCAGTGGCGCGAGGATTAGTGAACTTTACGCCACCGGATGCAGCCTCCTGCGAACACAATTTACAGCGGCCATCCTGCCTCAAGCACAGTTCGTCGACTGTGCATTGGACAACGCCGACTTCACCCGTGCCGGACTGGCCGGTGCAAGCTTTCACACCTGCACGCTGACGGCGGTGAGTGCCGTTGAAGCCGACCTGTCAAAATCCAGCCTGCATGCCTGCGCGGTGGACTGTTTGCAGGTTTCTGGCGCCGATCTTGAGCAAGCGTCCTGGTCGCAAGTGACCGGCACTGCAGTGGATGCCAAAGCCGTGAAGGCAGCTAATTTTCGCCTTGATCAAAGTTGCCAGTTGTCCGGTATCTGCCTGGATGCTGCGCAATTACAGCGGGCCAGTTTTCAAGGCGTGAATCTACGGGGGGCCAGTTTAAAAGGCACGACTCTGAAGAAGGCGCTTATCAGTCGCTGCGATCTGCGAGACAGCGACGGTTACCACCTGAACGCGGTACAGGCTGACTTCACCGGCAGTGATCTCAGGCAGGTCCGTTGGCAAGGAGCAAATCTGATGGAGGCGCGGTTACGTAAAGTGCAACTGGACGCAGCGGACCTGACCGGTAGCAATCTATTCGGTGTCGTGACCGAAGCGGTCCGTGGCAAGGACGTTGTACTGGATCGAGTTCTGCTAGGGCGGTGTCGTCTGAAAGAGGATCTCGCCCATGTCTAAGCAAACATTGACAGCTGACCAGTTGCAAATGCTGGTCGCGGATCATGAACCGTTAGTGGGCCTTGATCTGGAAGGCGGAAACTACCGCGCAATTGATCTTCGCAATGCCCGTTTTGAGCGGGTCAATGCGCGTGGGGCCATCTTTTCCCAGGCGCATCTTGACGGCTGTTCGTGGATATCCAGCGAATTGTCCGCAGCGCAATTCGACGACTGTACGTTTACGGACTCAATGCTGACCGATTGCACGTTAAACGGGGCGAGCCTGCTAGGTGCCCGACTGGATCATGGTCTATGGCTGCGCTGCTGTGGCAATGACTTGGATTTGCGCAAGACCAGAATCAAGGGTCTGTCGGTGATCGAGAGCGTATTTGCCCGCGCGCGTTTCAACGAGGCAACCATGGAGTCCAGTCAGTGGGACACGTGCACCCTGACTGATCTGCAAACCGCTCAAACTCGCTGGTCACAGACACGCTTTATCAATTGTCTGCTGGAGCGGGCGCGTTTCGCCGCAATTGTCCTCCATCAATGCGCCTTTGATCGTTCGACGCTGACGGATGCGGATTTCACGGGGTGCGATGCCCAGTCAGCGTCTTTCTACCAGAGCCAGGGTCAACGAGTGGTGTTCAAAGGCGCACGCCTGGACAAAGCTATTTTTTCCAATGCGCAGATGTCAGGTGCCGATTTCACTGAGGCCAGTCTGAACATGGCGTGTCTCAATAACGCCGATTTATCCGATGCAATGTTGTCCAGGGCTTCGCTTGAGTATGCGCTGTGCGAGGAGCTTCATGCGCCGAAGGCAAGCTTCATCGACGCCAACCTCAACGGTGCCGACTTTCACGGCGCCGACCTCGCCCATTGTGACTGGCGCGGTGCCAACTTAGACGCCATCCGTCCCGAAGACAGCGAGCGCCTGGCGGCGCAACACTGGCTACCAACCCTATAGGAACCAGCGATGCAAGAAGCCCTGAACTTTATCGACACCCCTGCTGTGTTGCGCCATGCACAGATCAATGCGGTCAGCGGCGAACGTTTTGGCGTCGTCAGCACTCAAGGCTATCGCTACTGGTTGAAACCGGCCATGGGTTGCCTGCTTCAGCCTGCCGTCGGCGACACGGTGCTTATTACTCTGGCGGGGGAGGACGGCTACATCCTTAGCGTTCTGGAGCGCACTCAACTGCAACCTGCTCAACTGCGTGTAGAGGGTGACGTGCATTTCAACCTGCCCAGCGGCGCATTGAGCATTGAAGCCCGAGACGGCCTTTCGCTGGATACGGGCCCCATGCTTGCACTGCGTGCCGATCAGGCGGTGGCGCATTTCGCTGAGGCTCAAGTCGGCGTCACGACGCTCAGCGTCACTGGAGAGCGTTCTGACCACTATTGGAGCGAGCGCAACGACAGCGCAATCAGGCATTGCGAAAAAGCTGTGCGACATACCGCTAGCTACATTCAGAGCCGCCGTGAAGTCGAAGGTCATGAGGAACTGACCTCGGGGTCGCTTCGCCAGCGAGTCGACAAAGACTGGAGCCTGCGCGGCGAGACGCTTGATTTGTTTGGCGAAGTCACCGTTGCCGTAAGCGGCGAACGAATCAAACTGGGCTGAAAAGGACGTAGCTATGTACATGCTCAACAATGGCGGAGCGACCGCAAATTCCACGGTGCCTGACATCTGCAAAACGCCTACGCCTGCGGGGCCGATGCCAATGCCTTATCCCAATACGGCTGATACATCCATGGCTGATCCAGGCGGGTTGGTAATGGCGGTTTTGGTCTGTGGTTTGCCTGCAATGAATCTCATGAGCAAGGTCTTGTTGAGCAATGGCGATCAGGCTGGCGCGGCGGGGGGCGTGGTGAGCGGCAAAATAATGGGCTCGATGGCGTTTATTGATGGCAGCGCCACGGTCATGGTTGGTGGCATGCCCGCCGTGCGGCTCACCTCTCAGACAGCTCACAACGGAACCCCGCCCAACACCATGGGCATGGTCTCTGCGCCAAGCCAGACCGTGGTCATGGTCATGTCCTGAGTCAATCACCTTGAAGTAACAGTCGCCCTGATGGCGAATGGATAAAATTGGGTTAGAGGAGTGGTGTGATGAACATGCTTAAAAGTGGAGGGGTGACGACCCGCTTCACTGCTTTCAATAGGTGCAAAGCGCCGACACAAGCACTGGTGCTCGAATGATTAAGGTATTCGCGATACTGCTCACACTCTGTCTGCTGCTCACCGCCTGCAGCAGCCAGGAACTCACCCCCGAGCAAAAGGCCCTCACCGAACTCAAATGGGACTACACCGAGAATGCCATCGAGCTGAGCTTTACCGCCGATAACGATCTCAATCAGTACGACGGCCAGGCGCATAACCTGTTGGTGGTGGTCACGCAGTTCGATCAGATCAGTGCGTTTTCGGCCTACACCGGCAGTTCCCAGCAATTGAGCAGTCTGTTGCTGATGAACAGCGCGCCGACCGGAATGATCGGCCTCACGCGGCTGTTCATCGAGCCGGGTCAGAGCAAGCAGTTGAGTCTGCCTCGGCTCGAGGGCGCGAAGATGGTCGGCATCTCGGCAGGCTACGCCCACCTGGACCCGATGCGCAGCGCCAAGCTGTATCAGATCGGCGTCGACGTTACTTCCACTGGTTTCTTCAGCAAAACCTGGACCGCCACGCCGCGCCCCATCGCCATTGACCTGCTCGTAGGGTCCGAGGCTCTGCTGCGTGGCAAGGAAAGTCGTCTTGCGCTGCCCAAGCCTGTGCAACCCAGAGAAGGCGAGGTGCGCCTGCCGGGCGCACAGGACTGACTTTTTTATCGTGAGCGTTGCAGTCGCCACTTTTTTTCAATCTTTTGCCCGAACGCGAGCCCTATGAATATCGATCAGTTGTTGTATTGGCACCAGGGCTTGTTTCTCCAGCCTCAGCATTTTCAACAGAACGATGCCCGTATCGAGCATCGTCTGACCCGCACCACGGAGTTGAACCATCCTTACCCGTGGGGCTTGATCTCCCTGAAGATCAACGAATCTGCATTGGTTGCCAAACAGTGCCTGCTGGATCAATTGTCGGTGCGCTTCCCCGAAGGCACGTTGGCTGAGTATCCAGGTAATGCGGTGCTGGAGTCGCGTACCCTGGACTTGGGCGACTTCAGTGGCGGCCGCACGCTGTTTGTGGGTCTGCGCCGCTTACTGCCAGGCGATGCCAACGCGCAAGTGTTCGAGACACTGTCCGACGGTTCTCGGGCGGAAGCGCGCTTTGTCGTGGCCGCTGACCCGGAAGTGATCGGTGACCGTCTCGGCAATTCCCCGGAAGCGCGGGTGCGCCCAATGTCTTACGTGTTGCGGCTGTTCTGGGAAGACGAGCTGGAGCATCTGAGCGCGTATGAATTGTTGCCGATTGCCCGTCTTGACCTCGACGGCGACCGCGTGCGACCTGCGCAGCGCTATGTGCCGCCGTCGGTCAACCTGGCAGCCTCACCGATGTTGCTGCAAACCCTGCGCGAAGTTCGCGACGAATTGGTCGGCCGGGCGCGACAGCTGTCGGTGTACAAGCAGCCGGGTGAATCGCGTCGGGGCGATTTCGACGGTGCTCAGGTCAACCATCTGATGGCCCTGGCGGTACTGAACCGTTATGGCCCATTGCTGACCCACATGCTGGAAACGCCGCAGGTTTCGCCGTGGCAGCTTTACGGCACCCTGCGCCAGTTGGTCGGTGAGTTGAGCCTGTTTTCCGACGTCTGCGACATGCTCGGTGAAACCCCTGATGGCCGCTTGCTGGTGCCGCCTTACAAGCATGAAGAGGCCGGGGTCGCGACCATTGCCCTGGTGGCCCTGATCGGCCAGCAACTCAATGAAATAAGTATCGGCTCCGAGTTGCTTGTGCGCCTGCAATTGCAGGAAGGTCTCTATCAAGCCGAGTTGCCGGACGCCTTTTTCGGCCCGCGTCATCGTTATTTCCTGGTGGCTCGCAGCGCGGTCGACCCTGTGTGGCTGGCCGAGGGCTTACCGCTGGATGGCAAGCTGGGGGCGGTCAGCGTCATGGAAGGGCTGGTCAATCGCGCGTTGCCCGGTATTGAACTGATCTACCTGCAGGTGCCCCCACAAGGCCTGCCAAGGGTAGCGGGGGCGTTGTACTTCCGCCTGGAGACACTCAGTGATGGCTGGGAAGCGCTGCAGCACGAGCATCAGGCTGCGTTTTTCCTGCCCCAGCCGCCGGCTGACTTAATCATCGATCTGGTGGTGGTGCGTACATGATCAATCCCCGCCTGGCTGAATGCTGGATGTCGATATTTGATGCTGCCAAGAGCGGCGTCATCGATCCTGCGCAATCCTACGAAACCCTCGCGCCGGGGCTGATCGTGTTGCTCGACGCCGCTGCCAATCGTGCCCGCGAATTGCACGTTGCCGAGGCTGATGTGCGCGAGGCGCTGTTCGCTGTGGTGGCCTGGATCGACGAAACAGCCATGTCTCGTGATTGGCCAGGCGCTGCACAATGGCGTCGTGCGCCGTTGCAACGTCATTACTTTTCAACCAGTCGTGCCGGCGTTGAGTTCTTTCAACGCCTGGAGGCTTTGCCCGAAGCGGCGGTGGGTGCCCGTGAGGTTTTTGGCCTGGCGTTGTTGAGCGGCTTTCAGGGCCGCTACGCGACACGTCCGGGTGGCGAGCTGGCTCAGTACCGCCGGTTGTGCCTGGAACGGATCATCCTCGATAACAAAATGGTGCCGCTGGATGCCACCAGCCATCTCTTTGAACAACCCGAAGACCAGTTGCCGAAACGGGTTCGTGTGGTACGCCGTGGCTTGCCCGGTATTTCGCTGCTTCTGCTGATTGGGATTCCCTTGATTGTGTTGACCGTGCTTTACATCAGTTTCGACCTCTCGCTGGGTCGACAAGTCAGCCAATTGCTGGAGATGCGCTGATGTTGAAGAAAGCGGGGGTCTTGTTGCTCTGGGTGTTGCTGCTGGCAAGTTTTGCGCTGGTGCTTTGGGGGCTGGCGCTCTATGAGGATTGGCCGCTGTGGTACGTGCCGGCCATTTTTATCGGGACCATTTTGTTGGTTCTGGCCGCTCGCTGGATTGGGCGACGCTGGTACGCCTGGCGCTTGCGTGCGCGAATGAAAAGCGAGTTGCCACAGAGTCGTCGCGATGAGGCTCCCAACCTGGATCTGGACTGGAACAGCGGTGTGCGCATGCTGCGCCATTCGCGTCTGAGTCGACTGGGTTCACCGCTGTACGTGTTGCCCTGGTTCCTGATGCTGGGCGAGAGTGGCAGTGGCAAAAGCAGCGTGTTGGTCAACAGTGGATTGACTTCGGCATTGCGCTCGACCAGTCGTGGCAAGCAGGCAATGCCTACTGGAACGCTCGACTGGTGGTTCCTCGAACGGGGTGTGATCATCGATCCTGCAGGCCGCTTGGCTGAAGGTAATAGCGACGCTGGCCCGGAATGGCGGCGTTTGCTTTACTGGCTGCTGCGTTCGCGGCGTCGCGAGCCGCTCAACGGTGTGTTGCTGGTGATCGACAGCAAACGCCTGTTGACCGATTCTGATGAGCGTTTGGCCGAGCAGGGACACAATCTGCGTCGCCGTCTGGATGACTTGGTGAAGGTTTTCGGTGCCCGGCTACCGGTGTATTTCATCATTACGGGTGCCGAAGCCGTGCCTGGTTTTGCGCAGTGGGGTGCCGCATTGACACCGCCACAGCGTGAGCAACCCTTTGGCTTGCTCAGCCAGCACCGTGCTGGCGGGGCGGGCGCGTTTCTCGATGAAATGTTTGGCGGACTTGGCCAGCGGTTGTTCGATCTACGCATAGAGCTGGGCGTGCGCGGCGTGCCTGACCCAGATGCTTTTAGCCTGCCGGAACGCATCGGTGATTTGCGGCCGCGTCTTGAAAAGCTTCTGTTGCCGGCTTTTGACGCGAATCCCTACAGCGAGCCGCCTCTGCTGTGCGGGCTATTCCTTACGGCTCAAGGGCAGGATGCCGACGCTCAGCATGAAGGCTGGTTCAGCCATGATCTGCTGGGGCAGCTGTTGCCAGGGCAACGTTATGCTTATCAGTCCATTGATAGCTGGCATCGTTGGCGGCGTCTGCTCGCTCATGCCGCAGTCATTGGCTGGCTGGGGCTTTGCGTCGGTTTCGGCGCATTAATGATTTATGCCGACCGTCACACCGAGGCGGTGCTCACCGAAGCGCTTAACGAGCCTCCTGCTACTGAAGACTTCGCAGGCGGAATGGAAACCGATCTGGATGCGTTGCGCCGTTTCCGGCAGGCGCTGATCAACCTGTCTAACGAGCAGCAGGGTGGCTGGCGTAGTTTGCTGCCGTTCTCACGCCACATCGAGCAAGTACAGGAACACTATCGTTCTGATTACGTGAGGCTCTTCGACAGCGAAATACGCACCCCTGTATTCGATGGTTTCATTTCGCAAAACCTGCGCAACGCATTGAACAGCGGTGACCCTCGATTGATTGCCGCTTACGCAGAGTTTCTTGTGCGACGGATCAATCTGCTCGACGCACGCCTGAATAATCAGTCCATGGACGAACTGCCGGTGCCAGGGTCGGAGGTGGGTTTTTTGAATCTGATCTACGGCTCTAAAACCACGATCAGCGCCGGGCAACTGGTGACTCTGGGGACCAGCTATCGCTCTTACCTGGCATGGCAAACCGATATGGCGCAGATGCAGACCCAGCGGGCTGCCTTGCTGGGCCAGCTCGAAAGCATGGGCCTTGAGGGTCGTCCCTTGGCGTGGCTGACGGCGTGGGCGGACTTTCAGGGCAATCTACAGCCGATCCTGCTCAGCGAATACTGGGCCGACACCGACAACCCAGGTTTGAGCCTTTCCGGGGCCTTTACCTTGCAAGGGCACAGTGCGATTCTGGGTTTTATCGATGAACTGGGTCGGGCCAGTCGCGATCAGAATGTGTGGAAGGCGCAAAGGATACGGTTTTTGGATCAGTATCAGAGCGATACCCAGGATGCCTGGTATCGCTTTATCCAGGGCAGCCTGCTGAGCGCGCAAACGCGATTGAAAACCCGTAGCGACTGGCAGCAAACCCTGAGTGTGGTCGGTACTCCCAATGATCCGTTCTTCAAGCTGCTGCACCGCAGTGCGGAGCGGTTTGCGCTGATTCCGATTGAACATCGGGCTCCATGGGCCAGTCGGGCGGTGGCGATGGATCGTCTGCTCAAACTGGCCAGTAACGACGATCTGCATGCCGATGCTGGCGCGCTGGGCAGCTTGAAAGTCACCAACGCCCTGGGCGGCGATGTGCTCAAGGGCATGGCCAGTGGAGGTTCTGTCAAAACGGGCGTGAATGTCGTGCGTGACGAGCTGACACAGGCCCGAACCCTGGCGAAATTTCAGCAGTTGATGAAAGGTGTTGTCATCGACCTGCAGAAAAGCGATGCGCAAGCTTTCCAGGTCGCGCTCGATACCTGGGGCTTTGGTGCCGATCCTGCAGTCAAATCTGCGCCGCTTTGGGATGCCGATACTATTCGTGTCGATTTGATTCAGTCACTCAAAGGTCCTGATCCGCGAGAGGATGTGGTCTGGTCGCTGCTAACGGGGCAGCTTGATTTCGCCTCGCACTACGCGTCCGAAGTGGCGGCCTGCCGTCTGCAAAGTGACTGGAGTGGCCAGTTGCTCAGCTCAATCCAGGGTGTGCGCGATCCGGTCATGCTCAATGAATTGCTTTATGGCGATCGTGGGCAGCTGCCGGTTTTCATGAATGGTTCGGTGAAAGCCTTCCTGCAGCGCGATGTACAGCGCTACAGCGGGCGTGAAGCACTGGGCGTTCAGATTCCATTGACTGGGGCTTTCTATGCGTATGTCAGTCGCATGCAACATGCCCAGAACGATCTCGTCAGTGCTCAGCGGCAAAGCCAGGCTCAACTAGCTACCGAGCAGCAAAGCAAGCAGGCTCTGGATGCCGAGCAGAAGACCCTGGCCGCGCAACGGGCCGAGCTCAAGCAGAGTATTGCGACGCTGCAGGCCACCGCGGCGGTGGTTGAGCTGTCCGCTACGCCATCGCAGGTCAATATCAGCGCCCGTTCGCTGCCGCAGCAGACGCGTCTGACGATGCAGTGCAGCGGTCGTTCAACGGTACTGGATAACTTCAACTTCCCGACCAGCGCCAGTTTTGTCTGGGCGCCGGGAGCCTGTTCGGACGTCGCTCTGGAAATCAGCTTCGCCAACTTCAAGCTGACCAAACACTGGACCGGAGACCGCGCGTTCGTGGATTTCCTGCGGCTGTTCAACGGGGGGCAACACACCTTTACCGTCAATGACTTCCCTAGCCAGCGCAATGTGATGGGCAGCGAGAACTTGATCGGCATTCAGCTGACCTACCGTCAGGAGGGAGGGCAGGCTTTGCTGGACAAGTATCGCCAGGCCGATCAGTTGCAGATACAGGTCAACGTTATCAATGAACGATTGAACAGCATCGCAGGGCAGCTCACAGCCATGGACACTCAGGCAGCAGCGATGAATGTCAGTCTGGCAGCCCAGGGTTCGCCGGTTCAGCAAAGTCTTGCGAGTATTCAGCCGCCAACGCAAATCGCCTGGTGCTGGACGCCGAGGCCGGTTGATACAGGTTTTGCGGCGGGTGAAGGCCTGCGTCTGGATCTTGGCATCTATGACAACGAGAAGCGCTTGAGAAACCTTGAAGCACAATTGCGCACGCTAGGTTTCGCTACCCAACGCGAGCCGCTGCAAACGGGGACTGGTGGGACAGGGCAGAGGCTGCTGGTGGTGTCGCTGCGCGACGATGCGGCCGCACAACGGGCTATTCGTGACATTGCTAACAAGATGGGGGTTGCTGCAAAGCTTGACAGTACTGCCTCTAGCACAGTCGGCATGCGATGAAGGGCTGGCGAAATTCTCTGGCGTTGCGCATTACCTGCGTACTGGCGCTTGTTCTGGCCTTGAGCTGGTGTGTGGCCGCCGGGCTCAGCGCCTGGCGGACTTATCAGCAGTTGCAAAGCGAGGCGCTGGATGATCTCAGTCAGCGCCTGCGCCTGCTCTCCAGCGTGGATAACGATGATTTTCGAGACGCGGAGGAGGGCGCCAAGCGGCTCATGACGCGTTGGAATAACGGCGCGGCCAAAGAGTTTGGCAGCAACATTTTCCAGCGCAGCACCATGCATTGGGTACTCAACCAGGCGCAGCAAAGCGATGCGGACAACGCCGTCAGCATTGATGTGTTGGCCCGTGCAGCCTCTGCGGCTGAAGCGTTTGGTACTGCCGGTCAGTCGATGACCGTGGATACGTTTTTCTATTTTCCAGAGGTCGGCGCGGCTTTCTCCACCGAGGTCGACATCCCTTCAGGTTTTGTGCAAGCTCGCACCGCTCATTTACGGGAACTGTTTGAACGTCTGACACCCGGCGGTCCCGATGTTGTCTGGGATGGGCCGAACTACGACCCACTGCTGAATCGACAGTTAATCAGTGTTGCTGTGGTATCGAGGGATACGTCAGGCAAGCCATTGTTCATGACGGGTTATGAGTTGAAGCTTGATGAACGTCTGGCGCGTATTGAGCAGTTGCTCAACGGCTATCCAAGTCTGCTTCTGGATGCACACGGTCGACGGGTTGCCGACCTTTCCGGCAAGTCGATGGACGCGGTATCTCCGGATGCGCTGAAACATCTGGTCGCGGGCTTTTCTGTCAAGACCGATTTCCCGCAGATCGGTCGTTTCGATGACGACACACCTATGGTCATCGCTCGACTGAATCAACCGAACTGGTATCTGTTGACGCTCTATCCTCAAGCGCAATTACGCGCTGGTGCGCTGGGGCTGATTCTCAGAGAAGTGCCTTTTGCGGTGATCGGTTTCATCTTGCTGACCCTCGGTTTGCTCCTGGTATTGCGTCGGGAGTTGGCACGACCATTGGCCCTGTTCGCCCGGGAAATTGAACTCACGGTTCGCGGTGACGACCTGTCGCGCCGTTTGCCAGTGGTTCGAGAAGACGAACTCGGGCGCTTCGCCATGGCCTATAACAGATTGCTCGATGCATTGCAGGCCCAGCAAGCCGGTCTGGAAAATCTGGTGGAAGTACGCACTCACGAGCTGCAAACCGCCCGTAGAACGGCAGACCAGGCGAATCAGCTCAAAGGCCAATTCCTGGCTAACATGAGTCACGAAATTCGTACGCCGATGAACGCTGTCATTGGCATGAACCATCTATTGGCGGACACGCCGCTGGCGCCTCAGCAGCGGCATTTCGTCAAGGCTATACGCGAAAATTCCGAAGCCTTGCTGGCGTTGATCAGCGACATTCTGGACTTCTCAAAAATCGAGTCAGGTAACCTGAATATCGAGCGGATCGAGTTCGATCTGACTGAGGTGGTGGAAGAGGTTACGGAGCTATTGGCACCGCGCGCCGCTGAAAAGGGCGTGCGAATGATCTGCCAGATCGCTACCAATGTGCCGGGGCAGGTGATGGGAGATCCGTGGCGACTGCGGCAGATTTTGCTTAACCTCTTGAGTAATGCCGTCAAATTCACGGCCTGCGGTTCGATCCAGCTGGCGGTTTGGCGGGGTGACGATGACATGCTCGGGTTTCAGGTCGTCGACACCGGCATCGGTATTGCACCGGCGGCACAGGCTGCCGTGTTCGACGCTTTTTTGCAGGCGGATGCATCCACCACTCGGAAGTACGGCGGCACCGGCCTGGGTTTGTCGATCAGCCAACGTCTGGCGGGCCTCATGGGCGGTGTTATCGAGTTGCAGAGTCAGCCAGGTGTGGGGTCGACATTCAGCCTGATGTTGCCATTGCCCAACTGCCCGGCCCGGGCGGCCGACGCCCCGAGGTTGTGGGGTTTACGGACCTTGGTGGTTGATGAGCACGCTGATGAGCGAGAGGCGTTGATGGGGATCCTCGGCCAGTGGCAGATGCTGTGCCAAGGGGCCGCGTCTGCTGAAGATGCATTGAAAATGATGCGTGAGCAAGCACAACTGGGCGTCATGTTCGATCTGGTATTGGTGAATTGGCGTTTGCCTTTCGTCGATGGTGTGGCGTTCTCCAGCCTGTGCCGTGCTGATCCGCAGCTGGCATCCGCGCGCATCGTGCTGATGGCTTCGCATGTCGAGTCGTTGATGTCTGCCGATGAACTGCGCGCCCATGGCCTGGCAGCGTGTGTCGTCAGGCCGCTGCGTCGCCAGCATTTCTATCGGAGCTTGTGCGAGGTCCAGAGTGGCGCCACTCCGACGCTCAACGAAGCGCTCTCTCCTTTGCGGACCCTTGAGCGTCATGAATACGGTCTTGATGTGTTGGTCGTCGATGATATCGCCACCAATCGGGAAATCACGCAGCTGTTCCTGGAACGTTTCGGCCATCGGGTCAGCCTGGCCCGCGACGGGGTCGAGGCCCTTGAAATACTCGCCCGCAAGGTTTTCGATGCGGTGTTGATGGACGGGCAAATGCCGCGAATGGACGGTATGGAAGCGGTCCGTCAACTGCGCTCCGGGCAGTCGGGTGCGCTGGATGAGGAGGTTTACGTCATCGCCCTGACAGCCAACGCCATGAGCGGTGATCGTGAGCGTTTTATTGAGGCCGGTGCCAATGACTACCTGGCCAAGCCGGTGCTGCCTATGCAGTTGTTCGATGCGATAACGCGCGTGATTGTGCGACAGCTGGAGCGCGGGATGGAGTTGTGCACTGTCGCACCCTCGCTGCCCCCTACAGTGACGGCATCCATTGCGCCTGCCTTATCGATGGTCGATGAACAGGATCCGTTGCGCACGCCACGCTTGCAGCGCCTGTTCATCGAAGATTGCCTGGCGTTGTTGGCTCAGCTCAATGATGCCGTAGTACGGTCCGATCATGGCGCAGTCGCGCGTATCGCTCACAGCCTCAAGGGTAGCGCCGGACAATTCGGAGAGCAGGGTCTTGAAACAAGTGCTGCTTTGATGGAACAAGCTGCCTCGCAATCAAACGTCCCGGCGATGACCGCCGCAATGCTGCAACTGGACAGACACCGTTCGATCCTTGCTGCCCGCCAGCCTGTTGCCCTTTCCGAGACTGGATATCCAAACAATGCCTGACTGCCGTTTATTGATCGTCGACGATCACGGGATGATCCGCGAAGGCTTGCGCGCCTTGCTTGCCAATGCCCCTGGAATAGTTGTGGTGGGTGAGGCGCAAGATGGTCATGAGGCCATTGCCCTGTGTCGCAGCTTGCAGCCCGATGTGGTCCTGATGGACCTGAAGATGCCACTGCTCGACGGGGTGTCGGCACTGACCCTGATTTGCAGACGCTGGCCGAAAATATTGATCATAGCCCTGACATCCGACGTCTCCGAGCACAATGCGGCTCTGGCGCTGGAAGCCGGCGCGGTCGGTTATGTACTCAAGCGCAGTCGCAGAGATGACCTGCTGCAAGCGATCACCCAGGTTCGTGCAGGGAAGATCTTTATTGATGCTGGCCTCGACGCCTCCCAGGTCATTGCTCTGCGCAATAGCGGTGAAACCGCCAGCGGCATTACACTGACCGAGCGCGAGCGCCAGGTACTCAAATTGGTCGCCGAAGGGTCCCGTAATCGCGATGTTGCCGAAATCTTGTGTATCAGTCTCAAGACCGTGGAGACCCATCGACTCAATGTCATGAAAAAGCTGGACGCACACAACGCTGCAGATATGACGCAATGGGCTTATCGGCTTGGTCTTCTTGGAGAGGGTCAATAGCGTGCGTCGGATAGAGGTGTGAGGGGGCGAATTCGCTTTGCAGCCCCGTCATCATTCTTTTCACGTTACGCAAAAGGCAGGTGCTTGATACAAATCAAGGAGCATCGACCGGTAAACCCTGACACTGGCGACCCGCAGCCAGTCTCGGAGACCGTCATGCTCGATTTATTTCACACCCCCAGCGAGCTGAACATTCGGCGCGATCACGGCGTGCTCGACCCAAACTGTCATGCTGACACTCAAAAATTTCATGGCGGTATAGGCTCTCTGGATTTGCTTCGTGCATTGCGCGGCAGTCGTCAGAAACAACGCCCGCTGTCCCTGAACGTGCAGTTACCCTCCAGCCTGAAGCCTTCGGTGTGTTCCCCGCGCGATATCGCGTGTGAGCGCAGCAGTATCGAACAGTACCTTCAACGTCTGGAGCATGAGATCGATCTGGTCGGTTGCCACCTGGGTGCCGAGCAACGGGTCGAGCAGTTTCATCTGGCCGGCGGTACACCCGCGATTGCCGATGTGCAGCGGCTGATGAGACATCTGCGCAACAGGTTCAACTTTCTCGACCATGATTGCGGCGACTACAGCATTGAGGTGGATCTTCACCATACTGACTGGGCGACTATGGGTTTGCTGCGCGATCAGGGCTTCAATCACGTCAGTATCGGTGTTCCAGACATCGGTATTGACAGTGAAATGTCAGTTGCCTGTTATCAGAACCCGGCTCCGATCCAGTCGCTTATCGATGCCGCGCGCACCTTCGGCTATCGATCCATCAATGTTGATCTCGGTTATGGTCATGCATGGCAGACGCCCGAGAGCTTCGCGCTGAAGCTGGCGACCATTATCGCGCTGGAGCCGGACAGGCTCCAGGTGTTCGACTATGCCCAGCCGCCACAACGCTATCGGCCGGTGATCGGGGACAACGTCGGAGCGCCGTGCAGCCAGGACGATAAAAGTGCGATGCGCCAGATATGTTTTGAGCAACTGGGTGCTGCAGGCTACCACTACATCGGCTTGGGGCAATTTGTCAGGCCCGATGATGATCTGGCGATCGCTCAGGAAAGAGGCCGGTTACGCCGTAACTGTCAGGGCTTCACCAGCCACGGCTATTGCGATCACGTCGGCTTCGGGATAGGCGCCATCAGTCAGATTGATGATTTGTACGCGCAAAACACTGACGATCTGCAGCACTACCAGCGACAACTGGACCGGGGGCAGCTGACAACCTGTCGTGGCTGGCGCTGTGAGGCCGGTGATCAGGTTAGAGAAATGGTCATGGAGCGCCTGGCGTGTGACCTTGAGCTGCATATCCATGCCATCGAAACGCGTTATGGACTTATTTTTCGCCAGTACTTTTCATCCGCCTGGCCTTTGCTGGAGCAATTGAGTCGGGATGGGTTGATTGAGCTGTCAGACCGTTTTATTTGCATTCTTCCTGCCGGTCGGCCGGAAGTGGATGCCATCTGCAACCTGTTTGAAAAGGATTTGGGCGATGCAAGGCATTAACCCAACTGAGAGTTGATTGATCATGAATTCTGCGTTTGATTTCAATCGAGCCCTGGTCGAAAAGTATGACCGCCCAGGGCCGCGCTATACCTCTTATCCCACCGCGCCACAGTTTCATCAGGCGTTTGCCGTTGACGACTACCAGCGCGCTGCCCGGGACAGTAATCAGGCGACCGTTCCCAAGTCGCTGTCGGTGTATATCCACATTCCGTTCTGCAAAAGCCTTTGCTACTACTGTGCCTGCAACAAAATCATCACCCAGAAAACTCATCGCGCCGTCGAATACCTGACGTACCTCAAACGTGAAATTGTCATGCAGGCGGCCTTGTTCGACAGCACCCGCAAACTCACGCAACTGCACCTAGGCGGTGGCACGCCGACGTATTTGACCGACGAGCAGTTGGCTGACCTGATGGACTGCCTGCATCAAGCCTTTGATATGGATGACAGTGATGATCACGAGTTCTCCATTGAAGTCGACCCGCGCACCATCAGCACCGAGCAGATTCAATCGCTGCGCCAGTTGGGCTTCAATCGCCTGAGCTTCGGCGTGCAGGACTTCGACCCCGACGTGCAAGCTGCAGTTAATCGGCAGCAAAGCGAAGAACAGATTTATGCGCTGGTCGCGGCCGCTCGTCAGGCTCGATTCAAGTCGGTCAGTGTCGACCTGATTTACGGCCTGCCGTTGCAAACCGTAAAGAGTTTCGATGTCACCCTCGGCAAGATCATCGCACTGCGTCCGGACCGGATTGCCGCCTACAGCTATGCCCATCTACCGGAACTGGTGCGCGCGCAACGGCTGATTCGCCCAGCGGACATGCCGCCACCTGAGCGCAAGCTGGAATTGCTTGAACTGACCATCCGCCGTCTGACCGAGGCCGGTTATGTCTATATCGGCATGGATCATTTCGCCTTACCGGAAGATGAGCTGGCGTTAGCCCGCGCAAACGGCACCCTGCAACGCAATTTTCAGGGCTATTCAACCCATGCCGACTGCGATTTGATCGGCCTTGGCGTATCCGCTATCGGTAAGGTCGGTGACAGCTACAGCCAGAGTGTCAAGGAGCTTTCCCAGTACTACGCGCGTCTGGATCAGGGGTTGTTGCCGGTGCATCGAGGCTACAGGTTGAGCGCCGATGACATGCTGCGTCGCGAGCTGATCAGCGATCTGATGTGTCACGGCCGGATCAGTTTCGAAAAATTTGAAACGCAGCATGGCATACGCTTTACCGAGTACTTTGCCGATGCGCTGGCGCAACTGGACGAGCATGTTAGCGACGGGCTGCTGCAGATTCACGAGGATGTGTTGGTGCTATTGCCGCGAGGGCATTTGATGATGCGCAGTGCCGCTATGGCGTTTGATGCCTATCTCGGCGGCGAGCAAAAAGGGCAGTTTTCACGCACCGTTTGACGGCGATCAAGTTTGCCGGCCATGCCGCTTGCCAGGTTGTCATGGGCACCCGTAGCGTGGCCCTCACACTCGCTGTTGAGTCCTGCTTTTGCATGAGGTGCCCATGGACCGTACGCATTCTTTCGAACACAAGGCCGAACCGTTCTACCAACCACTGGACAATGAAGAGACGCTGTTCGAGCAAGCCTGGCGACATGGCATGCCGGTCCTGATCAAAGGCCCCACGGGCTGCGGCAAGACCCGGTTTGTTCAGCACATGGCCCATCGGCTGAAACTGCCGCTGTACACCGTGGCGTGCCACGACGACCTGAGCGCTGCCGACCTGATCGGCCGTCATTTGATTGGTGCACAGGGCACCTGGTGGCAGGATGGGCCGCTGACCCGTGCGGTGCGTGAAGGCGGCATCTGTTACCTCGACGAAGTGGTCGAGGCGCGTCAGGACACGGTGGTGGTCTTGCATCCGCTGGCCGATGATCGTCGAGAGCTGTTCCTGGAGCGCACCGGGGAGATTCTGCAGTCGCCGCCGTCCTTCATGCTGGTGGTGTCTTACAACCCCGGTTACCAAAACCTGCTCAAAGGCATGAAACCCAGCACCCGACAGCGCTTCGTGGCGATGCGCTTCGGCTATCCGCCGGTGGCCGATGAAGAGCGCATTGTCGCCAGAGAGGCCCAGGTGGACGTCGCGCTGGCGGCGCAGGTGGTCAGGTTGGGACAGGCCCTGAGACGGCTGGATCAACATGACTTGGAAGAGGTCGCATCCACCCGGTTGCTAATTTTCACGGCAAGAATGATCCATTCCGGGATGAGCCCGCGTGAGGCGTGCATGGCCTGTCTGGCTGAACCGCTGAGCGATGATCCGCTGACCGTTGCCGCGCTGATGGACGTGGTTGATGTCCACTTCTCCTGAAACCGCTACCGCGTCTCAGGGACATTTACCGGGCGATCTGGCGATGTGGTTTTTTATCCTCGCCGAGCTCTCGGTATTCGCGATCCTGATCCTCGTGTTCGCGGGGACCCAGGCACTGAAACCCCAGATGTTTAGCGAAAGCCGCCAGTTGCTAAACAGTTCCACTGGGTTGGCAATGACCTTGAGTCTGCTCACCGCAGGACTGTTCGCCGCGCTGGCTCAGGAACAGGTCAGGCAGTCGAGGGCCGGTTGCGGCGCGGTCTTTCTGCTGGCGGCGTTGCTGGCTGCCAGTGTCTACGTGGTGTTGAAACTCACTGAATACCGGCATCTTCTGGCTTTAGGGCTGGGCATGGAGCACAACACCTTTTTCACTCTGTACTGGATCCTCACCGGATTTCATTTCCTCCACGTGCTGCTTGGCATGCTGATTCTAGGCTGGCTGGCCGAGCGTTGCCGGCGTCGTCTGTATTGCGCCAACAACTGCAGCGGGCTGGAATCCGGCGTGCTCTATTGGCACATGGTCGATCTGATCTGGGTGGTGCTGTTTCCGCTGGTCTACATCCTGAATTGACGAGGTACTCATGTCCGCTTCCAGGGTTCTGATTGCCTGCTGGGCAGGGCTGGCCACGTTAAGTGTGTGCACCGTGGTACTGGGGCACGCTGGTGCGACTCTGCCGCTGTCCATTGCCATCTTGCTGGTCGCCGTTGGCAAAGCCTGGCTGATCGCCGACGGCTTCATGGAAATGCGCCACGCGCCGCGACTGTGGCGCAGGTTAATGCTGAGCTGGGCGGTGGCACTGGCCGCGGTTGTGGGGCTGACACTGGTGTCGGTCGCTTAACCAACCTGAAAAAGCAACGGTTCCGACCATCGACGCATTGCCTCGGGAACGCCTTTTGGCCTTTTTCCTTGAAGCGGCAGATTTCCCATTCGGTTAGGTAGTTGGGAATGGCCCACAGCGTCATTTCGCGGCGTTGGCGGTTGAAGCGGGTAGGGATGATGGCGGCGCGTTTGTTGTGATTATGGCGCCAGACGCCGAGGCCGATGAATAGGGTTAAAAAGCAGGTGTATAGGGCCGCAGAAAAAATTCGGATTTATCCTACATCAAAAGTTGGGCTCTCCTGCATTTTTAGCTGGGTTGGCTTGGCAAAGTCGCCGTTTTTAAGGGAGAAGATCGGCATGAACAAATCCAGAACACTGCAGCCCATGTACTTGTCAAAACTTACAGGTTTGAGTGCAAGACTCTCTGTTGTACTGATTTTCTCTTCTTTGTTGGTCGGATGCGGCGGGGACGACAAAGCACCTACGGTTGAATGGTTTGTCGACAATCCATCCGAGATATATCGAACCCTACGTCGCTGCGACCACCCAACAAAGTACAATCCTATGCCGCACTACACGCGGTGTACTAATGCACGATCTGCATTTTACACTACGAGTATGAGTCAAAGGAAACTTGAAGAAGAAAAGAACTTGGCTGCTGCAAGAGATACTCCTGAAGATCTTAAAACGATTGAATGGTACGAATATAATCGCCACGCACTAATCGCGAAAGTTAAGGCGTGCAAGGAGAATACGGGGAACGTAACTGTTGAGTTTCACGTCGGATGCTTAAAGGCTAATCGAGCAGCAATGAATAGGTACATGCGTGGGCAGTTTTGGTAGACAAAAAACCTGTTCCAGTACCCTTGGTCAGTCAATTAAAGCTAAATGTCTGGTGGGATTATTCCCGATCCAGCTCTATCGGACGGCCATTGGTATCGACCGAAGCGCTGATATCCGCTACGCGGAGCTGATGACGAGATTTGAAATCGCTGAGGCTAAAAAAACTTGCTAATGGTGCCTGCTGATCAACTTCTAACGCAGAACTTCGGCAAAAATTTCGGTCGTCGCGCGCGTGGGCTGACATGTGTACAACGTTTGAACTTGCTCGATCATACGCGGCAGTTCTTCACTCGGTTTAGCCCATTGCGAAGACCACACACCCTGGTCGGTCATGCACTCCGCGCCGCATGGCCTTCGCAGTCAGTACCGATACAAAACTGACCCAGCTTCTGGCCGTTAGGTCGTAGGAGCTGACTTGTCTGCGAAGACCATACATGCGGTCCGCCTGGCACACCCTTGGCCCGCCAGGGACAACATACAACGAGCAAAGGCGACAGATCGCGATGGGAATAAACGCCTTGAGCCGATAAGTCGAGGTAAGCGTCTGCGGACCACACCTTGCTTTTCGATTGCAGTTTAGGACGGATGGCTTACCGAAAACCTACGCGTAGCTATGAGAACGGGAAGAAGCTGCCTACCCATTTTCGACAGTTGATATTCAACCCTCCGAGGTAACTCACCGAAATCAACCCGCTCAATCAGACCATCATTAGCCAGCTGCCGCAGTTGCTCCGTCAGTACTTTTTGCGTGACGCCTGGCAAATCCCGCTTTAGCTGCAACGTGCGCATTGAGGGATCGGCGTAGAGCCTGAAAAGAATGGGTAATTTCCAGCGCCCCTGGATCATCTGAATCACACGAACCACGTGCGCGACTGAACCCTCGGCCCCAAGACAGATTTCACGCTCCTCCTGAGGGATAGGCACATAAAGGTGCGTACTGGTTTTGTCCATCATCTAGTTCTACCTTACGAAGTTAACAGTATTGTAAAAGGGAACTGGCACGTGGACTTGAGTTTGAGCGGTAAGAAGGCGCTGATCACCGGCAGCAGCAGAGGGATTGGCGAAGCAATCGCCAGGAAACTCGCCCTTGAGAAAGCCGTCGTCATCGTCCATGGTCGCGACGAAGCGCAAGCAGAAAAAGTGGCCAATGAGATCATTGCCTTGGGCGGATGTGCTCATGTTGTGCTGGGTGATCTTACACACGATGACGAGGTGCAGCAGTTGGTAGAGGCGGCGGAAAAGCTCGCCGGATCGATAGACATATTGATCAATAACGCTGGCGGCTCGGGTGGCGTGAAAGAAAGCTGGCATGATACGCAGCCTGCCTCATGGGCGTCCGCCTATGATCGAAATGTTCTTGCTGCTCTAAGGGTCACGACGCGCTTATTGCCCAAAATGCAGGAAGCGAAATGGGGGCGGGTGATCAATATTTCCAGCCTTGCTGCAACGATGCCACCACCCACTGCGCCAGATTATTCGGCTTGCAAGGCCGCGATCAACGCAATGACTGCATCCATGGCAAAAGCAGTAGCGGCTGATGGAGTGACAGTCAATGCTATCTCTCCCGGTACGATACACAGCTCGACACTTGACGCGCGATTTCGCGAGGTAGCCGATGAGCGAGGCCTATGCAGCAAAGATGCGCCATGGGAAGAAATCGAACGCCTTGTCCTGCCAATGTTTGCTCAAGTTCCCGTAGGTCGAGTCGGCCAGTTGGATGAAATCGCAGCGGCCGTTGCATTCCTTGCCAGCCCAATCGCGGGGTACATTACGGGCATCAATTTAAGGGTCGATGGCGGTCTTTCCCCCGTTCTCTAGTTCTCTTGCCGGGTGATGTTAAGCGGGCGCCCACTTATGCGGCAGCAATTTCGCAATCTCACTTGCCCGCTGCGTCGGCAGGCGCGTGAGAACATCCCTCAAATAGGCATACGGAGCATGCCCGCTGAGCCGCGCAGACTGGATCAAGCTCATGATCGCCGCCGCCCGTTTTCCACTGCGTAACGACCCTGCGAAGAGCCAGTTCTTGCGCCCCAACGCCCAAGGCCGGATTTGGTTCTCCGCCCAATTGTTGTCTATGGGTACGGCCCCGTCATTGAGGTAGCGCGACAGCGCTACCCAGCGTTTCAGGCTGTAATCCAAAGCTTTGGCGATGGCTGACCCTTCGGGCACAAGCTGGCGCTGGGCGCTCATCCAGGCATGTAGCACATCGATAATCGGTGCCGCTTTTTCCTGCCGTATTCGTTGTTGGATGTCCGGTTCCAACTCTTTTACTTCACGCTCTATTTCGTACAGCGCGGCGATGTAGTGCAGGGCTTCAAGTTCGGCTTCGATGGCGGCGATATCTGTATCGATCAGGTCATCGAGCAAGCTGACCTGTGCCGGGCTCAGTTGTTCGCTGCGCTTGGCAAAATTGAAGCGCTTGAGCAGTGCAATCTCGTGGGCCAGTATCTCGTTGACTGCCTTGTGATGGTGGATCTGCTTGTCCATCGTCTCGACTTTTTGATCAAGACTCACGACGCGCTGTATCAACTGCGCAGCCAAGGCGCGCAGTTGCTCAGGGTCTAATTGGTCAAGTTTCGCAAGAGAAGTCATACCGCTGATTTTGCCAGAGGAGACTTTGGGTGACGATAGACTGATTGGACAATTGTGCTGGCGAGTCGGCCATG
This sequence comes from Pseudomonas sp. MH9.2, assembly GCF_034353875.1. Classification (NCBI taxonomy): domain Bacteria; kingdom Pseudomonadati; phylum Pseudomonadota; class Gammaproteobacteria; order Pseudomonadales; family Pseudomonadaceae; genus Pseudomonas; species Pseudomonas sp. MH9.2. The sequence goes on from NZ_CP133784.1 coordinate 5,485,160, forward strand.
ACAGGGCTCTAAAGCACGGTTATAACACCGCCGGAACCGACTCTTTGCCACGGTAATCCGAGCACCAGCGCCTGGAGTTGTTCAGCGTCCAATTCAAGTTCTGAGCCGTGTCGGACACCAGGCCAGAAAAACCGTCCCTGGTGTAGTCGTCGTGCTGCGAGCCAGATGTCTACGCCGTCATGCACCAGCACTTTCAGCCGATTAGCGCGGCGGTTGGCAAACAGATAAGCAGAGTGCGGCTGCGCCGCACCGAACACCGCCACCACCCGCGCCAGAGCGGTTTCGGTACCGGTGCGCATGTCCATCGGCGCGGTGGCGAGCCAGATGGAGTCGATGCGGATCATCGCAGCAGGTCTCGAAGAAAGGTCGCGCAGGCTGCCGCGCTTTCGGTCGGCCAGTTCACTTTGACCGTGCCACGCGGGTGTGGGATTTCAACGCAGATATTCGGTGATGCCGCTTGCGAATTTGCTCCGGCCAGCGGCATGGGTAACGGAATAAAAGCAGGTTGCAGCTCCGTGTTTTTTTGCGTTTGCACCCGAATCCATTTGTGGACGAGGTTCGCGTTGAGGCTATGGCTCAGCGCAGCGCGACGCTGGCAATCGAGGCTCCGGGCTGGGCGCACTCTTGAATGACTTGGGCTTTGAAGGATTTGGAGTAGGAACGGCATTGTGGCTGCATGAAATACCCGCTTAAAAGGCTAGAGCTGGTGCCCACTTAAATTGATCTGACCCCGAAAAGTTGGACATCACCATCGGGGGGGGGCATGAAAAAATACACAGAGCAGGCGAAGCTAGCGGCAGCACAGGACTATTGCTCCGGTACTGGAGGGTTAAGGGATGTAGCACGCCGCCATGGCGTAAATTTTTCATCCCTTCGCCAATGGGTTTCGGCTTATCAGGCGCTGGGCATCGCGGGCATCAAAGGCAAGAAGAAAGTCCATTACAGCCCTGAGTTCAAGTTGAGTGTTTTGCAACGCATGCGCGAGGAAAAACTGTCGTATCGCCAGGCCGCCGCACTGTTTGATATCCGGAGATTCGACATTATTGGCCAATGGGAACGTCGGTATGATGAAGGCGGTTTGGATGCCTTGTCCCGGCAGCCAGGAAGCGGACTTCACAAAAGTATGAAAAAACCCATCCCGTCCATTCAGCCTGAATCTTCGGACGACGAAGCTCGTACGCGTGATGATTTGCTGGTCGAATTGAACCAGTTGCGGATGGAGATTGCTTATTTAAAAAAGCTCGATGCCTTGGTTCAAGTGAAGGAACGATTAGCGCAGCGGAAAAAGCGCAAATCGTGATTGAACTGAGGCAACAGCATCCTCTGGAAGGCCTTCTTAAAGTGGCCGGCCTGGCCCGCAGCACGTTTTACTATCAACAAAAGGTGCAGCAAGCCGCTGATAAATACGCGGTTCTGAAGAGCAGAATTTGCTCAATTTTCGAGGAGCATAAGGGCCGTTATGGCTATCGCCGTATCACCGCAGCCGTTCGGCGATGTGGTCATCTCGTGAACCACAAAACTGTTCAGCGCCTCATGGCCGAACTTCAGTTGAAAAGCCGTGTGCGCCTCAAGAAATACCGCGCCTACAGAGGCGAAGAGGGCCAGGTAGCGCCGAACCTGCTGAAACGGAAGTTCGATGCCAAACGACCGAACCAGAAATGGGTAACCGATGTGACGGAGTTTCGAGTCGGCGGGCAGAAGCTTTACCTCTCACCGATCCTTGACCTCTACAACGGCGAAATCATCGCCTTCAAGACCGCTAGGCGCCCGCTGTTCGACATGGTCGGTGCGATGCTACGGCAAGCGTTTAAGCGACTGCGGCCGCGCGATAAACCGATCTTGCACTCCGACCAGGGATGGCAATATCGAATGCCCGTCTACCGTCGCATGCTGAACGAGCATGCAGTAAAGCCAAGCATGTCCTGCAAAGGAAATTGCTATGACAATGCGGCTATGGAAAGTTTTTTTGGCACGTTGAAATCCGAGTTCTTTTACCTGAACAAATTTAACAATCTCGATGAGCTTGAAACAGGGCTGGGCGACTACATACACTACTACAATCATTCGCGAATCAGGCTGAAGCTAAGCGGTCTGAGCCCTGTTGAATACAGGACTCAAGCACGGCGGGCATAGAAGGCATCCAACTTTTCGGGGTCAGATCAAATTTAAGTGCACACCATGTCTTGGCTTTGCAGGGCTGGGTAGATGACTTGGCTGGACGGATACAAGTCGAGCGACTTTTTGATGTGAATACCCGACTAAAACCATCTGACTTTCTTGATCGCCATCAAGCAGGTTTCAGCCCTTAGCTTCCTATCATGGACAGGCCAAGCAAAGAGGAAGCGGCTATGTCAGAGACCTTCACAAAAGGCATGGCCAGGAATATCTATTTCGGGGGAAGCGTGTTCTTTTTCCTGATATTTCTGGCCTTGACCTATCACACGGAACAGACCTTTCCAGAGCGCAGCAATGAAGCGCAATTAAGCGAGTCGGTGGTACGCGGCAAGTTGGTCTGGGAGCAAAACAACTGCATCGGATGCCACACATTACTGGGCGAGGGCGCTTACTTCGCGCCTGAGCTGGGCAACGTGTTCCAACGGCGCGGTGGAGAGGAGGGCTTCAAACCCTTTCTGCATGCCTGGATGAAAATGCAGCCGCTGGGCGTACCAGGTCGGCGAGCGATGCCTCAGTTCAACCTGAGCGATCAGGAAGTGGACGACATCTCCGAGTTCCTCAAATGGAGCTCGAAAATCAATACCAATGGCTGGCCGCCAAACAAGGAGGGCTGAGAGATGAGTATTGCTAATCCACATCTGAAATTCGCCTCGCAAGCCGTGGCCAAACCTTACTTCGTGTTTGCCCTGATTCTGTTTCTCGGTCAGGTGGTGTTCGGTTTGATCATGGGCCTGCAATACGTGGTGGGGGACTTTCTGTTTCCGGCCATTCCCTTCAACGTGGCGCGGATGGTACACACCAACCTGCTGATCGTCTGGATACTGTTCGGCTTCATGGGCGCCGCCTACTACCTGATTCCGGAAGAGGCCGACCGCGAACTGCACAGTCCCAAGCTTGCGATCATCCTGTTCTGGGTATTCGCCGCCGCGGGTGTGCTGACGATTCTGGGCTATCTGCTGGTGCCTTATGCGGGCTTGGCCAGGCTGACCCATAACGAGCTGCTGCCGACCATGGGCCGGGAGTTTCTGGAGCAGCCGACCATCACCAAGATGGGCATTGTGGTGGTGTGTCTGGGCTTCCTCTACAACATCGGGATGACCCTCCTCAAAGGTCGCAAGACCACCATCAGCATGGTCATGATGACCGGGTTGATCGGTCTCGCGGTGTTCTTCCTGTTCTCCTTCTACAACCCCGGAAACCTGGCTCGCGACAAGTTCTACTGGTGGTGGGTGGTGCATCTTTGGGTCGAAGGCGTGTGGGAGCTGATCATGGGCTCAATGCTGGCCTTCGTGCTGATCAAGATCACCGGTGTGGATCGGGAAGTGGTCGAAAAATGGCTCTATGTGATCATCGCCATGGCGCTGATTACCGGGATCATCGGCACCGGTCACCACTTCTTCTGGATCGGTGCGCCTGAGGTTTGGTTGTGGGTCGGTTCAATCTTCTCTGCACTGGAGCCGCTGCCCTTCCTGGCCATGGTGATATTCGCCTTCAGCATGGTGAAGAAACGTCGTCGGCAACACCCGAACCGCGCGGCGACGCTGTGGGCCAAGGGCACCACGGTGACGGCCTTCTTCGGCGCTGGCGTCTGGGGTTTTCTGCATACCCTGGCACCGGTCAACTTCTACACCCATGGCTCGCAACTGACGGCGGCTCACGCCCACCTGGCCTTCTACGGTGCTTACGCGATGATCGTGATGACCTTGATCAGCTACGCCATGCCACGCTTGCGCGGGCTCGGTGAAGCAGCGGACGAGCGCTCGCAGACCCTCGAGATCTGGGGCTTCTGGTTGATGACCCTATCGATGGTGATGATCACGCTGTTCCTCACCGCTGCCGGGGCTGTCCAGATCTACCTGCAACGCTGGCCGGTCGATGGGGTCGCGTTGCCGTTCATGGCCACTGTCGATCATCTGCAAGTGCTGTTCTGGGCCCGTCTGGCCAGCGGTGTTGGTTTCCTCGCAGGGCTGCTCTGTTATCTGTTCAGTTTCAAGCAGCGTGGTCGCGCAGCCATGCGCGCCCCGGCCGCTGTTGTCCCTTCATGAGCCGGTACAACGGCTAGAAAAGGTCGGCCCGGCTGATACAGCGGGCCGTTTTTTTGGTGTCCAAAAAGGACGAATCCCATGGCCTTTACCGTCGAACTGGAAGAGTGGGTAGGCAGTGTCTGGCATCGCTTCATCACGCGGCGCGCCAGCCCGGATTTCCCGGAAGCGCGGGTTGAGCTGGTCAGTCAGCAACGACCGCTGGCGCTGTTGTTTCGCGCCATGGGCGGCGCCAGTGGCATAGGTTTGGAAGCCGCCAGCGACCGTGATCTGTTGCTGCGCCGCAACGTGCTGCAGCAGATCGCCGGTACCTGCAAGCAAGTGCCATTGGCCTGGTGCGACGAGAATAATCTTCGTCTACCGTCGAGCCTCGCGGTCTTCCCTGAGGTCGCATTGAATGAGGAACTCTATCGTTGGCTGGCGCTGCTGGCGGCACAGGCCGGCCAGATGCGTCACTGGGGTCGGGACAATCAGCGTTGGACGCAGATGCTGCTGCAGCGCTACCCCGCGTTGCATTCTCGCTATAAACGCCTGGTCGATGCCCATCTGCAATTGCGCCCGGATCCGGCATCGTTGTGCGCCGGCGAAGCGGCACTGGAGCGGGCGCTATGCCAGGCGTTGCGCGTACCGGGCAGTGTCGAACATTTTCCGCGCTGTGAACGGGCGGCTTGGCCGCTGCCGTTGTGGCTATACCCACCGCAGCACCTCGCAAGTCCGCAGGCCGCCGATCTGAGCGAAGAGTCGGAAGAGTATCTGGCTACGCCTCCCGGCGAGCAGAAAGGCGGACGCAAGCGCGCCAAGCGGATTGACGAGAGCACTAGCAAAGGCGGGCTGTTGGTGGTGCGTCTGGAGAACCTGTTCAGCTGGACCGAACACGTGGATCTGGATCGTTGGTCGGACGACAGCGAAGACCCGGACGCCGCCAGAATCGCCGAGGACCTGGATGAGTTGACCCTGTCGCGTACGCGTCTGCGCAAAGGTGGCGGCCTGAAGCTGCACCTGGACTTGCCCCCGGCCGATGTCGACGATATTCCGCTGGGCGAGGGCATCAAGTTGCCGGAATGGGACTACCGCAAGCAGCAGATGCAGGACGGCTTCGTCAATCTGCAAATGATGCTGCCGCGCGATGGCGAGGCGCAACCGTTGCCGTCACGGCTGAAGGCCTCGGCGCACCGTTTGCGGCGTCAGTTCGAGCACTTGCGCAATGACCGCCAATGGTTACGCCAGCAACCCCAGGGCTCAGAGCTGGACATGCAGGCCTGGCTGGATTTTCACGTTGAACGTGAGCATGGTCAGTGCGCCGAACGGGGGCTGTTTATGGAGCAGCGGCAAACGCGTCGCGACTTGGCGTGTCTTTTGCTGGCCGATGTGTCGATGTCCACCGATGCCCACCTGAACGATGAGCATCGCGTGATCGATGTGGTCAGGGACAGCCTGCTGCTGTTTGGTGAAACCTTGTCGGTGCTGGGGGATGATTTCGCCCTGTACGGATTTTCCTCGCTGCGTCGTCAGCAGGTGCGCATGCAGGAGCTCAAATCGTTCACCCAACGTTATGACGACAACACTCGCGGCCGAATTCAGGGGCTTAAACCAGGCTATTACACGCGCATGGGCGCAGCCATTCGCCAGGCCACGCAACTGCTGAGTGGCTGCAAGCGGCGGCGCAAACTGTTGCTGCTACTGACTGATGGCAAGCCCAATGATCTGGATCTCTACGAAGGTCGCTACGGTGTTGAAGACACTCGCGAGGCGGTGTTGGAGGCGCGGCGTCAGGGATTGACGCCGTTCTGTATCACCATTGACCGCGAGGCCGGCGATTACTTGCCGTATATGTTTGGCGCCAATGGCTACACTTTGATCCGCCAGCCTGAACAACTACCCCTGCGTTTGCCGCAGCTGTATCGCCAGCTGACTCAGCCTTGAGCCCAGGCTTGAACATCGCGGTGCGGCTCAATTGATGCTGCGCGGCAGCCAGAAAAACATCGTCACGCAAAAGATCGTCAGGCCGATGCAGAACCACATGAATCGGCGCTGCCGACGTTCTGAGGCGTGTTTGGCCAGCGCCGGCAGGGGCATGCCGCACTGGTGGCATTCGGACTCCTGTGAAGGGTTCGCGTGTTGGCAATACAGACATATGGGCATGTCACTCACTCGAATTGTTCCAGGCGCAGGCGATCAAGAATCTCGATCTGACGACCGTCTTGAGTGATGATTTTTTCGTCGATCAAGCGGCGGATGATTCGTGAAAACGTCTCCGGCTGGATCGAGAGATGCCCGGCAATCAGTTGTTTGGCCATTGGCAGTTCGAATTGGCTGTCAATGGTTTGCAGGCGCATCAGTTGCGTCAGCAGATACCGTACGACCCGGTGGGTCGCATTTCTCAGCGACAGGGTTTCGATCTCGTTGACCCGTTGGTGCAGGCGTACACACAACTTGCCGAGCAAGGCGAAGGTCAATCGACTATTGCTCTGCAGCAGGTGCATGTAGGTGTTGTTGGATATTCGGTAGAGCTGAGTGGGGCAGACCGCTTCGGCCGATGCTACATAATTTGGGGTATCCATCAGCATCATCGCTTCGGCGAAGGTTTGCCGATCGCCGATGACTTCAAACACCTTCTCCTGCCCGTCGGGCGTCAGGCGGTAGATCTTCACCGCTCCGGCAATCACGAAATAGAACGAGTCCGCCAGCTCACCCTGGCGAAACAGCGGCTCGCCTTTGTCGATGCTCAGCAAGTGGCTGGTACTCATTAATTCATCCATCTGTTCTTCATTCAATGGCTCGAACAAATGATGACTGCGCAGAATTTGGTGGTGGACGCGATGAAGCACCATAAAAATTCATCCTGAAGGTTGGGGAGAGGGACGGCTATCAGGTCAAATGAGGCCTAGAGACACACCGCTGGCCACGGCCACGATCGAGGTCAAAACCACAAACCATGCCAGTGGCTGAATGACTTTTTTCATGACGACTCCGGGTAATCGAGTGGGGGGAAGTTTCTTTGAAAGCCTTCATGCTTGAGCAAGACGCGGGCCATGCCCGGAGGCCCTTATTTACGGCGGGTATCAAAGACCGAGGTTAAAAACACCCTGTGCTTTATGGTTAAAAAAACCATTAAATGGTCAATTTTACCCTGCATGATTCAGCTGTCATGGTGAGAGTGCTTGTCTCACTCGCCGCAGGCGGGGCGGCTCGGCCCTGATTGGCTTTAGGGCACGCCCTTTGCAGACTCGTATTGGGCTACAGACGGTCAATCTAACCCCCCGACAGTTTGCAAGCTTGATGTGTGACAAATATCGCTCATCGTTAATACCAATGATTGAACTGGGATTTACCCGCTGGCAGTAAGGTAGAGGAGTGGCTTTATGCAAGTACTTGACCGCCGTACAGCGATGGCGATTGTGCCGCTGTTACGCCTGGCCTTCAGGCCATTTTTCCTGGTCGGCTGTCTTCTGGCGTTGCTGGCCATACCGCTCTGGCTGGCAGCCTTGAGTGGCGCGATATCCAGTTGGCAGCCTGCAGGCGGTTGGCTGGCGTGGCATCGGCATGAGCTGCTGTTCGGCTTTGCGTTGGCAATTATCGCGGGTTTTCTGCTGACTGCCGTGCAGACCTGGACCGGTCGTCCTGGCATCAGCGGCAGACCGCTGGCGGCTCTGGCGCTGGTGTGGTTGTTCGCACGACTGGCCTGGTTGGCGAATGTGCCGTGGCCACTGCTCGCTGTTCTGGAGCTGGCTTTCCCGCTGGCGGTGGCGGCGCTCATGGGCTTCACCCTCTGGAAGGTGCGGCAGAAACGGAACTACCCGATTGTGTTGGTGTTGCTGCTGTTGACCGCGGCTGACGGGTTGTCTGTGTACGGCCTGGTTGACGGCCATGAAGGCTGGCAGCGTCAAGGCGTTCTGACTGGCATCTGGCTGGTGGCGGCGATGATGGGTTTGATCGGCGGGCGAATCATTCCGTTTTTCACCCAGCGCGGCCTCGGTCGGGTCAATGGCGTTGCCGCCTGGCCCTGGCTTGATCGCTTGTTGTTGGTGGGCTCACCGTTGGTGGCGCTGTTGTATGCCGCCGGACCTGCGCTTAACCCCAATGTATGGGTCGGCCTGCTGTTTGCAGTGTTGGCAGCAGGGCATTTGCTGCGTCTGGTTCGCTGGCATGATCGGGCGCTCTGGCGCGTGCCGTTGCTGTGGTCGTTGCACCTGGCCTATGGCTGGTTGGCGGTGGCCTGCGTGGGCATGGCGTTGTGGCATTTCGGTGTGCCGGTGAACCCGAGTCTGGCGGTGCATTGCCTGACGATAGGTGCCATGGGCGGCTTGATTCTGGCGATGATCGCGCGGGTCACTCTGGGGCATACCGGTCGTGCGCTGGAGCCGCCGTCAGGCATGACCCTGGCGTTTATTTTGCTGAACCTGGCATGTCTGAGTCGGGTGGCGCTGGTGCTGTTGTTTCCGTTGGGGGCGTTATGGCTGGCGGGGCTGTGCTGGGCGTTGGCGTTTGCGCTCTATGCCTGGCGCTATGGACCGATGCTGCTACGGACCCGGGTTGATGGCCATCCAGGATGAGCAGACGAACTGACGGAGGTTGCCAATGATGTATCCCTTTTTGCTGGTCACTCATCTGCTGGCGGCCATCGCCTTTATCGGCACGCTGTTTTTCGAGGTGTTCATCTGGCATTCCGCCCGCCAGCAGTTGGCGAACGGTGGGCAACTGATGGCGGATCAGGCGATTGCGGTGCGCTCGCGCAAGGTGCTGCATGGGGTGGTGTTGCTGTTGTATGGCGCTGGCATCGGGCTGGCGTGGCAGCACCGTGGTGTATTGAGTGAGCCGCTGGCCAGCAGTTTTGGCACGCTATTGAGCCTGAAAATCGTTCTGGCCTTGAGCATCATCGGGCATTACTTGCTACTGGCGTATTGGCTGAAAAGCGCACGGATGACGTCGGTCCGCGCCAACTGGATTCGCCGCAGCATTCTTGGACACATGCTGTTGATCGTGATCCTGGCCAAGGCCATGTTCTATTGGCACGGTTGATCATCTCATCATCGTAGCTTCATCCAACCCAGGAAAAACCCGCGTCAACCGGTTGGCCGACGCGGGTTTTGTAGTGCAGGCAAGTGATCAATGGCGAGGGTTCAGGGCCTTGACGAACAGCACGTTGTTTTCCAGATGGATGTGCTGCATCAGGTCGTCTCGAAATTCCAGCAGCCCGCGATAAAGGGCGCGCCAGGTATTGCAGGCATCGGCAGGCGGGGTGATGTTGTCGGTAAGGGCGAGCATTTTTTCCAGGGCTTCACCGTGTTGATCATGTTCAAAGCGCAGCACCTGGATCGGTGGTGCGGCCCGGGGGCCCATTCCCTGTTGCAGCATCGGGAAGAGCACTTGTTCTTCCTTGAGCATGTGGCCTTCGAGTTCTTGCTGCATGTCCCGCAGGTGGTCGGCCAGCCCATTGGGGCAACTGCTGCGTGCACCATGGACCTGCTCGACACGGCGGGCCAGGCGGATCAGTTCCGGCAGTTGCTCGCGGTGGCGGGCGTGGTAGCGCGCCAGGATATGGGCGATCAACAGTTCCTCGGTTTCGTTGCGCCAGTCATGTTGGGTTTCACCGGCGTCTTGCAAGGCGTGGAGCGCGTCTGCAATCAGCAGGGGATCGAGGCCTTTGCCGAGGGCTGCTTCACGCAGGCTTTTTTGCCCGCCGCAACAGAAGTCCAGATTGAAGGCGTGAAAAGTCCGGGTGGCGCCGGGAATGTCGCAGGCCAGTTGGCCGAGACTTTGGTCCAGAAGGGTCAGGCTCATCGGGTTTCCTTTTAGGTTTCACAGGTTACCAACCCTTTTGCATCCGGCATGCCATAGTTAACCTATTGAAAATACTCGATTAATTTTTTGTTGTGGTGATAAGTACCCTGGCAGCCTAGGGTGAACAGAACCATAAAGGGTGATTATTACCATGCTGCGTGAAAGCCTGGCTGCTGACTTGATCGTCGAGCTGCCGAATGCCGTGCGTTTGCAACGGCTTGTCCACACCCTGCGCGAGTACTTCCACAGTGGCGCCGTGGGGTTGCTGCGTCTGGACGATGACAGCCTCAGGCCAGTCGCGACGGTAGGACTGGTTCACGAAGCGCTGGGGCGGCGGTTTGTCATCGCCCAGCATCCTCGACTCGCGGCGATCATGGCCTCACGCGAGCCCACCTGGTTCGAGCCCGACAGCCGCCTGCCGGATCCCTATGACGGCTTGCTCGACGGCCATGTCGGAGAACCGTTGCCAGTGCATGACTGCATGGGCGTGAGTCTGTATGTGGAAGGGCGGATATGGGGGGCGATCACTCTCGATGCGTTGCATGCAGGGACCTTCGACAGCCACGCGCGGGAGGAGCTCAACCGCTGTACGTTGCAGATCGAGGCCGCCGTGCGGGTAACCCGGCTCGAGCAGGAAAATCGCAGCTTGCGCTTGTCGCGCAGCGATACTCAGGACGTGCGGATGCCCGCTGAAGAAGGTGAAATTCTCGGTCAGAGCGACGTGTTGCGCCAGTTGCTCAATGAGCTGGAGGTGTTGGCCGATTCCGAACTACCGGTATTGCTACTGGGTGAAACCGGGGTCGGTAAAGAACTGTTTGCCCGGCGTTTGCACCGTCTTTCACGTCGGCGTCACAAGCCTCTGGTGCATGTCAATTGTGCCGCCTTGCCGGAATCACTGGCGGAGAGCGAGTTGTTCGGGCATGTCAAAGGAGCTTTTTCCGGGGCGACCAGTGATCGCGCCGGACGTTTTGATGCGGCCAACGGCGGCACGCTGTTTCTCGACGAGGTCGGGGAGTTGCCATTGAGCGTGCAGGCAAAATTGCTGCGCACGTTGCAAAACGGCGAGATCCAGAGGCTGGGCGCCGACAAGCCGCTGCATGTCGATGTACGGATCATCGCCGCGACTAACCGACACTTGCCGGACAGCATTCGCGACGGCTTGTTTCGTGCCGATCTGTATCACCGTCTCTCGGTGTACCCAGTGCCCATTCCGGCCCTGCGCGAGCGCGGTAGCGATGTGTTGATGCTGGCTGGGCATTTCCTTGAACTCAATCGGGCGCGGCTCGGCCTGCGCGGTTTGCGTCTGTCGCCGGCGGCCGAGCGCGCGCTACTGGGCTATGCCTGGCCGGGCAATGTGCGTGAACTGGAACATGTGATCAGTCGAGCCGCGTTGAAGCAGTTAAGCCGCGGCACCAGTCGTAACCTGATCATGACGCTGGAGCCCGAGATCCTGGATCTCGACAGCGCGATGGGGTCACAGGGCTCGGTTGCCAAGTTGCCGCTGGATGCTGCGCCTGACGTGCCATTCCAGCCCTTGGGCGAGGCTGTGGACGATTACCAGCGACAAAAAATTCTCCACGCCTTGAGCGTGTCTGGGGAAAACTGGGCCAGTGCCGCACGGCTTCTGGAGGTCGACCCCAGCAATTTGCACAAACTGGCCCGGCGTTTGCGGCTCAAGTGAGGGACGGCTGCTGGGTGTCGTTGCTCTGTGTTGATGGTGGTCAAGGTGGTGTCGCGCAGTGGCTTGCACACTGGGCAGAACCTTCTGGAGATCACCACCATGCCCCTTTCCCTGGCTGAAATGCGCCGTAGTTACACCCGTGATGGCCTGCAAGACGATCTGGCGATAGACGATCCTTTGGCCTTGTTCCGACAGTGGATGCAACAAGCCCGTGAGACCGAGAGTGCCCCCGTCGAGGCTAATAGCATGGCCTTGGCGACGGTTGACAGCGCGGGGCGACCACATTGCCGGATTCTGCTGCTCAAGGGTTTCAGCGATGAAGGCTTTACGTTTTTCGGCCATTACCAGAGTGACAAGGGGCTGCAACTGGCGAGCAATCCCTGTGCTGCCATGACTTTTTTCTGGCCCGGTCTTGAACGTCAGGTTCGTATTGAAGGCCAGGTGTCCAGGCTCGACCCGCAGCTCTCGGATGCTTACTTCGACTCCCGCCCGCTGGCCAGCCGTCTGGGTGCCTTGGCTTCACCGCAAAGCCGTCCAGTGGCGAGTCGGGCAGCGCTGGAATCCTTATTGGCAGAAACCGAACAGCACCTCGTCGGCCAGACGTTGCCGCGACCCGAGCATTGGGGCGGTTACTGCCTGCATCCTGAACGGCTTGAATTCTGGCAGGGGCGTGCTGATCGCCTGCATGATCGTCTCGACTACCGTTTGCAGAATGGCGTGTGGCAACGAAATCGTTTGGCGCCTTGAGCCCAAACGATCGTCCGGATACTTGGCCGGCCGGCACTGACCCGTTGCCCTGTCGAGGTACCTCCTTGGAGGAATAGGCTCGATCTGGATTCCGGTTCAGGCTGGGCCATACCCTCATCTACGGGAAGGCTTGGATATGGCCCATCTGGCGCAACGCACGTTTCAACCGCTGAACATCGCCGTACTGACCATCAGCGATACGCGAACCTTTGAGACCGACACCTCGGGACAGACGCTGACGGATTTGTTGCAAACGGCCGGGCATGTATTGATCGACCGTGATCTGGTCAAGGACGACATTTATCAGATCCGCGCAAAACTCTCCCACTGGATCGCCGACCCCAAGGTGCAAGTGGTACTGATGACCGGCGGCACCGGATTCACTCCACGTGACAACACGCCGCAAGCGGTCCTGCCCTTGCTGGATAAACATGTGGAAGGCTTCGGTGAACTGTTCCGTCAGGTGTCTCTGGCGGAAATCGGCATGTCCAGTCTGCAGTCGCGGGCATTGGCCGGGATGAGCAATGGGGTGCTGGTGTGCTGCGTACCGGGCTCACCGGGCGCGTGCCGAACTGCCTGGGACAAGATCCTGCTCGGGCAACTGGACAGTCGCACCGGCCCATGTAATTTCGCGCCACATTTGAAGCAGCAGGCGCAGCAGGTGATTGACGCCTGCGAGGCACGCTCATGACCGGCCCGGTGTGCGACAGCGGCAACTTGATGCCTGTGGACGAGGCCATCAGCCGCCTGCTGAGCCAGGTACGGCCGCCGCCACCGGTGCAAAAGATTCCCCTGGATCAAGCCTTGGGGCGAGTGTTGGCAAGTGACATCCATTCCCCGGTAAACCTGCCGGCCTGGGACAACAGTGCCATGGACGGTTATGCCCTCAAGGCGTCTGACCTGCCACCGGCGGGCGGTTATCTGTCGGTGATTGGACGGATTGCCGCAGGGGCCAGCGACAGCTCGCCATTGTTGCCGCAACAGGCGGTGCGGATTTTTACCGGAGCGCCATTGCCACCGGGAGCCGATACCGTGGTGCCGCAAGAACGTTGCCGGGTCGAGGGCGCGCAAGTCTGGTGCCCACCGGTAAGCGTTGGCGAGCATGTGCGCAAGGAGGGCGAGGAAGTACGCCAAGGGCATCTGTTGCTTAAGGCGGGCAAGCGTTTGCGCGCACAAGAGCTAGGGTTTCTGGCGGGTGCCGGAATCGCGCAGGTCGAGGTCTACCGACCGTTGCAGGTGTGCCTGCTCAGCAGCGGAGATGAATTGCGAGAGCCAGGCGAACCGTTGGCGCCGGGGCAGATATACAACAGCAATCGTTACAGCCTCGCCGCGTTGTTGCGCGGTTGGGGCGTGGAAGTGCATGACTATGGGGTCATGGCCGATGAGTTAGCGACCAGCCGGCATGCCTTGAGCCTGGCTTCGTCGGAGTGCGACCTGCTGCTGACCTCTGGCGGCGTATCGGTGGGTGAGGAAGACCATCTCAAACAGGCCATCGAAGCGCTGGGCAGCGTCGATTTTTGGCGACTGGCAATCCAGCCGGGTAAACCGCTGGCGTTTGGCGAAGTCGCTGGAAAACCCTGGATAGGCATGCCGGGCAACCCATCGGCGGCGCTGATTACCGCGCTGGTGGTCGTGCGTCCGTTTCTGCTCAGGGCACAGGGGGTCACTGAGGTGATGCCTGTGCCATTGGCCGTGCCGGCCGGGTTCGATTGGCTGCAGCGCAACAAGCGTCGGCAGTATCTGCGGGCAAAGCTGACCCCAGGCGCTGATGGGCAATTGAGCGTGGAGCTGCACCCTCAGCAAAGTTCGGCCATGTTGAGCGCCGCCTGCTGGGCCGACGGCCTTGCCGTGATCGAGTGCGGGCAGCAGGTTCTCAAGCATGACAACGTCATGTTCCTGTCCTTCGCCGACCTGATGCATTGATAGCAATTGATCACCGTCAATGCCCTGTCTACCGGTCTCGCTAGACTGGCAGCGCATTTTCGACTGCTCTGAGTCTGCGGACGGCAGGTATCCGCCGAGGGTCGAGACGAGTTCTTTCATGAGGATTACCCGTGCAACTGGTCTGCCCGGCAGGGAACCTGCCTGCGCTTAAAGCGGCGGTGCGCCAAGGCGCCGATGCCGTCTACGTCGGTTTTCGTGATGACACCAATGCCCGGCATTTCGCCGGGTTGAATATGGACGACAAACAGTTCGATGCCGCAGTCGCGTTCATTCGCCAACATCAACGCAAACTCTACGTCGCGGTTAATACTTACCCTCAGCCCAAGGGCTGGGAGCGCTGGCAGCGGGCGGTGGATCGCGCCGCCGACTTCGGCGTGGATGCGCTGATCGCCGCCGACCCTGGCGTGCTCAACTATGCCAGTCAGCGTCACCCGCAACTGGCGCTGCACTTGTCTGTTCAGGGTTCGGCAACCCATGCCGCGGCGCTGACGTTCTATGCGCAGCGCTACGGTATTCGCCGCGCCGTGCTGCCTCGGGTGCTGTCGTTGACGCAAGTGCGGCAGGTTGCCGCCAGCAGTCCGGTGCCCATTGAAGTCTTTGGCTTCGGCAGCTTGTGCATCATGGCCGAAGGGCGTTGCCACCTTTCCTCCTACGTCACGGGCGAATCGCCGAACCTGTGTGGCGTCTGTTCGCCGGCCAAGGCAGTACGCTGGAGCGAAGACGCCCAAGGCCTGAGCGCACGCCTCAGTGAAGTCCTGATCGATCGCTACACCCCTGACGAACCCGCCGGTTATCCGACCTTGTGCAAAGGCCGTTTTCTGGTGGGTGGCAAGCGCTTTCATGCGCTGGAGGAACCTACCAGTCTCGATACCCTGGATCTGCTGCCGGAACTGGCGGCTATCGGCGTCGAAGCGGTAAAAATCGAGGGTCGCCAACGCAGCCCCGCCTATGTGGAACAAGTCACCCGCGTCTGGCGCGCCGCCCTGGATGCCCATCGCGGCTCGCCGGGCAGCTTTCGGGTCAAGGATGAATGGCGTCAGGTGCTGGCCGGTTTGTCCGAAGGCAGCCAGACCACATTGGGTGCTTATCATCGATCATGGCAATGAGGGACTGGACATGAAGCTCAGCTTGGGACCGGTCCTGTTTTATTGGGACAAAGAGCAACTCAGTAACTTTTACGCCGAGATGTCGGCCTTGCCTCTGGATGTGATTTATCTGGGGGAAACCGTGTGTTCGAAACGCCGGGCATTTTCATTGGATCAATGGCTGGGCCTGGGGCGCGAGTTGCACGAGTGCAGCCAGGCGCAGATGGTGCTTTCCAGCCTGACGCTGATCGAAGCAGCCTCCGAGCTCTCCAGCCTGCGCCGCCTGTGCGACAACGGCCAGTTGCTGGTGGAAGCCAACGACATGGGCGCGGTGCAGTTTCTGGCCGAGCGCAAGCTGCCCTTTGTTGGTGGCCCGGCACTCAATCTGTACAACGGCCATGCGCTGACGCAACTGCTGGACTGCGGAATGACCCGCTGGGTGCCACCGGTGGAGTGTTCGGCGGCGCTGATTGGCGATGTGATCGAGCAGGTGCGCGAGTTGGGACGTGAGGTGCCGGAAGTTGAAATCTTTGCCTATGGGCATTTGCCCCTGGCCTATTCCGCACGCTGCTTTACCGCCAGGGCGGAAAACCGACCCAAGGACGACTGTCAGTTTTGCTGCATCAACTACCCCGACGGCCTGGCCTTGAGCAGTCAGGAAGGCCAGCCGTTGTTCACCATCAACGGCATTCAAACAATGTCGGCCGACGTGACCAACCTGCTGGCTGATTATTCCGGACTGGTGGCCTGCGGTGCCGATCTGTTGCGCCTGAGCCCGCGAGCCCAGGGCATGGAGGAAGTGATTGCCGCCTATCAACGGGTTCGCCTGGGCGAGACGCCGCCGCTGTTCGTTGAGGGCTGTAATGGTTATTGGCATGGCCAGGCTGGCATGTTGCGCGTCGAGGAGGCAGGCCTGTGTTGAACCGAAAAAAATGGTTATTGAAAGGTGCTGATCGGTTGTTGCCGCTGGCGCACCGAGTGCCTTTTGCCGTACAGCGGTTGGTGTTGCAGCAAGCGCTCAATCGCTGCCTCGCCGAGCCGCTGCGCGACGGCAGTTTTGAACTGCTACGGGGTCGTTGGATGTGCCTGCGGATTCCAGATCTGAGCTTGTCTTGGTACCTGACCCTGGGGCGTGAGGGATTGCAGATCGCCGAGCGAGCAAAGGCGCAAGTGACCATCAGTGGCAACTGGCGGGAGTTTTTACTCCTGGCCAGTCGTCAGGAGGACCCTGACACCCTGTTTTTTCGCAGGCGTCTGGTGATTGAGGGGGATACCGAATTGGGGTTGGCGTTGAAGAACCTGATCGATAGCCTGGACCCTGATGTATTGCCTGTTTGGTTGTGGCGCAATCTGGAGCGGGCAGGGAAGGGGTTGGCGGCGGGGTGAGAATCTGCATTGCTGTGACCTACGCAGATTCGGTGTGTGGCTTGCCTGCGATGAAGGCGGCCTTACAGCCGGCTATCTTTCGCAGATGTACACTCTCCCACATTGGATTTTCATTGCATCAAGACCCTGCCAGATCCTCAAACCATCGTCTCGGCGGCTACGATTATCCGGTTTTTCTCCTCACAATCCTCCCCGACGATCAACCGTTTGATCTCCTCGAATAACTCATCACTCTGCTCCTCGGTGCAGTCCTCGCCATAGCGTTTGCGCAGGCCGTGATGGCTGAGGATCAGGTGCACATTGGCGTGTAGGCCGTGCTGGTTCAGGCAGGCTTCGACGCATTGCAGCGGGCAGCCGTCCAGCGCGAGGATCCGCCGTCCCGAGCGCGCTTTGTTGACCAGCGGCGCGACATGGCCGCCGACACCGACGATGCAGGACATTTCGGCCAGGCCTGCGCGATCCAGGCGCAAGGCCAAGGTGTTGGCCAGTTGTGCGACATTCGAACAGCCGGAGCAGGAGTAGACCAAAGGCAGGGTTGAATCGGGCATGAACATTCTCCACTGATGGACTCTGCCAGTGTGCAAGGCTGGCAGCATTGTGCCTTGACCATGGTCAAATCCGGGGGCGGCTACTGTTGGTAGGCGGCCAGATCCTCTTCGGCGAGGATGCGGATATTGCGGCGCTCCATGGTGATCAGGCCGCTCTCGACCAGACGATGCAAAATGCGCGAGAAGGTTTCCGGCTGGATCCCCAGTTTCGACGCCACCAGACGCTTGGACACCTGCAAGACGATCTGGCCGTTGACCGGGTCCCGTTCCTGGAACAGGAAATTGATGACCCGTCGGCTGGCGTTGGCGAGGGTCAGGGTGTCAATGTCCTTGAGGCGCTGGTGCAGGTGAATGCTCATGCTCGCCAGGATCGCCAGGCAGATCTTCGGCTGATCTTCCAGGGCGTTGCGGTAATGGCTGCCCTCAATGCTGACCAGCACGCAGTCCTTCAGCGCCGTGGCACTCACCGGGTAGAGTCTGGCCTGGCTGAACAGCAAGGCTTCGGCGAAGGTTTGCCCGGCATGGATGATCTCCACCAGGTTTTCCTGACCTTCACCCGTGACCCGGTGCAGCTTGATCTGACCGCTGACCAGCAAAAAAAAACGTTTGGCCGGATCGCCTTGGTGCATGAGTGTGGCGTGACAGCCCAAATGTTTGAGATTGGCCAGATTGCAGACGTCCTGAAAGACCCTTTCCGGCAATTGGCTGAACAGGTGGTGACGGCGCAAGATTAAAACGATTGAAGGGTGGGTCAGCATGGCGTACCTCCGCTGGCGGTCATGGTAGAGCTCGCGGACCCTTCGGCCTATGCCTCCGCAGGTCTACCTCCAAAGAGGGATGTCCGTCAGCTGGTGCTGCGCAGATGCTCCATGGCCCACACGGCCGCCTCTACCCGCGAGCGCAAGCCGAGCTTGTGCAGCAGGTTTTTGACGTGAACCTTGACCGTACCTTCGGTGATGCCCAGCTTGTGCCCGATGACCTTGTTGCTAAAGCCGCTGGCAATGGTTTTCAGTACCTGGCGTTCGCGCTCGGTCAGTTCCACCACAGTCTGGCGTGGTGGTGAACGCAGTGCTTGGGCCATGACCCGAGTCAGACCGGGGCTGATGACCAGTGCACCGTTCAATGCATCACGAATGTATTGAATCAACAGTTCGGGCTCCATGTCCTTGAGCAGGTAGCCATCGGCATCCAGGCGCAGCGCGTCACGAATATCATCTTCGGCGTCCGACACCGTAAACAGCAGCACCTTTCCCGTGTAGTGCGTGGCCCTTAACCGCCGCAGGGTTTCAATGCCATTCATCTGCGGCATGTTGTTATCGAGCAATATCAGATCGGGTTGCAACGGCTCTATGAGCGCGAGTGCTTCCTCACCGTTTCCGGCTTCACCGACGATCTCGAAATCATCCTCGAGTTCGAGCATTTGGCGGATGCCATGACGCATCATCGGATGATCGTCCACCAGCAGGATTCTGTGTCGCAGGGGCAAATTCATGAAACGCTACCTTCTGTTTGCTGCCCGAGAAACTCCGGTTGGAATTCCAGTTGGACGAGGGTGCCTTGCGGCACTCGGGAACATATTTGCAGTTGACCGTGCAAGCTGCGGGCGCGTTCTTCCATGATGGTCAGGCCGTGGTGTTCACGCTTGTCGGTATTGCCGCTGAAGCCCCGACCATCGTCTTCGACCGAGAGCCTGACGGTTTCGCCATCCTGACGCAGTTGCAGCCAGGCGTTTTGCGCATGGGCGTGGCGCGAGCAGTTGGACAGCGCTTCGCGAGTAATTTGCAGAATGTGGATTTGCTCACTGGCCGACAGTTGAAAGGCCAGGGTATCGACGTGCAGGTGCACCAGGAAATCCCCACGGCGGGAGAACTCCAGGGCGGTGTCCTTGAGTTCTTGCACCAGCCCTTCGTCGTGAATCTGCAAGCGAAAGGTGGTCAACAGTTCGCGTAACTGGCGGTAGGCATTGTTCAGCCCTTCGCGCAGTTCGGCGGTGACTGTTTCCAGGGTTTCGACCGGTTCGCCACGGCGCATCAGGGTTTGCATGCGGCTGACCTGGAGCTTCATGTACGACAGCGCCTGGGCCAGTGAGTCGTGCAGCTCGCGGGCGATGATGGTGCGTTCTTCGAGCAGCAGCAGGCGATGATCCTGTTCGCGCTGACGTTTGAGCGAGAGCGAGGTGCCAATCAGGTTGGCCAACGCCTGGATCAGTTGGGACTCCCAACTCTGTGCCCGATGCCCGTCGTCAAAATACGCTTTGAGCTCACCCAGTTCGTTGCCCTGGTTGCTGATGCTGAAAGTTTTCGGACTCGATTTAGTGTGTTTCTGGCAGGTGGCGCATTCACTGCTGGCACAGACTTCCCGCTGGTTTTCGCCATGCAGGGCGAGCATGTGCGAGGCGGGTGCCTGTACCGCGCCGCGTAAACACAGCGATAGACGCAAGCCAGGCAGGCGTTGCTGGAAGCGACGGATCAGTTCATCCAGCCCTTCGGCATTGGCCAGGCGCGTAGCCAGGCTGCGGCTGCTTTGGTACAGCAGTTCCAGGGCAGCATTGGCTTGTTGCAGGTTCAGGGTCTTCTGTTGGACCTGACTCTCCAGAGTACGGTGCGACTCTTCGATTGTTTCGGCCATGGCGTTGAAACTCATGGCCAACTGGCCCAGCTCATCTTGCGACTGATGGTTGACCCTCACTTTGAAGTCAGCGTCGCGAAAGCGCTTGGTGGCATCCACCAATTCTTGCAAGGGCTTTACGACGCCGTACTGCAACTCGTACAGACCGATCAGCAGGATGAAGATGGTGGTGAACAAGGCCATGCCCTGGATTGCCTGCTGCCAGCCTTGTTTGTGTTCGCTTTGTTGCTGCAACAGGCTGACGAACTGGTTCAGCTGCTCGACGAAAGGCAAGGCGTTGGCCTGGAAAAACGCCGAGTCGCCACGCTCCAGCGCCGGACGTAAATCGGCGTTCCATCGTTGCTGGATTTGTTGGTAACTGGTCTGCAGCGCGGTTGCCGGGCCATCTTCCAGCACAGCCTTGAGTGACTGGCTGTCCAGCCGTTGTTGCAGGCTGTCGGTGATGCTCGAGATTTCTTCGGCGGTTGCGCCAGAGGCCAGTTTCCAGCTCAGGTGGTAGGTCTCCATGCGCACGGAACCGGCGGTGTTGATGGCCGCCGCATCGCCTTGACTGAACCAGGCGATAAGCCCGGCGCTCAGGGAGCTGGCGAGGGCCAGGATGGCGATCAGTATTACCGCTAGCGCCGCACGAGCGGGCAGGGAGCTGCGCAACCAGCGCAGCATCAGCGCCGATCCAGAAATAAGATGAGGAAACCTGGCATGTAGAACTCCAAATGGTGGCTGCGGGTGGTTTTGCAGCCGATCTCGGTCGCACTACCTCTAAAGAGTTGTCGGCCGCTCCCAGTCGGTAAAAACGTCTGAAGGAGAATTTAAGTTGCTGATAAATATAGGATTTTATTATCTTTTTGAACTACCTCCTTGGAGGTAGCGCCCTTCAGCATAGGCTTATACCGCCATGGGCTTCGTTGATGTGGGTCAATTTTCTGCAGGGTGCGCCTCACTAGTCTCCAGCCATGGATAACTGACTGGAGAGCGTTGTGACCCAACCGCGTGTGCAACAAGGGCTAGTGCTGGGTATGAGTACGCTGGCCTTCACCGTGTGTTTTATGGTCTGGATGATGTTTGCCGTGCTCGGCGTGCCGATCAAGGAGCTTCTCCAGCTCAACGAAACCCAATTCGGCCTGCTCGCCGCAACCCCGGTGCTGACCGGCTCGCTGGTACGTTTGCCGTTGGGCCTGCTGACCGACCGCTTCGGCGGGCGCAGCGTGTTCTTCCTGCTGATGCTGGCCTGCGTGGCGCCACTGTATCTGATCAGCCACGCCACCGCCTACTGGCAGTTCTTGGCGTTGGGCTTGTTCGTTGGCCTCGCCGGCGGCTCGTTTTCAGTGGGGATTGCCTACGTCGCCAAATGGTTCGACAAGGAGAATCAGGGCTTCGCCATGGGCATCTTCGGTGCAGGGAATGCCGGGGCTGCGGTGACCAAGTTTCTGGCTCCTGCGCTTATCGCTGCCGGCAGCTGGCAGTTGGTGCCGAAAGTCTACAGCGCAATCCTGTTCATCACTGCACTGCTGTTCTGGTTCTTGAGCGCAGAAAACAAAGGCCATCGCAGCGCCACCGGCGCCAGCTTGCGTGAACAACTAAGCGCGTTGAAGGACCCGGCGGTGTGGCGTTACTGCCAGTACTACTCGATCGTTTTCGGCGGCTACGTCGGCCTCGCGCTGTGGATGACCAAATACTACGTGCAGGAATACGGCTTCAACTTGCAAAGCGCGGCTCTGTTGGCAGCCTGCTTTTCCCTGCCCGGCGGCGTACTGCGCGCCGTCGGCGGCTGGATGTCGGATCGCTGGGGGCCTCAGAGCGTCACCTGGTGGGTGTTGTGGGTCAGCTGGATCTGCTTGTTCCTGCTCTCGTATCCCCAGACCCAATTGCAGGTGCAGACCATCAACGGCCCGCTGAACCTTCATATCGGCTTGAGCCCCACGCTATTCACTGTGCTGCTGTTCGTCATGGGCATCGCCTTCGCGTTCGGCAAGGCGTCGGTTTTCAAATACATCGCCAACGACTACCCGGAAAACATGGGGGCGGTGTCCGGCATTGTCGGCCTCGCCGGCGGCTTGGGCGGTTTCGTGTTGCCGATTCTGTTCGGCGCACTGGTGGACCTGACCGGCGTGCGCTCCTCCTGCTTCATGTTGATGTATGGCGTGGTCTGGGTCTCTCTCACCTGGATGTATTTCAGCGAAATCCGCAAACGTCCGTGGCTCGGTAAGCAGCCGCCAGTGACCCCATTCCCGTTTTCCAGCATTGCCCAAGGAGAAGAACATGTCCGTTCTGCAAAAGCCTGATTCAGGCCCGGTCATTCACGACTGGCGCCCGGAAGACCCCGCGTTCTGGGGGCGTACCGGCAAACAAACCGCTACACGTAATCTGTGGATCTCCATTCCCGCGCTGTTGTTGGCCTTTGCAGTGTGGATGGTCTGGAGCACGGTGATTGTGCGTTTGAACGCCATTGGCTTCAGCTTCAGCACCGATCAGCTTTTTTGGCTGGCGGCATTGCCTGGGCTCTCTGGCGCAACCTTGCGGGTCTTCTACTCCTTTATGGTGCCGATCTTCGGCGGCCGCCGCTGGACCGCCCTGAGTACCGCGTCGCTGTTGCTGCCATCGATCTGGATGGGCTTTGCCGTGCAGGACCCGAGCACCTCCTACAGCGTGTTTGTCCTGATTGCGTTGCTCTGCGGTTTCGGCGGCGGCAACTTTGCTTCGAGCATGTCCAACATCAGCTTCTTCTATCCCAAGTCCCAGCAGGGTACGGCCTTGGGCCTCAACGCCGGGCTGGGCAACCTGGGCGTCTCGGTGATGCAGTTCTGTGTGCCGCTGGTGATTACCTTTGGTGTGTTCGGCTTCATGGGCGGGGCACCGCAAGTCCTGCCAGACGGCAGCCAGTTGTGGCTGCAGAACGCAGGGTTTATCTGGGTGCCGTTCATTGTCGCGGTGACGCTGATTGCCTGGTTCGGCATGAATGACTTGTCCAGCGCCAGAGCCTCGTTCAGCGAGCAGGCAGTGATCTTCAAGCGCAAGCACAACTGGCTGATGTGCTGGTTGTACCTGGCAACCTTCGGTTCGTTCATCGGCTTCTCCGCAGCTTTTCCGCTGCTGATCAAAACTTCCTTCCCGGATGTCATCGCCTTGAAATTCGCCTTCCTCGGCCCCTTGGTCGGTGCCTTGGTGCGCCCATTGGGCGGCTGGTTGGCGGACAAGCTCGGCGGCGCGAAAGTGACCTTGTGGAACTTCGTCCTGATGATCGTCATGGTCTTTGGCGTATTGCACTTTCTGCCGCAGAACGGTTCGGGTGGCAACTTCTACGGCTTCCTCGGCATGTTCATGCTGCTGTTTATCACCACGGGCGTGGGCAACGGCTCCACCTTCCGGATGATCCCGGTGATCTTCCGCACCCTTCATGAAAAGTTCTCCGCCGGGCAAGCGCCTGCCATCCGCGAACAAGCGATGAAAAATGCCGGCAAGGAGTCGGCTGCAGTGCTCGGCTTCAGTTCTGCGATGGGCGCCTTCGGTGCGTTCTTCATTCCCAAATCCTTCGGCACTTCGATGGCGCAGACCGGCGGCCCGGAGATGGCCTTCTACATGTTCGTCGGCTTTTACCTGAGTTGCATTGTGGTGACTTGGTGGTGGTACGCCCGCAAGGGCGCCGCGACGCCCTGCTGACACGACCCGAATCCAACCATTGCGTGGGCGGGGCACAGACCCCGCGGCAAGCCTGAGAGGAATACACCTTGAGTCATTTACTGGATCAACTGCGGTTTTTCAATCGCAAGCAAAACGAGTTTTCCGACGGTCATGGAGAAACCCGCAAGGAGTCCCGCGACTGGGAAAACGTCTACCGTTCGCGGTGGCAGTACGACAAGATCGTGCGTTCCACCCACGGGGTGAACTGCACGGGATCCTGTTCCTGGAAAATTTACGTCAAAAACGGTCTGATCACGTGGGAAACCCAACAGACGGACTACCCGCGCACCCGCAATGATCTGCCCAACCATGAGCCCCGTGGCTGCCCGCGTGGTGCCAGCTACAGCTGGTACATCTACAGCGCCAACCGGCTCAAGTACCCGAAAATTCGCAAGCCGTTGCTCAAACTCTGGCGCGATGCGCGGCAGACTATGGCACCGGTCGAAGCCTGGGCCAGTATCGTCGAGGACAAGGTCAAGGCCGACTCCTATAAAAGCAAACGCGGCATGGGTGGTTTCATTCGTTCCAACTGGGAGGAAGTCAACGAGATCATCGCGGCTTCCAATGTCTACACCATTAAGCAATATGGCCCTGACCGGATCGTCGGTTTCTCGCCGATCCCGGCCATGTCGATGGTCAGCTATGCCGCAGGTTCGCGTTACCTGTCGCTGATCGGTGGCGCGTGCCTGAGCTTCTATGACTGGTACTGCGACTTGCCACCGGCGTCGCCAATGGTCTGGGGCGAGCAGACCGACGTGCCGGAATCGGCCGACTGGTACAACTCCAACTACATCATTGCCTGGGGTTCCAACGTTCCTCAGACCCGTACCCCGGATGCGCACTTTTTCACCGAAGTCCGTTACAAGGGCACCAAAACGGTCGCTATCACTCCCGATTACTCGGAAGTGGCCAAGCTCACCGATCTGTGGCTCAACCCCAAGCAAGGCACCGATGCGGCGCTGGCCCAGGCGTTCAACCATGTAATTTTCAAAGAATTCCACCTGGACAAGCCAAGCGCCTATTTCACTGACTACGCCAAGCGCTTTACCGATCTGCCGGTGCTGGTGCTGCTCAAGCAAATGGTCGACAAGGCGCCGGGCGCCGGTTACCAGCCGGACCGCTTCTTGCGCGCCAGTGACCTGACCGACAATCTCGGCCAGGAAAACAACCCGGAATGGAAAACCATCGCCCTGGATGTCAGCGGCGAATTGGTGTCCCCTCAGGGTTCCATCGGCTATCGCTGGGGCGAGAAGGGCAAGTGGAACATCCTTCCCCGTGAAGGCGGCGAAGGCCGTGAGATCGATCTGAAACTGAGCCTGATCGGTGATGACGTAGCCGAAGTGGCGTTCCCGTATTTTGCCGGCGAGTCCCACGAACACTTCCAGCACGTGGCAGGCGATGCGGTGCAATACCGGCGTGTGCCGGTGCATAACGTGGTTCTGGCGGACGGCAGCGTGGCGAAAGTCGCCACCGTGTTCGACCTGTCGGCGGCCAATCTGGCGATCGATCGAGGCCTCGGTGGCGCTAACGTGGCCAAGGACTACGACGACGCCAGCGTACCCGGCACTCCGGCTTGGCAGGAGCAGATCACCGGCGTCAGCCGTGAGAAAGCCATCCAGATCGCCCGTGAATTTGCCGACAACGCCGACAAGACCAAGGGTCGCTCGATGATCATCGTCGGCGCGGCGATGAATCACTGGTACCACATGGACATGAACTACCGTGGGCTGATCAATATGCTCATGCTGTGTGGTTGTGTCGGCCAGACCGGTGGCGGTTGGGCGCACTACGTCGGTCAGGAAAAACTCCGTCCGCAATGCGGCTGGCTGCCACTGGCATTCGGCCTGGACTGGAATCGTCCGCCACGGCAAATGAACGGCACCAGTTTCTTCTACGCCCATAGCTCGCAATGGCGTCACGAGAAAATGAGCATGCACGACGTGCTCTCGCCGCTGGCCGATAAAAGTCAGTTCCCCGAACATGCCCTGGATTACAACATCCGCGCCGAACGCGCCGGTTGGCTGCCCAGCGCGCCACAATTGAACACCAACCCGCTGCATATTTGCCGTGACGCTGCTGCGGCTGGCATGGACCCCAAAGACTACGTGGTCAAGTCGTTGCAGGACGGTTCCCTGCGGTTCTCCTGCGAACAGCCGGACAGCCCGGTGAACTTCCCGCGCATCATGTTCATCTGGCGCTCCAACCTGCTGGGCTCCTCGGGCAAAGGCCACGAGTACATGCTCAAGTACCTGCTCGGCACCAAAAACGGTGTGATGAACGAAGATATCGGCAAGGTTGGCGACTGCAAGCCGGAAGAGGCGGAATGGGTGGACGAGGGCGCTATCGGCAAACTCGATCTGGTCACCACGCTGGACTTCCGCATGTCCTCGACCTGCGTCTACTCGGACATCGTGTTGCCGACGGCAACCTGGTACGAAAAAGACGACATGAACACCTCGGACATGCACCCGTTCATTCACCCGTTGTCGGCAGCCATCGACCCGGCCTGGGAATCGCGTTCGGACTGGGAAATCTACAAAGGCATCGCCAAGGCGTTCTCCAGCATGTCCGAAGGGCATCTGGGCGTTGAAAAGGACTTGGTGACCATCCCGCTGATGCACGACAGCGTCGGCGAACTGGCCCAGCCATTCGGCGGTACCGACTGGAAAAGTGCCGGCGTGGCCCCGGAACCAGGCAAAAACGCCCCGAACTTGCACGTGGTGGAGCGTGACTACCCGAACATTTACAAACAGTTCACGTCCCTTGGGCCATTGCTTGAGAAGAACGGCAACGGTGGCAAGGGCATCAATTGGAACACCGACGATGAAGTGAAATTCCTCGGTGAGCTCAATCACCACGAAGGCGCAGCCGGTATCAGCCAGGGTCGGCCGAAAATCGACACGGCGATCGATGCCGCTGAAGTGATCCTGTCCCTGGCGCCGGAAACCAACGGCCAGGTGGCGGTCAAGGCCTGGGCCGCGCTGTCGGAATTCACCGGGATCGACCACAGCCATCTGGCGCTGTCCAAGGCTCACGAGGCGATTCGTTTCCGCGACATTCAGGCGCAGCCGCGCAAGATCATTTCCAGCCCGACCTGGTCGGGACTCGAAGACGATCACGTCAGCTACAACGCCGGTTACACCAACGTTCACGAAGGGATTCCATGGCGCACCATCACCGGTCGCCAGCAGTTCTATCAGGATCACCCGTGGATGCAGGCGTTCGGTGAGCAACTGATGAGTTATCGGCCGCCGGTCAACACCCGCACCATTGAAGGGGTGAAAGGCAAGCGCAGCAATGGCGAAACCGAAATCGTCCTGAACTGGATCACTCCGCACCAGAAATGGGGCATCCACAGCACTTACAGCGACAACCTGCTGATGCTCACCCTCAGCCGTGGTGGGCCGATTGTCTGGCTCTCCGAGATCGACGCGAAACGCGCCGGTATCGAAGACAACGACTGGATCGAGTGCTTCAACATCAACGGTGCGCTGACCGCCCGGGCGGTGGTCAGTCAGCGGGTCAAGGAAGGCATGGTGATGATGTACCACGCCCAGGAACGGATCGTGAACGTACCCGGTTCCGAAACCACCAAGACCCGTGGAGGTCATCACAACTCGGTCACCCGCGTTGTGCTCAAGCCAACCCACATGATCGGTGGCTACGCCCAGCAAGCCTACGGTTTCAACTATTACGGCACGGTCGGTTGCAACCGCGATGAATTCGTCGTGGTGCGCAAGATGGCCAAAGTCGACTGGCTCGATGGTTCGACAGGCGATGACCTGCCGCGTCCCCTGCCGACCGAAATCGAGGAGAACTGAGATGAAGATTCGCTCACAAATCGGCATGGTTCTGAACCTGGACAAATGCATCGGTTGCCACACGTGCTCAATCACCTGCAAAAACGTCTGGACCAGTCGCGAAGGCATGGAATACGCCTGGTTCAACAACGTCGAATCGAAACCCGGGATCGGTTACCCGAAAGAATGGGAAAACCAGGACAAGTGGAAGGGCGGCTGGATCCGCAATGCCAACGGCACGATTAACCCGCGCATTGGCGGTAAATTCCGCGTGTTGGCGAACATTTTTGCCAACCCGGATCTGCCGAGCCTTGATGATTACTACGAACCCTTCGAATTCGATTACCAGCATCTGCACACCGCACCGCTGGGCGAGCACCAGCCAACGGCACGGCCGCGCTCGCTGATTTCTGGCAAGCGTATGGAAAAAATCGAGTGGGGCCCGAACTGGGAGGAAATCCTCGGTACCGAATTCGCCAAACGGCGCAAAGACAAGAACTTCGACAAGATCCAGGCCGACATCTACGGCGAGTATGAAAATACATTCATGATGTATTTGCCGCGTCTGTGCGAGCACTGCCTCAACCCTACGTGCGCAGCGGCCTGCCCGAGCGGGGCGATCTACAAGCGCGAAGAAGACGGGATTGTCCTGATCGACCAGGAAAAATGCCGTGGCTGGCGGATGTGCATCAGCGGCTGCCCGTACAAGAAGATCTACTTCAACTGGAAAAGCGGTAAATCCGAGAAGTGCATCTTCTGCTACCCGCGTATCGAAGCCGGGATGCCGACGGTCTGTGCCGAAACTTGCGTCGGGCGGATTCGCTACCTCGGTGTGCTGCTGTATGACGCCGACCGCATCAGCGAAGTGGCGAGCACGGCGAATGAGCAGGATCTGTACGAAAAACAACTGGAGATCTTCCTCGACCCGAACGACCCGGCAGTGATTCGCCAGGCCCTGGCCGACGGTGTGCCGCAGTCGGTGATCGATTCCGCACAACGTTCGCCGGTCTACAAAATGGCCGTGGACTGGAAGCTGGCGCTGCCGCTGCACCCGGAATACCGCACCTTGCCAATGGTCTGGTACGTACCGCCGCTGTCACCGATCCAGAACGCCGCCACTGCCGGCACCGTGGGCATGAACGGGGTGATCCCGGACGTTGACAGCCTGCGTATTCCACTGAAGTACCTGGCCAACCTGCTGACCGCAGGCGATGAAAAACCGGTCAAGCGTGCGCTTAAACGCTTGCTGGCAATGCGTGCCTACAAACGTTCCGAACAAGTCGATGGCGTTCAGGACCTGCAAGTGCTGGCGGATGTCGGCTTGAGCGTGGCCCAGGTCGAGGAGATGTATCGCTACCTGGCGATTGCCAACTACGAAGACCGTTTCGTGGTGCCCAGTGCCCACCGTGAAGATGCCATGAGCGATGCCTTTGCCGAGCGCTCGGGCTGCGGCTTCAGTTTCGGCAGCGGCTGCAGTGGCAGTTCCGACACCAATATGTTTGGCGCGAAGAAAGCCAACCGCCGCGACATCCTGAAAACCGTTCAGTTGTGGGAGGAATGAGCATGCGCATTCTCAAAGTGATTTCGCTTCTGCTCGATTATCCGACCGAGACATTGATCGCCGGCCGTGAAGAACTGGAACAGGCGATTATCCAGGCCCGGGAAATCAGCCCCAAGCAGCGCGGCGCGTTGTTCGAATTGCTTGAGCTGATCTGCGCCAATGACCTGATGGACGGGCAGGAGCACTACGGTGCGCTGTTTGGTCGGGGTCGCTCGCTGTCGCTGCTGCTGTTCGAGCATGTGCACGGCGAATCCCGTGACCGGGGTCAAGCCATGGTCGACATGATGGCGCAATACGAGGAGGCCGGTTTTGCCATCGGCGTCAAAGAGCTGCCGGACTACATCCCGCTGTATCTGGAGTTCCTCTCCACCCGCGAAGACATCGAGGCTCGCGAGGGCCTGGCCGATGTGTCGCATCTGTTGGCCTTGCTGGCGGCGCGTCTGGAAGAGCGTGAGAGTGCGTATGCCAGTTGCTTCCGGGCGCTGCTGCAGATCGCCGGAGCCGAGCCCCATCAGGCGGTGGCCGATCTGCGCGCACAGGTTGCAGCGGAACCCCGCGACGACTCCCTCGAAGCCCTCGACAAGATATGGGAAGAAGAGGCTGTGGACTTTCTCCAGGCTGAACAGCAGGACCGTTGTGGCTCCCTGCCGAGTGCGCCGGGCAAGGCCCGTGAGGAAAGCGCAGTCCCGCTGCACTGGGTCGATTTTCAGCATGAAGGGTTGGCCGCCGTGCCAGCCGGGGAGGTAGGTAATGTCTAAATGGAATCTGTTGTTGTTCGGGGTGTACCCCTATGTCGCCTTGGCGATCTGCCTGTTAGGCAGTTGGGCACGCTTCGATCTCTCGCAGTACACCTGGAAGGCTGGTTCCAGCCAGATGCTCAACAAGCGCGGGATGCGCGTGGCGAGCAACTTCTTCCATATTGGTGTGTTGTTTGTATTGGCTGGGCACTTTGTCGGCCTGCTGACGCCCGCGTCGGTTTATCACCATGTGATCAGCACTGAGAACAAGCAGTTGCTGGCGATGGTCTCCGGCGGGGTTTTTGGCCTGTTGTGCCTGATTGGTCTGCTGATGCTGGTCAATCGACGGCTCACTGATCCACGGGTCCGCGCCACTTCCAGCCCTTCAGATATTTTAATTCTGCTGGTGTTGCTGGCGCAGTTGGTACTCGGTCTGCTGACGATCGTGGCGTCCACTTCGCACATGGACGGCTCGGTGATGGTGATGCTCGCCGAATGGGCGCAGAACACCGTGCTGTTGCGTCCGATGGAAGCGGCAGCGGCCATCGAACCGGTCGGTTTGACCTACAAACTGCACGTGTTTCTCGGCTTGACCCTGTTCGTGCTGTTCCCCTTCACCCGTCTTGTACACATGATCAGTGCACCGATCTGGTACCTGGGACGGCGTTATCAAATCGTTCGGCAGAAAATCTGAGGAGGCAATCATGTCAGGTGGATGTGGATGTGGCGGCGGTAACGGCGGCAGCGGTGGCTGCGGTTCTTCAAAGCAAGCGGAGTCCTCGGCGCCCGGCGTCGTCGATATCGCGTCAGGCGGGGCGGTGCAGTTTGAGCCCCTCCCGGTTGAATCAGGCGCAACTGAACCGGCGGCTGCCGACGGCGCCCCGGTGCAATTGATCGCCAGCAGCGAACAGGAATGGCCGATCATCAGCGTCAACGATGTATCGATCACCCCAGAAATGATGGCTCTGGAGCTGCAATATCACCCGGCCGAAAGCCGCGAGGAGGCGGTCTATCTGGCCGCCAGGGCGCTGGTGATCCGCGAATTGTTGCAGCAGCGGATCGCCGAACTCGACCTGTCGTTGCAGATAGGTGCCGGTGAGAACGAAGAGGAAGCGGCCACCCGTTTGTTGCTCGAACGTGAGGTGCAGGTGCCTCAGTGTGATGAGGAAACCAGCCTTCGTTATTACGAAAACAATCGCGGACGCTTCCACAGCGCGCCGCTGTTAGCGGTGCGGCACATTCTGCTTGAATGTGCCCCGGACGATGCCGAGGCCCGCGGCCTGGCGCACGATCAGGCAGAAGTACTGCTACAGCGTCTGGAGGATTTCCCCGGCAGCTTCTCCGAGGTGGCGCAGAAGTATTCGGCCTGTCCGTCGAAGGCTCAAGGGGGCTCACTGGGGCAGATCAGCAAAGGGCAAACCGTGCCCGAGCTGGAACGCCAGCTGTTTACCCTGGCGCCGGGACTGGCCAGTAGACCGCTGGAGAGTCGCTACGGCTGGCACGTGATCAGTGTCGATCAACGGATCGAAGGCATGCCGTTGCCCTATGAGGTGGTTTCGACAGCGATTCGCACGCAGCTGCAGCAAGGTGTCTGGCAGAAAGCCTTGGTGCAGTACCTGCAAACCCTGATCGGTGCCGCGGATATTCGCGGTATTCACCTGCAGGGCGCCGACTCACCGCTGGTGCAGTAACCCTTTGGCAAACCGGGAGATGTAATGAGCGCTGTCATGCAGGATGGTTTTGGGCGGCAGATCGATTATTTGCGGATGTCGGTGACAGATCGTTGTGATTTTCGCTGTGTGTATTGCATGGCGAAAAATATGACCTTCTTGCCGCGTCAGCAGGTCCTTACGCTCGAAGAGTTGCAGCGCCTGGCGACGCTGTTTGTCGGTCTGGGAGTGCGCAAAATCCGCCTGACCGGCGGCGAGCCGCTGATTCGCCCCGGTATTGTCGGCCTGTGCCGCAACATCGCCGCTTTGCCCGGTCTGCGCGAATTGGTGATGACCAGCAACGGCTCGCAACTGGGCCGTTTGGCCCGGCCGTTGGCGGAGGCCGGGGTCAAGCGGATGAATATCAGCCTCGATAGCCTGGACGGGGAGAAATTTCGCGCCATCACCCGCAACGGCGATCTCGATCAGGTGCTCAGCGGCATCGAAGCGGCTCGCGGTGCGGGCTTTGAGCGGATCAAGCTCAATTGCGTGGTCATGAAAGGGCGCAACTTCGATGAAGTCTTGGGGTTGGTGCAGTACGCCATCGAGCAACACATCGATATCAGTTTCATTGAAGAGATGCCCTTGGGCGACGTCGGACGTTCGCGGGGCGAGACATTCTGTTCCAGCGACGAGGTACGTGCACTGATCGCGAGTCGTCATCGGTTACTCGACAGCACCGAAAACAGCGGCGGACCTGCACGTTATGTGCGCCTGGAGCGCTACCCCGATACCCGGATCGGTTTCATTTCACCCAACAGCCACAACTTCTGTGGCAGCTGCAACCGGGTGCGGATGACGGTTGAAGGGCGGCTGTTGCTTTGCCTGGGTCAGGACGATGCCCTTGATTTGCGCGGTTTGCTGCGCCGCTATCCGCTGGAGGACCAACCGGTGATCAACGCAGTGCGCCAAGCCTTGCTCGGCAAGCCGTTGCGTCACGATTTCAACCCCGAAGGTGAGGTGCAGATTCTGCGCTTCATGAGCATGAGTGGCGGTTGATCTTTCGTGTTTTCTGGCCGCCGTGGGCGGCCTTTTTTTTGCTGACGATTCTTGACGTCGATCAATTGCAGATGAGTCCTTTGTCCGTAGTCTTAACTGCATGTTGTGTTTTTAACAGTTAAAACATCTATATGTAGTGTTTGGAGGCCAAATGCAGAGCACGCTGATCACAGTAGGGTGTAACCGCTTGCACAAACGCGATGGCAGTCAGGTCGCCTTTGATGCAGACAAAATCCGTCAGGCGATCATCGCCACCGGTCGCGCCAGCGATGATTTCGTCGATGCGGCCATGGCCGAGGAGTTGCTCGACGCTGTGCTGGTCCATCTGGAGGATTTACCGGAGTTGCATGTCGAGCAGATCCAGGATCGGGTCGAGCGGGTCTTGATGGATGCCGGTTTCTTTCAGGCCCTGCGTGCCTACATCGTCTATCGGGAGCAGCATGGACGCCTGCGTCGTGACCGCAAGGCGATCGTCGAGGTGGCTGCTTCGATGAACGAGTACCTGTCTCGCGAAGACTGGCGGGTGCAGGCCAACGCCAATCAGGGGTATTCGCTCGGTGGGCTGGTGCTTAATGTCTCCGGCAAGGTCACTGCCAATTACTGGCTGGATGAGGTGTACAGCGAGGCCATTGGTCAGGCCCACCGCGAGGCCGATCTGCATATCCATGACTTGGACATGCTCGCTGGATATTGCGCCGGTTGGTCGCTGCGCACGTTGCTGCATGAAGGCCTCAATGGTGTGCCGGGCCGTGTCGAAGCAGGGCCGCCCCAGCACCTGAGTAGCGCCTTGGGGCAGATGGTGAACTTCCTCGGCACCCTGCAAAACGAATGGGCCGGGGCTCAGGCGTTCAGCTCATTCGACACCTATATGGCGCCTTATGTGCGCAACGACGAATTGAGCTACAAGGACGTCCGCCAGGCGCTGCAAGAGTTCATCTACAACCTCAATGTGCCCTCGCGCTGGGGGACCCAGACACCGTTCACCAACCTGACGTTCGACTGGGTATGCCCGGAGGATCTACGTGAACAGATTCCCGTTGTCGGCGGAGTGGAAATGCCTTATGCCTACGGCGATTTGCAGGCTGAGATGGACCTGCTCAACCGTGCCTATATCGAGGTGATGCAAGCCGGGGATGCCAAGGGGCGCGTGTTCACCTTCCCGATTCCGACCTACAACATTACCCATGATTTCCCCTGGGACAGTGAGAATGCTGATCGCCTGTTCGAGATGACGGCACGTTACGGGCTGCCGTACTTCCAGAACTTTCTCAACTCGGACTTGCTACCCAATCAGGTGCGCTCGATGTGTTGTCGCTTGCAGCTGGATGTTCGCGAGTTGCTCAAGCGCGGCGGCGGCTTGTTCGGCTCGGCGGAACAGACTGGCTCACTGGGCGTCGTTACCCTCAACTGCGCGCGTCTGGGCTATGTGTTCAAGGGCGATATCAGCGGCCTGCTGCGCCGTCTGGACACCCTGATGGAACTGGCGATGGAAAGCCTGGAGGTCAAGCGCAAGGTGATCCAGCACCACATGGACGCAGGTTTGTACCCTTACACCAAGCGTTATCTGGGCACCTTGCGCAACCATTTTTCCACCATAGGCCTCAACGGCCTGCATGAAATGCTGCGCAACTTCACCGGAGACGAGCAGGGCATGCACACCGAGCAGGGCCGGGAGTTTGCCCTGAAGCTGCTGGACCATGTACGTGCCACTTTGCTGCGTTTTCAGGAGGAAACCGGGCACCTCTACAACCTCGAAGCGACCCCGGCCGAGGGCACCACTTACCGTTTCGCCAAGGAAGACCGCAAACGTTATCCGGATATTCTTCAGGCTGGTAGCGTTGAAGCGCCGTATTACACCAACTCTTCGCAACTGCCAGTGGGCTATACCGACGATCCTTTCGAGGCGCTGGAGCTTCAGGACGAACTGCAATGCAAATACACCGGCGGCACGGTGCTGCATTTATACATGGCCGAACGGATTTCCTCGACCGAGGCCTGCAAACAGCTGGTGCGCAAGGCACTCGGACGTTTCCGCCTGCCTTACCTGACCGTGACCCCAACGTTTTCCATCTGTCCGGTACATGGCTACCTCGATGGTGAACATGAGTTCTGCCCCAAATGCGACGAGGCATTGCTGCTCAAGGAACAGCAAACCGGCACCGTTCATTGATTTCGATTCACTCACCGCAAGGAACTTCACCATGAATGCATCGCAAACCCTGCCTCAGGCTCAACGTCAACGCTGCGAAGTCTGGACCCGAGTGATGGGCTATCACCGTCCGGTATCGGCGTTCAATCCGGGCAAGCAGTCCGAGCATCGCGAACGGGTCCATTTCACTGAAAGTGCGGCGCTGGCCGGGCGCCAATGAGTCGAACGCTTCGGGTCGGGGCATGGTGCCCCTGACCACTCTCGACTATCCGGGACAGCTAGCCTGCGTGTTGTTTTGCCAGGGTTGCGCCTGGCGCTGTCGTTATTGCCATAACCCGCAATTGATCCCGCCTCGCGGCAGTGAAGAAGTGGATTGGTGTCAGGTGCTGGCGTTTCTGCGACGTCGTCAGGGCTTGCTCGATGCCGTGGTGTTCAGCGGCGGAGAGCCAACGCTGCAGGACGGCTTGCCTGGCGCTATGGAACAAGTGCGAGAGATGGGATTTCGTATCGGTTTGCACAGCGCCGGAATCAAACCGGCCGCCTTTGCCAAGGCCGTTAGAGGGGCCGATTGGGTCGGTTTCGATATCAAGGCGTTGCCTGAGGATTGTCAAACCATTACCCGGGTCGGGGGCAGCGGTGCCGCCAACTGGCTGAGCCTGGAGCATCTGTTGGCCAGCGGTGTCGACTATGAGTGTCGGACTACGGTGCATTGGCACTTGTTCGACCCGACACAGTTGTTGACTCTGGCCCGGCGTTTGAGTGCTCAAGGGGTCAAATGTTTTGCCGTGCAGTTGGTCAGGACTGCGCGGATGCTTGATCCGCACCTGTCGAGCGTTTCGGCACAGGCTGAGCAAGCCGATCTTTGGGCTGTCATGCGTGAGTTGCTTCCGCAGTTTGTGTTGCGTGGGGGATGAACACCTCCACAGTTTCACTTTGAGACGGCTACCAACCCCAAAATTGCAGCCACCAGCCATACCCCACCAACCCATTAGCCAATAACAGGCACCCGCTGCCTGCGACGCGCCGAGGCAATGAAACCTGCTCGTGGCCCAGTAGTTTCCAGCCCAGCGACAAACTCCAACCCATCGCCGCCATCAACAGCGATGCCCTTGTCGGCTGCACCCATTCCACCAGCAGACCTTCATAGCGCAGCAATTTTACGGTAGTTGCCGACAGCCCCAGAAACAGCCCGGCGCCGCCAAGGGGCGTGAGGGTCAGGGCCAGGGGCGAATACAGTGCCGGATTTCCTGCCAGTCGCGCGGTGAAACGCAACAGAATCAGCAAGGCCGTACCCAGCAGCATCGAACTCAAGGCCAGATAAGTAATAATGCTGAAGCCGTCTAGCCAACTGAAGCTGTCGTTGAGCTGCGGATAATGCGTGAGTAGCCACCAGGGGGCGTTGTCCTGCAAGGGCCAGAGCAGGTCCTGTTCCACCAACCATGAGGCGAGCTGTTGTTTGAGGGAGACGAACCACGGGCTGACTGTCCACTGAAAAGCGCCCATGGCCAGACCGATCACGCCGAAGAGCAGTAGTCGTGCATCCCAGGGCGATAGTCTGTGTTTCGTTGATTGAAGAATTTCCTGATTGCTGGAGCGGGCGATCAACCGAACCGCGCCGCGTTGCCCGCTACAGCGTCCGCAGGCATGGCAGTCACTGGCCCCTTGCAGGCGACGGATATCGAGCAAGGGGGCGCAATTGGGCGGCGGCAGGCGTGGTTCGGCATTTTCCATCCAGCGTTGTTCGTCTACCTTGAAATGCACGGGTGCCAGTCGGGCGAGGAGGGCAAAGACCCCACTGACCGGGCACAGGTATCGGCACCAGACCCGCTTGCCACGGGCGAACAGCAAGCCGACGATGACTGCTGCGACCGTCGAACCCCCTAGAATCAACAGCGCCGCTTGAGCGTAGTCATAAACGCTGATCAATTGGCCGTAGAGGGTGGTCAGGCAAAACGCCAACGTTGGCCAGCCGCTCCAGCGTAACCAGCGCGGCACGCCCAAGCCTTTGCCGTAGCGGCTGGCCCACTCGGTCAGAGACCCTTCCGGACACAGAACACCACACCACAGCCGGCCGAACAGCACCATCGACAACAGTACGAATGGCCACCAGATGCCCCAGAACAGGAATTGCGCGAGCAAGGTCAGGTTGTCGAGGAACCGTGCCTGGCTGTCCGGTAGCGGTAACATCGCGGGTATCACTAAAAGCAAGGCATAGAAAAGTACAACGGCCCATTGCACGGCGTGAATCACTGGCGCGTGGCGGCGCATTCCGTGACCCAGGCGCTGGAGCCATTGATTGCAGCGACTCAGGTCAGGCATGGGGTTTTTCCCGTAGGGTGTTGCCGCAACCAGCCGCCGACGGCCAGCCAGTAGCCGACCAACACCAGCAAGGTCACACAACTGGGGGTTGCCCTATAACCTGTAAAGCCAGCGAGGAAGCCACCCAGCCCGCGGCTGTCACTCAGCAACGCGCTGCTGTCCCAGAGGGCTTCACCAACGCCTCTATAAACCACTTCCGGCAGATCCAGGGCGAGCAGTTGGCCGCCAATCCGCTCGGTGCCGCTGACCAACAAGGCTGCGCCGAGCATGAGCAAAAGGATTTCGCTGATCACAAAGAACCTATGCCATGAAATGAATCGGCGGCTGCTGTGCAGCAGGGCGATGGTCAACGTTGCCAGCACCAGTCCCGACACCCCACCGACTGCGAACAGTCCGAGCTGCGGGCCGCGCAACTGAGCTCCAGCGCCGTAGAGGAAAACTACGGTTTCGCTGCTTTCGCGACTGACCGCGAGCATTGCCAGCAACAACAGACCAAGGCCACCTTGCCGAGCCAGGTGGCTATCGGCATGGCGCCGTAGATCATGCTTGAGGGTGCGTCCATGACGATGCATCCAGCCGACCATTTTCACAATCAGCAGGCTGGCAATCAATGCCAGTGCGGCTTGGAACCATTCGTTGGCCGATCCACTCATGGCTTCTCCGGCAAACAGAATCAGCGCTGCCAACAATCCCGACAGCAACAATCCCAGAGTCACCCCGGTCCATAAGTATCTGGCCAGACGATTGCCTTGGCTTTGTTGGCTGACCCAGGCCTGGAGAATGCCGATCACCAGCAGCGCCTCGACGCTTTCACGCCAGACGATGAACATTGATTGATTCATGAAAAACCCCGTGTGCGGCCTGGTTATTTGGCGAGGATGCCGCCCTCTGGCAATTGCGGATTGAACTCGTCGAAGAACGGATAGTGACCGGGTCTGAGGGGGTGAATGACGACGAAGGTTGTCACCCCCGGCGACAGGACCTTTTCAACCCGCAACGGCGTGCTCTCGAATTCTGCTGGACCGTTACCTATGTTT
Organism: Pseudomonas sp. MH9.2; assembly: GCF_034353875.1. Lineage (NCBI taxonomy): Bacteria > Pseudomonadati > Pseudomonadota > Gammaproteobacteria > Pseudomonadales > Pseudomonadaceae > Pseudomonas > Pseudomonas sp. MH9.2. The sequence continues at coordinate 5,523,166 of NZ_CP133784.1, forward strand.
TTCAGAACGATCTTGAAGCGCTGACCGGCAGGCACCTCTAATAAGGCAGGGATAAAGTGCCCGTCGTTCAGGCTCAGCTCGTAGCTGGGTAACTCTGCGTAGGCGGTCAATGGCGTGGTCATCCAGGCCAGAATCAACCAGACAACGCGCGGGTGAACCCAGGCGAACCTCCTTGGGCCGCGCGGTGCGGGCTGTGGGCGGTTCATTCAATAGCCACCTTTTTTGCCAATGCCGGCATAGATGAACGTGTAGTGCAGTTCGCAGCGTTCAAACCAGGGCTCCACACCTGTTTCCTTGTCGGTATGACGCCCGAGGGACGCATGACCGCTGGGTGGCAGCACGGTGAGCGTCAAGTGGTATTTACCAGGGCCGAGCAGCTTTACATTGTCGCCATAGTGCGGACCGTCATTGGCCACCATCGCATGGAAGTCACCGTTGATTTCCGACTCGCTGCCCTGTTTTTTCAGATTGAAAGAGACGCTGAGGTAGGGCATGAAACTGCCTTCCTGAAAGCCTTGGCGATTGTCAGCGGTGGCCCGAATGTCGGCTTCCAGGTGAACATCGGAATCCGCAGTGGCCCGCATCATCCCGGCAGGAGCCATCTCGATTGGCTGCAAATACACCGCTCCGACTTCCAGCCCCGGGCATGACTGAGGTTCCCCGATCGGGTATTCCTTGGCGTGGGCAAGCGGTGCAAGCAAGATCAGGGCGAATGACAGCAAAAAAGGGGCACGCATGAGGTCTTCCTGAGGGCACTGAGGAGTAAGGGCCCTAGTCTAGGAGGCTTTCTTGCGAATAATAATGATTAGCGTCAATTTTTGGAGCGATCAGGTTTATAACGCGGAGAGTTTTCGAAAACGCACGGCGCGGTCGACGCTGTCGAACATGTGGGAGGCCGCATGAACCGTTAGCGGGTGTTGGGTGAAACCCGGTCTCGGCGAGATGTAGGAGGCCATTTCGCGGGCTACAGCAAGTTGTTGATCCGGCCCTTGCGCTAGCAAAGCGATAACCAGATTTTCCAGGGCTATCACACGGACACGAAGATGAACCAGTTCGGCATTCGATAATTCAGGTGTTCGGTCAAACGCCTCGACATGGCGTGATCCTGCTGCATCTTCATCGTCCCATTTTGAGAGTGCGCTCTGGGGTTGTTCCGAAGGCACTGATGAAGCGGTCTTTTCAGGCATAAGAAAGATCTCCAGGTAAAGGTATGTGCCGTCCGAGGGGGCCGGAAATCGCTGACGCTGACCATCCTGCGAGCACATTCAATACAGAGAAGCTTAGCTTCATCAGTGTCACGGTGTCACGGTGTGACGCACGCATCTTAATGCGTGGTTCTTGATTTGTATCAAGCGCATTTTCGCCCAAGCGCTATAGGTTGAAGGCACTCCTATACGTTATCTGGGGATAGGCATGGCCAAGAATTTTCCCATCCACCCGAAACATCCCGAGCGCATTTGCTGGGGGTGCGATAGATACTGTCCGACGAGTTCCATGGCGTGCGGGAACGGTTCCGATCGCACAATGCATCCGGCCGAGATGATCGGAGACGATTGGTATTTACACGGTGACTGGGGCATCGACCCGCTAATCGCGACAGATAAAGTGTCGGATGATTCGCGTAGCTGAGTGCAGATGATGATGGCGGCGGTCGCGTCGACTGGCGTTATGGATGGTTATGGACTATTGCATGAGCGTCCGGCATGGGGCTGGATCGAGGAGATCTGATGAAAGACAAACTGGTTGATCATCAATGGACGAAAATTATTGAGCGAGATTCTTTCGCCAAGGACATCCTCAGGGAAAAGATCAAGCAAATAACGCAACTTGAGGAAGTGATTCGCTCAGAAGATGGCGAAGAGGCTGCACGTATCGTTTTCGATGATGGACGCATAAAACACGCACTGACGAGATGCCTGGAGAATCTTGAGGGCTCAAATTCAGTCAACGAACACGACTTTTGGATCTGCTACGAATACGCAACCGCCGCAGCGAAGAAAGCTCAGGTGATCATTGATGATCAATAGGTAGGCCTTATTTTGCGCACCTGCCCTTTTCTCTGCATTCAGCGCATGAGGCGAGGGTGGGTGAGGGCGTGATCGGGTCGAGATTAGATATGGCTAACTATTTCTAGGATTGTGTCGATACGCTGGAAACCTCTTTTTAAAGTTGAGACGTAATGGTCAGTATCAGCAGCGTAACGATCAACTATGCGACAGCGACTACCAGCACAGCCAAGACGTCGTCTGCTGAAAGCAGCGAAACAACCGACAAAAGCGGCGCTGCAGCGTCAGTTTCGGGCGGTACTGCTGCCAAAGGCGCCACTAAGGCAGGCGGCGCCAGTGCAAGCAGTAGCACCGGCAGCACCGGCAGCACTGAATCCGACATTGTAAAACAACTGAAAAAGCAGATTGCCCAGCTGCAAAAGCAGCTGGAAGTACAAATGAAGGCTCTCGCTGCGGCGCAAAAAGGCAACGAGTCTTCAGACGCCAAGGCCGCTGCAGTCGCTCAGGCACAGTCCCAAGTGGCGGCGACCAATAGCCAGTTGGTGGCAGCTACCAGCGCATTGGTACAGGCTATCAAGAGCGCAAGCGGCAGTGCCTCGGGCTCGTTGGTCAATACCAGCGCCTGACATAAGGTCACTTGGGTTAGCGCTGGGTGGGGAGAGACAAGCCGTCTTTCTGATTTTTATCAAGTCCACTCCATTACTCACAGCATAGTCTGGCTCAAAGCCAGTCCCACGCGGAACGTCGTAGTCGTACATGCACGTCATCGCTGGCTGACGCACCCAAGGGTCGAGTGCTCTGGACCCTCACAGTCTCTGTTCAATCGAGTCCATGTAAGGGGGTCACCATGACATCATCGAGCAATCCATCGGTGTATATTTTTGACAGCCACGCCGCTGCGGAAGAGGCTATTCGCCTTTTGAGCCAGTCCGGTTTCGATGTCAAGAAGCTGTCTCTCGTCGGCAAGGGTTATCACAGCGAGGAGCACCCGGTAGGTTTCTATACGTTGGGGGATCGTGTGAAAACCTGGGGTGGGATCGGCGCTTTTTGGGGGAGCATCTGGGGCATGCTGATCGGTCCCGCGGTTTTTCTTTTGCCGGGCCTGGGAGTTGTCGCATTGGCCGGGCCGGTGGTTTCATTGCTGGTGGGAGCACTGGAAGGCGCTTTGGTGGTCGGGGGACTTTCGGCGTTGGGCGCGGCCTTGTCCCGGGTCGGGGTGCCCAATGATGAGATCATCAAATACGAGACTGCCCTCAAGGCTGACAAGTACCTGTTGATGGTGCACGGCACGACTGCTGAAATCGCAGAGGCGCAGACGGTGCTGGGGCACTGAATGCAGCTCACGCAATAACGCAGGTTAAAGGACCGTCGAGGTAACCCGATGCACGCTATGGTGTTGAAGACGCTAGGTGCCGCACTGGAATGGACCGAGCTTCCGGATCGGCTACCCGGTCAAGGTCAGATACGGATCAAGGTAACCGGGTGTGGTGTATGTCGTACCGACCTGCATGTCGTTGACGGAGAGTTACCCAATCCGCACCTGCCTATCATTCCGGGCCATGAAATCGTCGGGCGGATCGATGCTATCGGCCCCGGCGTGATCGGGTTATCGATGGGCGAGCGGGTTGGGGTGCCGTGGCTGGGCCATACCTGTGGCGTGTGTCCTTATTGCATCGGACACCGCGAGAATCTGTGTGATCACCCACTGTTTACCGGTTATACGCTTGACGGCGGCTTTGCTACTTCGGTCATCGCCGAGGCGCACTATGTATTTCCGTTGGGCGAGACAGGGAGCGACGAATCGCTTGCACCCCTGCTGTGCGCGGGCCTGATCGGATGGCGAGCGTTAGTGATGGGGGGCGAAGGCGAGCGGGTCGGTTTGTATGGGTTCGGCGCTGCGGCACACATTCTGGCGCAGGTCGTCAAATGGCAGGGCCGCTCGGTATACGCCTTCACGCGTCCGGGCGATACCGCTACACAGGACTTTGCCAGACAGCTGGGTGCGACATGGGCCGGTAATGCGGATCAATCCCCTCCAGACTTACTGGATGTAGCGATCATTTTTGCTCCGGTCGGTGCGCTCGTACCCCTTGCCCTAAAGGCTGTGCGCAAGGGTGGGCGCGTGGTGTGCGCAGGCATTCACATGAGCGATATCCCGAGCTTTCCTTACGCACTGCTCTGGGAAGAGCGGGTCTTGCTGTCAGTCGCCAATCTGACTCGCCGTGACGGTCTGGATTTCCTGCAACGGGTGCCAGAAATCGGCATTGTCACGCGTACTCATCGCTACCCTCTGACTGACGCTAATCAAGCGCTGGAAGACCTTCGTGAAGGCCGGTTCGAAGGGGCTGCGGTACTGGTGCCCTGAGCCAATGACCGCGTGCCGGGGTTGGGTCTTTATTGATAAAAGTCAAAAGGTAGCGAGCTGTTTCATAGAGGCTGAAAGCAATCGTCAGTCACTGGACAGCAGAGGAGATTACCCCGATGGCTCACAGCAAAATTTTGTTCCGCGCCGCTGCTCGCGAGAAAATCCTGTGTGGCGCGACTCAACTCGCGGACGCCATCCGCGTGACACTCGGACCCAAGTCGAAATCGGTATTGATTCAGAAAAAATGGGGCACGCCTATCGTCTGTAACGATGGGGTGACCATTGCCAAGCAGGTGGACCTGCAGGACCCGGAGGAAAACCTCGGTGCGCAAATGTTGCGCCAGGCGGCTGAACGTACCGGTGAAGCGGTGGGGGATGGCACCAGTACCTCAACGGTCCTGGCCCATGCGATCTTTGCTGACGGTGTGCGCAATGTGGTCGCAGGTGCCAGTGCCATAGACCTCAAACGTGGATTGGACCGGGGCCTGTTGCTGGCGGTGCAATCACTGGCGGCACAATCTCGTCCGGTCAGCACGCTCAAGGAAAAGGCCCAGGTAGCGACCCTTTCAGCCCACAACGATGCCACTATTGGCGAACTGGTTGCTAACGCTCTGGAGAAGGTCGGTGTTGAGGGCGTGGTCAGCGTCGAGGAATCCAAGACCACCGAAACAGTGGTCGAGGTGGTTGAGGGGATGCGTTTTGATAGAGGTTATGTCTCACCCTATTTCGTGACGGATGCCGACAAGATGCAGGTTGAGCTCGAAGATGCTTACCTGCTGCTCTGTGACCACAAGATTGGCTTACTTAAAGACCTTATCCCGTTGCTTGAAATGATCGCAAAAAGCGGCCAGCCGCTGGTCTTGATCGCCGACGACATTGAAGGCGAGGCGTTGACTACTTTGGTCGTCAACCAGATTCGCGGCGTATTGCGCGCGGTGGCGATCAAGGCGCCCGGCTTCGGCGACCGTCGTAAAGAGATGCTGCAGGATATTGCCATTCTAACGGGGGGCACGGTGATTTCCAGCGAGCTGGGTATTAGCCTGGAGCACGTGGAGTTGAGCCAACTGGGGCGAGCTCATCGCGTGGTGGTGCAAAAAGACAACACCACCCTGATTGGTGGCGCGGGCACGCACAAGGCGATTGAAACCCGGCTGCAACAGATCCGCCAGCAAGTCGACGCGACGACCAGCGACTACGACCGTGAGAAATTGCTGGAGCGCTTGGCCAAGTTGTCTGGCGGTGTCGCGGTGATCCGGGTGGGCGCACCCACCGAAGCTGAAATGAAGGCGCGCAAGGATGCTCTGGACGACGCTATTTCAGCGACCAAGGCGGCGATTGCCGAAGGCACCGTCCCCGGTGGCGGCTTGGCACTGCTCAAGGCCGTGCCGATTATCGTGGCAGAGGAGGCCCTCTATGAGGGTGACGTAAAAACCGGGTTACAGATTCTTCGTCGGGCTTTGGAAGCGCCCGCCCGAGTCATCGCGGAAAATTCGGCGGTGGACGCCGGGGTCGTCGTTGCCCGGATGCTAGCGGAGCCTGGAAATGTCGGCTTCGACGCGTCGGCCAATTGTTACGTGGATATGTATGAAGCCGGGATCATCGATCCGACAAAAGTCGTGCGTATTGCGTTGGAAAACGCCGTCTCGGTCGCCAGCATCCTGCTACTGACAGAGGCGACCATGACCGAGATTCCGGAAAAGGACACGCCAGCGGAACCTCCGTATCCAGGATGATCCGGACCTTCCCGTACGGTTGATCGGCACATAACCCGGCGTTGCGCTGTCACAGGCAACGTCGAATGTTTGCAAACGCCCGAGTATGGCGGGCGCGTTGAAAACCCAAGGAAGAGATTTGATGTAAATCAAGTTAACGGGCATTGCATGGGAGCAGTGTGGACCTGTGCTGGTACTCAATCCGGCATTGGCGCATGGGCTGGCAACAGGTGATTGATCAGCTGCAGGCGTCGAAGCCCACTCTTTCTGGAGGCAGACCATGAGCCAGTATCAACGGCTGTTGCTGATCATCGACCCGGCGTTACGCCACTCCCCCGCTATAAACCGTGCTGCCGCCTTGGCCAAGGCCAGTGGCGCGACCTTACATATCGCCGCGTTGATAAAACCTGTGGAAACCCTCTTGTTGCTCGAAAAAAATATTCAGGAGAAGGTCCGCGAAAGTTACTTCAAGGACCACAGTGAGTGGCTTAAGGATGAAGCCACAAGAATGCGCGTGAGAGGCATCGACGTCACTACCGAGGTGACGTGGGCTGACGACACAGAGTACGAAATCCTCCAGCACGTCACGAAAATACAGCCTGACCTGCTGATCAAGGACGTGCAGCATGAACCTGCGATCAAGCGGGCCTTCATCACTCCGATGGATTGGTACCTGCTTCGCGAGTGTCCGGTCCCGGTCTATCTGGTCGGTGCGACCGGTCATACGTTGCCGCACAACATCGTCGCTGCTGTTGATCCTTCACGGCCTGAGTTGCAGGAAAGCGGCCTCAATGACCGGATTATTCAGGAAGCGAACAGCCTGGCGCTCCAGTGCGACGCGGAACTGCACCTGCTGCATGCCTATGACGTGTCATCGGTTTATCTGGGCGATGCGGGCGGTGGTGGCCTGGCGCTGACGAATCTGACCAAGGAGCTGAGAAACGTGCTGGAGAAGTCTTTTCTCACGCTTGCGGACCACTACGGCGTGCCACCTGATCGGCGGCACTTCATCCTTGGACAACCGGTCTCGGTGCTCGCCGAATTCGCTAGCCAGCATCAGGTGGATGTCATCGTGATGGGGCGAATCCACCGCCACGGGCTGGAGAAGTTGATCGGCAGTACGACCGAACATATTTTGTACCAGACGTCCTGCAGCATTCTCGCGGTTTAGGCCGGGGCCAACATTGATGCACGGCGCTCCGAGCATTTCGACGACCTGTTCCGCGACGGGTAACTCGACACCGTGCTGTGAGGTAAATCATGCATTCGCCGACTATCAAGAAAACGCCGGTCGACTGCCCGGTGGTACCTAACTGGCTCGACAGCGCGCAAGCCCGTGAGGCTTTTTCCTGGCAGACGGAAGCCGGCGAGTTGGCCGGATTGCCGGGGGGTGGATTGAATCTCGCGTATGAGGCGGTCGACAGGCATGCCATGGGAGCGCACAGGAAGCATACGGCCTTGCGTATTATTGATCGCAACGGTGGGCCCAGAGACATCAGCTTCGCCCAATTGAGCAGCATGACCAACCGTTTCGCCAATGTCCTGAAAACACTGGGCGTTGGTCCGGGCGACCGCCTGTTCGTGCTCAGTGGCAGAGGGCTGGAACTGTACCTGAGCGTACTCGGTGGTCTGAAGAATGGCTGCGTGGTTTCGCCGCTATTTTGTGCGTTCGGTCCAGAGCCGATTGAGACTCGCTTGCGCCTCGGTGAGGGCAGTGTGCTGATCACCAGCGAGACACTTTACCAACGCAAGGTCGCAGGTATCCGTGAACGTTTACCGGCACTCAAACATGTGTTGCTGTACGACGAAAATGGCGGCAACACCACACCTGTGGAAGGGACGCTCAGTTTGCACCGATTGCTGGCTGAGGCAGGCGAAGACTTCAACATTGCACAGACCACGGCCGATACCCCCGCGCTTTTACACTTCACCAGCGGTACCACGGGGACCCCGAAAGGTGTGCTGCATGTACACGGTGCAGCACTGACCCACCGGGTTACCGGAAAATACGCCCTGGACCTGCACCCTGAGGATATTTATTGGTGCAGTGCCGATCCCGGCTGGGTCACCGGCACCTCATACGGCATATTCGCCCCCCTGCTGCTGGGCGTGACCAGTGTGGTCGACAGCGGCGAGTTCGATGCAGAACGCTGGTATCGCCTGCTCGAAAAACAGCAAGTCACTGTCTGGTACACCGCCCCGACGGCGATCCGCCTGCTCATGAAAGCCGGCGCAGAATTGGCGCGTGACCATCACTTTCCGCATCTGCGTTTTATTGCCAGTGTCGGTGAACCGCTCAATCCCGAGGCCGTCTGGTGGGGCCTGGAGGTACTGGGCTTACCGATCCATGACAACTGGTGGCAGACCGAAACCGGCGGCATCATGATTGCCAATACAGTGTCCATGGACATCAAACCGGGTTCTATGGGCAAACCGCTGCCGGGCGTTGAGGCGGCCATTGTTGCACGCGGCAAAGACGGAGCATTGGCGTTTCTCGGTGATGAGGAGGTTGGCGACCTGGCCCTGAAAAAACCATGGCCCGCCATGTTCCGTTCCTATCTGGGACAAGAGGCGCGTTACAGCCAGTGCTTTGTCGGCGACTGGTACTTGAGTGGCGATCTGGCGCGTCGTGATGCTGATGGCTATTACTGGTTCATTGGTCGCAGCGACGATGTGATCAAGTCGGCCGGGCACCTGATCGGTCCTTTCGAGGTTGAAAGTTCGCTGATGGAACACCCGGCCGTGGCGGAGGCTGCAGTGATCGGCAAGCCCGATCCTTTGCTGGGTGAAACGGTGAAGGCCTTTGTCTCACTCAAGAGCGGTTTCACTCCCAGCCAGGCCCTGCACGATGAGCTGATGGGCCATGCGCGTAAACGCCTAGGCGCCGTGGTGGCGCCCAAGGAGCTGACGTTTCTGCCGGACCTCCCGCACACGCGCAGCGGCAAACTCATGCGGCGTCTGCTCAAGGCACGGGAGCTGGGGCTGCCTGAAGGCGATACCTCCAGCCTGGAGAACCCGGGATGAGCATTGAGCCGCTGCCTTATACGCGAGATTTTGCTCTCGATCTGCTGCGCGACATGCTGCGAATTCGTCGGCTTGAGGAGCGCGCCGCCGAACTGTACGGGGAGGGAAAAATCCGAGGCTTCCTGCACCTGTATATCGGCGAAGAAGCCGTGGCAGTTGGCGCTCTGCATGCGCTCGCGGCGAACGATGCGGTGGTCGCTACCTATCGCGAACATGGGCATGCGTTGATCAAGGGTGTGCCCATGACGGCGATCATGGCCGAGATGTATGGCCGGCAGGAGGGATGCTCGCGAGGACACGGCGGTTCGATGCACCTGTTCGACGCCAGGACACGCTTCTTCGGTGGCAATGCCATCGTTGCCGGCGGTTTGCCGCTGACGGTGGGGCTGGCCCTGGCCGAAAAACTGCAGAGTGGTTCACGGATTGCCGCGTGCTTCTTTGGGGAAGGGGCGATGGCGGAAGGAGCCTTTCATGAGTCAATCAATCTGGCGGCACTGTGGAAATTGCCGATGCTGTTCTGCTGTGAGAACAACCTCTATGCCATGGGCACTGCGCTTGAACGTTCGCAGTCGCAAACTGATTTGTGCGCCAAGGCCTCGGCGTACAAGGTTGCCACTCAATCGGTCGACGGTATGGACGTGGTCGCGGTGTACGAGGCCACCCGTGCAGCGGTGGAACAGATTCGAGCAGGGCACGGGCCGTTTTTCCTGGAGTTCCGGACCTATAGATTTCGGGCCCACTCGATGTTCGACCCAGAGTTGTACCGGGACAAGGCAGAGGTTGAGCAATGGAAAGCGCGCGGGCCGATTCATACCTACAGTGCGCGGCTCAAGGCCCAGGGCTTGCTGGACGAAGCGGGCTTTCTCGCCATCACCGTCCAGGTAGAGGCTGAGGTAGAGGCTGCCGTCGTGTATGCCGAGGCTGGCAGCCTGGAGCCGGTTGAGGACCTGTGTCGAGATGTTTATACACCGGAGTCGGCCTCGTGAGCCGCCGCACGACGTACCGCGAGGCACTGCGCGAGGCGATGCGCGAAGCCCTGCAGCGCGATGCCCGGGTATTTTTGATGGGTGAGGACGTCGGTCGATACGGTGGCAGTTATGCCGTCTCCAAGGGGATGCTGGCTGAGTTTGGCCCGGAGCGCATACGCGACACGCCATTGTCCGAATTAGGCTTCGTCGGTGCCGGCATTGGTGCCGCGCTGGGGGGGATGCGGCCAATCGTCGAAATCATGACCGTGAACTTCAGTCTGCTCGCCCTCGACGCGCTGATGAACACGGCGGCAACCCTGAGGCATATGTCTGGCGGGCAGTTCTCTGTACCCCTTGTCCTGCGAATGGCTACGGGGGCCGGACGCCAGCTCGCGGCGCAGCACTCCCATAGCCTGGAAGGCTGGTACGCGCACATTCCCGGGCTGAAAATCCTCGCCCCGGCCACCCTCGAAGACGCCCGCGGAATGCTCTGGCCCGCACTCCTCGATCTCGATCCGGTTCTGATTTTCGAGCATGCCCAGCTCTACAACCAGGAAGGTGAGCTGAGTGAGGGAGCGGAAGTGGACATACGCTCCGCCAAGGTCCGTCGGGAGGGTAGCGATCTGTCATTGATCACCTACGGCGGTACCCTCGGCAAGGCGCTGGCGGCTGCCGAGCAACTGGCCGATGAGGGTATTGGCGTCGAAGTCATTGACCTGCGCGTCCTGCGACCACTGGACGACGTGACGATCATGGCTTCGGTCTGCAAAACCCGTCGAGCGTTGGTGGTCGACGAAGGTTGGCGCAGTGGCAGTCTTGCCGCCGAGATTATTGCGCGGATCGTCGAACAGGCATTTTTCGAACTGGATGCGCCGCCCTTACGCGTCTGCGGCGCCGAAGTGCCGACGCCGCATCCCCGGCATCTCGAAGAGGCGGCGCTACCACAAGTGTCGATGATCGTTGCCGCCGCACAGAGCTTGTGCCGAGGGCCATGACCATGATTGCAACAGCTGACCCAGGGCGGGAGTACCCATCATGATCGAATTCGACCTGCCATCCCTGGGTGCCGATATGGACGAAGGCACCTTGCTGGAGTGGAAGATCCATCCCGGTGACAAGGTCCATCGCGGACAGGTGATCGCTGTCGTCGATACTGCTAAGGCCGCCGTGGAGGTGGAGTGCTGGCATGATGGCACGGTCTTTGAACTGCTTATTGGCGTCGGGGCCAAGGTTCCGGTAGGGACACCGATTGCCACGTTGCTGGAGCCAGGGGAGACCTTGCCAAGCGTGCGACCCACACCAACGCCTGCACCTGTTGAAACGCCCGTCACCGCGCTGATTGAGGGAACAATGGCATCAGCCAGCCGCCCACGGGTATCGCCAGCGGCGCGCAAGCGGGCGGCCGAACTGAGTATCAACGTCGATGAGTTGAAAGGCAGCGGCCCACAGGGCGTGGTCACCCTGGAGGACGTTGAGGATGCTGGCCGTCAGGCTGAGCCGACCGATCGCAATCGGGCCATGCGGCATGCCATTGCTGTGGCCATGAGCCGCTCGAAACGTGAGATTCCCCATTACTACCTGTTTGAGACCATCCCCTTGGGAAATGCCATGGCGTGGCTGCAGGCACACAATGCTCAAAGCAAGCCGCAGCAACGCGTATTGCCGAGTGCCTTGTTGCTCAAGGCTGTCGCGGTGGCCCTGCGTGAGCTGCCGCAACTCAATGGCTTCTGGAAAAACAATGCTTTCCAGCCGGCAACCGGGATCCATCTGGGCGTAGCGATCACCCTGCGCCAAGGTGGTTTGGTCGCTCCAGCACTGCACGATGTCGCCGACAAGACACTGACACAGGTGATGAGTGAACTCGCCAGTCTGGTGGAACGCGCGCGCAACGGCTCCCTGCGCAGTTCAGAACTGAGCGACGCAAGTGTGACGGTCACTCAACTCGGTGACCAGGGTGTGGACAGTGTGCTTGGCGTGATCTATCCGCCCCAAGTGGCGCTGATCGGCTTTGGTCGCATCTGCGAGCGGCCTTGGGTTCGGGACGGCCAACTGTGTGTGATGCCTACCGTTGTCACTAGCCTGGCGGCCGACCACCGTGCCAGCGATGGGCACTATGGCGCACGCTTCCTGGGTGAAGTTCGTCGCGTATTGCAAACGCCAGAGAATCTTTGAGCCGGAGCATCTATGAGGAGTAGACAGTGGACCAGCAACTCATCCGTAGCCACGTGCTGATCGCCCTGAAGAGCATTGCTCCAGAAGTCGAAGCGGAGCGTTTACGCAATGACCGGCCACTTCGCGAGGAGGTCGATCTGGACTCGATGGACTGGCTGCGCTTCATCGCAGCCGTGTATCAGCGGGTAGGGGTCAACATTCCTGAAGTCGATTACCAACGTGTGAGCACGCTGGATGCGCTCGTCGCTTATCTGGCGCAACACGGGGCATCAGACGCAGAGCATCCGTTGGCCCGGAATTGATGAAAGTCAAAGTAACAGGGGATCGCGCGGTGCAAGCTGAACTGCAGTTATCGGCCGGCGGGCCAGCAACTCAGGCTGTCAGCCAAGAACCGTCCGGCGCTATTTGGCGAGGCATACCACCTATAGGAGGTTGTCAAATGACTCATTATCCCTCTATGCAAACCACGTTGCGTGACAGGACTGCTGCGGGCCAAAGCTTGGTGGAGCCACTGCTGAAATACCGTCGAAGGCCCGATGTGATTGTCCTTGCGTTGCCTCGTGGCGGGGTTCCGGTCGCGTATGAAATCGCCACTGCACTGGAAGTCCGTCTGGACCTGATGCTGGTCCGCAAGCTCGGCGTTCCGTTCCACGAGGAATATGCAATGGGCGCCATTGCCAGTGGCTCCATACGGATAATCAACGAAGACGTCGTTCGGACTAACCATATCGATCAACGCACAATCGAGAGTGTGGTCGCGCGGGAAACGACGGAGCTGCTGCGTCGTGAGCGCGTCTACCGTGGAGCACGTCCTGCTTTGGATCTGCATGGCCAAGTGGTGATTCTGGTCGATGATGGCTTGGCCACAGGCGCTTCCATGCGGGCGGCGATACAAGCCGTACTTCTGCAAAAGCCCTCACGGATCGTCGTTGCGGTACCGGTGGCGTCGTTTGATACCGCAGAGGTATTGCGTGGCGAAGTGGATGAGGTCGTTTGCCCGATGGAACCCGAGTGGCTGGTATCGATCGGCAATTGGTACATGGACTTTTCTCAGACCTCGGACGAGGACGTCATCAACCTGTTGCAGCAGGCCTGGAGCAGAGAATCCAAGTCAGCACACTGACCCCTCTGGAGAATCCCGATGTTTAAGCCGCAGTATCGAAAACTGGACTTGGCAGATGTGGACTTATCAGCCGATTTGCGCCTGCCGAAAAACGCTATCGGGTTGGTGGTGTTCGTTCATGGCAGCGGCAGCAGTCGTACAAGCCCGCGTAACCAGCAGGTTGCGCAGTACCTGTCCGAGCGAGGTTTGGGCACGTTGCTGTTCGATTTACTGACCGACGAGGAGCAAGTCCTGGACCGCCTGACACGGGAACTGCGCTTTGATATCCCGCTGCTGACCAGACGGCTGGTGGGTGTGATCGACTGGATAGAAGGCAGTGCTGAACTGAGACCCTTGCGTATCGGCCTGTTCGGGGCGAGCACCGGAGCTGCGGCAGCGCTGTTGGCGGCGGTAGAGCGGCCTGACGTGGTGCATGCCGTGGTCAGCCGAGGAGGGCGGACTGACCTGGCCGGGCCGGCGCTGGGGCGGGTAAAGGCGCCAACCTTACAGATCGTTGGTGGTGAGGACCTGCAGGTGCTCGATATGAACCGCGAAAGCGCCGATGCCCTGCAGTGTGAGCAGCGCCTGGAAGTCGTCGCGGGCGCCACCCACCTGTTTGAAGAACCCGGAACTCTTGAGGAAGTCGCCAGACTGGCTGGCGACTGGTTTGAAGTGCATCTGCGCACGCCGGTAACAAAAACACCGTCCCGATAAAGCTTTTCATCCGTTGATGGGGATCACACACCAAAGGGAAACATGTCGTCTTCCGGTTCCACGCTTTGGCTTGACGGCAGTGGAATCGCGGTCACTGCTTGCGTCTGTTCAATCCAGACCATGGCGTCGAATTGCTCGGCCAGCACGGCCTTGAAATAATGGCTGCTGCGCTCGCTCTCAGGTCGGTAGATCACACCGATGGCCCGCTCAAGCAGTGGCGTGGACAGCGCCTGGCGCAAATCTTCGCGCAGGGGATCGCGCCAGTCGGTCAATGACGCGGCGACGCCCGCTTCAAGAAACTGATGCTCCCAACTGTCCGCACGCGAAGGGCGGACGTCCTTGATGTGCATGTCGCCGTCCCAGTCATCGGCTGCGGCCACCTGGCCACGGTCTGTGCTCATGCCTATAAGCACAACGTCGCGTCCATAAGCGGTGCGGCACAGTTGGCCGATATTGAACTGGCCCTCCCAGCCCATTTCCGTGGCGGCTGCGTTGCCAATATGAGAGTTGTGCGCCCACACCACAGCCTTGGCTTCAGGTCCTCGATGCTTGAGCAGCGCGCGCAAGGTATCGAACATGTGCCTGTCACGCAGATTCCAGGAGGCTGACGTCCCGCGATAAATGGCGCGGTAATATTGTTCCGCCGCCTGAACGACCGTGGCATTTTGTGTGGCATTGAAGAATGCTTCGTCGTCTTTGATAAACCCGGCCAATTGCTCGGCCAGCATGGCATTGAGTTGCTCGACCACGGGTTGCTCACAGGGCATTACGCCACCACGTTCGACAAAGTGGCCGTACAGCGCAGGATCATCTTGCCAAGGTGTCAGGCAGCCATAACGTCGCCGTGCTTCGTGCGCAAGCTGAGGGTCGACCCGGTCCAGGTAGTTCAAGACCTCGCGAATGGAGTTGCGCAAACTGTAAACATCCAGTCCGCGGAATTCGACGCGCAGTTCGGGCGCCTTCTGATGATTGTGATGATGTAGCCAGCGGGCGAATGCCTGCACATCGGTATTACGCCACATCCAGACCGGGAATCGACTGAACACGTGGCGTTTCCAGGCTGAGGGCGCCAGCCCGCGAACATAACGGTCGACATGGCCCGCGTCCGGCCAATCCGCTTCGACAGCAACGATAGTGAACCCATGCCGTTCAATCAGACGTTTCGTGATGGCGGCTCGGGTTCGGTAAAAGTCGGAGGTGCCATGGCTGGCTTCACCGATCATCACTACGCGAGCGTCGGCATAACGGTCGAACATTTCGCCGAAGTCCTCTGAATCCAGCGCGGGTAGCGGTTCTGCGCATTGGCGCAATAGGGGCGCAATGGGGGGCTGGGTACCGCTGCCATGGGGGCCTGTGAATGTCTTCAGTATGTTCTGCAAAGGTGAGTTCATGACCGTCATCCCGATGAGTGTGGGTTACTCGACGTGCAGCGCTTTTTTTGAATCTTGCGTTGATCCTCCGCTTCAGGCGCTGCCTCTTTGCTCATTCCTACGCCTGGATTCAGGCGATTGTTTGAGTTGCATCAACAACGGGCGCAATAAAACCCATGATCTGCTCTGCGGCCATTCACTACGGGTGCTTTCATGAACTCTGATCTACATCAAGGAGCGGCTGGCAGGATAGGCAATGCTCGTTATTACGCCCATTGCCACGCCCACGTGTCGGTACCGCGCCATGACGCCCACCGGAGTACCCCTCAAGAGCCTGTTGCCAGACCCGGAGTCGTCACCGGCAACACTCGGACACGTGGTCAGTAATGATCAGATTGCGGCGATTTTCGATGATATTGCCGACCTGCTGGAAATCGAGGATGCCAATCCTTTTCGTATCCGGGCCTACCGCAATGCGGCGCGGACCCTAAGGGCTCTGGCGCTTGAGCTTGCGCGGGTGATCGGACGGGGTGAAGAGCCGCCCAAGTTGCCAGGTATCGGGGTTGATCTTGCGGGCAAAATCAAAGAAATCGTAGCCACAGGCGACTGTGTGCTGCGCCAACGGTTACGTCTGACGTTACCGTCCGGGCTGGTTGAACTACTGTCTGTCGCCGGTCTGGGCCCTAAACGGGTGAAGCACCTCTATCACGATCTGGGCATCGAAACCGTGCAGCAGCTGTGCCAGGCGGCCAAAGAGGGGCGCATTCGTCATCTGCATGGCTTCGGTGCAAAGATGGAGGCTCGACTGTTGGAGGCTGCGCAGAAGGGGATCGGCGTAGACCGGCGTCTGCCGTTGGCCTTTGTCGCCCCCATCGCGCAAACGCTGATCGATTATCTGCAGAAAATCCCCGGCGTGGTTTCAGCCACAGTGGCCGGGAGCTTGCGGCGCATGCGCGATACCGTCGGCGATATCGATATTCTGGTTGCTGCCGAGCCCTCGGTTGAGGTCATGACCTCTTTTCTCAAACATCCGGACATAGCGACCGTACTGGTTCACGGTCCTACTCGCGCCAGTGTGGTGCTGAGCACCCGGTTGCAAGTTGACCTGCGCGTGGTCAAACCGTCGGCCTACGGCTCAGCCCTGGTGTATTTCACCGGCAGCAAAGCGCATAACATCGAAATTCGTCAATGGGCGCAGAAACAAGGTCTGAAACTTAGCGAATATGGCGTGTTCAAGGAAAAAAAGCGCATAGCCGGCGCTACGGAGTTTTCCGTGTACCAGGCCTTGGGGCTGGAATGGATCGCGCCGGAATTACGCGAAGCCCGTGGCGAAGTTGCTGCGGCTCAAGCAGGTCGACTGCCCAAGCTGATTGAGTTGCGCGATCTGAAAGGGGACCTGCATGCCCACACGTCGGCGTCCGACGGCGGCAGTAGTCTCGAAGACATGGCGCTTGCCGCGCGTGCGGCCGGGTTGGAATATTTGGCAATCACCGATCACTCACAACACCTCAGGATCGCCCACGGTCTGGATGCCGACCGATTACTGAGGCAAATCGACCAGATCGATGCACTCAACGAACGTTTGTCGGGCATTACCTTGCTCAAGGGGGTTGAGGTGGACATTCTCGAGGAGGGCGATCTGGACCTCCCGGATGACATTTTGCGGCGTCTGGACCTGGTGGTCGGTGCCGTGCACAGCCATTTCGGCCTGACGCTACGCCAACAGACTCGCCGCTTGCTGCGTGCGATGGAGCATCGTTATTTCACGATTCTCGCGCATCCTTTGTGCCGCTTGATCAACGAGCGAGAAGCACTGGTCATTGACCTGCCCGAGGTCATCAAGGCAGCAAAACAGCGTGGTTGCTGCCTGGAGCTGAACGCGCAGCCGCAACGCATGGACATGATCGACCTGCAGTGCCATTACGCCAAGGATCAAGGCGTGATGATTTGCATCAACTCGGATGCGCACCGGACCGCTGACTTCGCAAACTTGCAGTATGGCGTCGGTCAGGCACGACGCGCCTGGCTGGAGAAACACGATGTCCTCAATACACGTTCGCTGGTCGAACTGAGAGGGTATCTGACGTCATGTTCTGGCAAGGGATAAGCCTGTTTGCGGGCGACTCGGTGCGATTTTAAACAGTGGTTTATTGGTTTACGCCTCGGCATGCAGCCGAATCAAGGGGGCTGAGATGAGGGCGCGCGTGGATCAGGTCTCGACGGTTGATTACGTTCACCCGGACGGCGTGACGGCAAAGATTCATTTTATATGGGGTGCAACAGATGACCTGGTCCCGAAGGGGCTGCGTATCACCGTGAAATTCGCCGATAGAAAAATCCATATCCTCCGGGAAAAGGCTGTTTACCGGAGCTTCGACGAAGCCAAAAAGCAGGGGATAAAACTGGCTGCCGGCGTTATTGACCTGCTCGGCGAGCCGCTAGGTTGAATACAGCCCCGGAGAGGATGGCAAGCAGACTTTCGCCGTCTCTATGAAAGACATCACGAGCCAGGAACCATGACTACGATGAAAGTGCTTTCTCTGTCCAAGGTATACCAGCTGCTTGAACCGGGCCCGGTGGTCTTGCTGACGACCGCGAGCGGTGGGTGTAGCAACGTCATGACTTTGTCATGGCACATGATGGTCGAGTTCGCGCCGCCATTGGTGGCCTGCATCGTGAGCAGCGCCGATTACAGTTTCACGGCATTGCGCGCGACCAAGGAGTGCGTCATCGCCATCCCGGCGCTGGAGCTGGCACCCAAGGTGGTTGAGGTCGGCAATTGCTCTGGGCGTAATGTCGACAAGTTTACGAAGTTCGGACTCACGCCGATACCCGCGCATGAGGTTGCGGCGCCTCTGGTTGCAGAGTGCTTCGCCAATCTCGAATGCAAGGTGGTGGATACGAGGCTGGTGAACAAATTCAATCTATTTGTGCTCGAGGTGGTAAAGGCGTGGATCGATCCAGAGCAGAAGGCCCCCAAGACGATCCATCATCAGGGCTACGGTCGGTTCGTGGTCGACGGAGAGACGATCACATTGGACTCGAAAATGCCCTGACAATGACTAAACACCTGACAGATCCGGGATATGGATCGGCAGCCGATGAGTCTATTTGCGAGCAACCATCAACCGTGGCCCGGCCCCCGCGGGGTTGAGGGACATTAGCGCCGGAAACTCTTCAGGCGTCAGTGTTTCTTTTTCCATCAGGAGTTTGGCGCCAGTATCCAAGTCAGCCCGTCGACTCTCAAGCAACTCCTTGGCGCGACTGTAGGCTTCATCGAGTAAGGCCCTGATGCCGAGGTCTATTTCCCGTGCAGTTTGCTCTGAGTAGTCCTTCTGGCCCAATCCCGGTATATGGTCGCTCAGGTACGTGGGATTTTGCCGCTCCAGTACCGACTGACCAAGCTCTGCGCTCATGCCGAAGCGGGTAATCAGTTGTCGGGCTATATCAGTGGCCCGGGTCAGGTCGTCAGCGGCGCCTGTCGAGATCTGACCATAGGCGATGAACTCGGCAGCACGACCGGCCATCAACACTGCGATACGATCCTTGAGCATCTGGCAACTGATGAGGAAGTGATCCTCTGTCGGGCGTTGCAGGGTATAGCCCAGCGAGCCGATGGAGCGGGGGATAATCGAGACTTTATGCACTGGGTCCATTCCCGGCAAGGTTCCGGCAGCCAAGGCATGGCCCATTTCGTGGTAGGCGACTACCAGGCGTTCCGCGGGCTGCAGCAAGCTGCTCTTGCGCTCCACGCCGGCGACGATACGCTCCACCGCCGCCGTAAAGTCATCCAGACTGACCGCCTGGGCCCCGCGACGGGTTGCGACAATCGCGGCTTCGTTGATCAGGTTTGCCAAGTCTGCGCCGGTGAAACCGGTGGTGATCTCGGCAATGCGTTCACAGTCGGCGCTGGGCTCGGCGGTGATGTTTTTGATGTGCACTTTGAGAATAGCGACTCGCCCCTTGCGATCCGGGCGGTCGATGAGAACTTGACGATCAAAGCGGCCGGCCCGCAGCAGTGCCGGGTCGAGAATTTCCGGGCGATTGGTGGCCGCCAGCAGTACCACGCCTTCGCGAGGATCGAAGCCGTCCAGTTCTGCCAATAGCTGGTTTAGCGTCTGTTCTTTTTCGTCGTTGCCCCCAAACGCGCCAACGCCCCGCATCTTTCCCAGCGCGTCCAGCTCGTCGATGAATATGATGCACGGCGCAGCCTGTCGAGCTTGCTCGAACAGGTCGCGCACCCTGGCTGCGCCGACGCCGACGAACATCTCGACGAATTCGGAGCCCGAGATGGAAAAAAATGGCACCCCGGCTTCTCCTGCGACGGCCTTGGCGACCAGGGTCTTGCCGGTACCTGGAGGGCCGACCAGCAAAATGCCCTTCGGTATGTGGGCGCCCAAGCGGGCGTACTTGGCTTTATCCTTCAAAAAGGACACCACCTCCACAAGCTCTGCCTTGGCTTCGTCGATGCCCGCCACATCAGCGAAGGTGATCCCTGTATCGCGCTCGACGAATATTTTCGCCCTGGATTTACCGACGTTCATCATGCCACCGATGCCTTGTTTATCGGCGAGGCCGCGAAACAGAAAGTGCCAGACCACCATGATCATGACGAAGGGCAGAAGCCAGCCCAACAGCGCATTCAGAAGTGTATTTTCGTTGACACCGGAGAAGCTGACATTGGATTGAGCAAGCTCTGTGGCCAAGGTGGAGTCAACCCGGACCGTCGAGAACTGGTTGTGCCCATTGATCGGTTCTTGCAGTTTTCCGCTGATATGATCCTTCTCGACGCTCAGCTCGCTAACTTTGTGTTCATTGAGCAACTGAAGGAATTGGCTGTAAGGAATCGACTCCACTGCCGCCCGTCCGGCAAACAAGAACTGGACCAGTGTCAGCGCAACAAAGGCAATAAAAAAATATGAAATATTCAACTGATGGTTCTTCTTCATGGCCTTCGCTCAAGGGTGAACAACGAATGTGGACATCAGCCCGTTACAACGCAACATAAGGTCATTCAGCCGCTTTTGGGCGAACGTGGATACCGTTCAACTTTAGACCCGCAGCCACCGATCAGCTTGATGTAAATCAACGTGGCCCTTTGTCTTGAGTTTGTTCAATTCGAGTAAGCCGTGCCGGGGCATGACACAGGTCGAGGGCGGTGGACAGATCGTCGTACCGATTGATATATATCAACGCGATCAGCCGCGAAGAGGAAGAACATAATTTTTTGAGTGCTTTGCCCCATCGTTATGGAGTGTTCGGATCTGTTTTTTGGCGTTTATGAGTGCTCAGGAAGGTCTATGAACGCTGATCATTTAGAAAAATCCGAGAGTCAGGCCATCGTCTCGACAGGTCTGAGCAAGTGGTTTGGCGAAGGCGATGTGCGAATGACGGCCGTGGACAACGTTGAATTTGTCGCGCATTTTGGCGAAATGGTGTTCATCGTCGGTCCCTCTGGCAGTGGAAAGACCACCTTCTTGAGCATGATTTCTGGCATTTTGCGTCCCAACACCGGGACGGTGACGGTCAACGGCGCAGACATCTGGGCGTTGAGCAGCGATCAATTGGCTGACTTTCGCCTGAACACCATTGGCTTCGTATTCCAGGACTATCACCTGTTTCCGCGACTGACGGCTGCCGAAAATGTCGCGATCCCGCTGATCCTCAAACATCACGATTGGGATGACTCCATCGCTCAGGCTACGAAAAGCCTGGAAGTGGTCGGCCTCAAGGGTCGGGGGGATGTGCTACCGGTAAAACTTTCAGGAGGAGAGCAGCAGCGGGTCGCCATTGCTCGTGCCATTGTCAGCAGCCCGCAGATACTTATTCTTGATGAGCCGACAGCCTCGCTCGACGGTGACACCGGCAGGATGATCATCGCCTTTGTGAAGGAGAAGGTCCTCAACAAAAGCCGTTGCATCCTGATCGTCACCCATGACGCGCGGATCAACGAGTATGCGGACCGCATCATCCATATGGAGGATGGTCGCATTAAGGATGTCGATGGGGGTACTGAATGAGGAACAAGATTCTGTTCGCACTTGCTGTGCTGGGTGTGTTGGCCGGGCTTACAGCCGCTTACATTCTTGGCAGAGAGGCAAAAGCGTTACCCCCCGTGTTCAAGCCAGCCAGCAGCCCCTATGAGACTGCCATTTTTGCCAATGGCATCATTGAAGGCGAGCAGTCGGGTGGTTCGAACATTGTGATTTACCCGCAAGTGTCTGGGCCTGTCACCCAGGTATTTGTGCATGAAGGTCAGGTCGTGTCGACCAGGATGCCATTGCTGAGCATCGACGACTCAGTGCCCAGAGCCAACCTTGAGTTGGCTGAGTCCAATTTGAAAACGGCCCGTGACCAATACCAAAAGCGTCTTGCCTCTTACACGATTGATCCCAAGTCGATCAGTAAGGACACGCTGGATACGGCAAAAGACCTTGAGGGACAAGCAAGTGCAGCCCTGAAAGCCTCCAGTGCATTACTCCAGCAATATACAGTCAGGGCGCCAGTGGAGGGTGTGATATTGGCCGTCAATACCACTGTTGGCAGCTATGTATCGTCTCAGGGTGCATACGACACGTACATCCAGGGGTTCAGTCCGCTGGTGGTCATGAGCGCTTCTGTGGCTACCCTGGCTGTGCGCTGTTATGTGGACGAGATACTGATTTCGCGTTTACCTGCTCCGGACCATATTCGTGCGCAAATGTCTATTCGCGGCACGGACATAAAAGTCCCCCTGGAATTCGTTCGCGTTCAGCCTTATGTGTCGCCGAAAATCGAGCTGTCTAATCAACGTCAGGAGAAAGTTGATCTCCGGGTGTTACCAGTCATTTTCAGGTTCCAGAAAAAAGACTTTCCGGGGCTGTATCCGGGGCAACTGGTAGATGTCTTCATAGGGCAGAAATAATGCGCAAGCCCTGCAGTTCATTGCCTCGCAAACCTCTGGGTTTACTCAAGGGCATTGCATGGCCGATCATCAGTATTGTGTTCATGAATGCCTGTACGGTCGGTCCTGATTTCTCACGCCCGGAACCGCCTGCGCTGAGCCGCTACACGCAGGATCCGATGACCCGCACCGTCACGGCAGAAGGGCAGGCGCAACACTTTCTGTCGGGCTCCGAAGTGCCCCACGATTGGTGGCGACTGTTCAAATCCGAGCCGTTGAATGCGACTGTCCGTCAGTCGATCTCCCACAACCTTACCCTTCAGGCGGCGGAAGCAAGCTTGCGTCAAAGCCAGGACAATCTCCGCGCCGGGTATGGTGTGTTCTACCCGCATGTTGACGCCCGTTTTGGTGCTTCTCGTGAATTAAGCGCCCCGATACAACAGGGTTCGACGGTGCCCGGTTCGATTTTTAACGTGGTGACCCTGAGTGGAACCATCAGTTATGCGCTCGATGTCTTTGGTGGCGAGCGGCGAACAGTCGAGGGCTTGCAAGCCCAGGTCGACCGTCAGTTGTACCTGAACAAGGCGGCGTACCTGACCTTGACCGCGAATGTCGTCAACACCTCCATTGCTCGCGCCGCTTATGCCGCACAAGTGCGTGCGACCGAGCAGCTTATTGCGCTTGAAAACGAACAACTTCAGACCACCGATGTCCAGGTTCGCGCCGGTACAGCGCCTTACTCGTCCGTGCTGAGCCTGCGCAGCCTGATCGCCACGAATGAAGCGGCGCTACCGGCGCTAAAACAGAAAATCAGTCAAACCGAACATTTACTGGCGACGCTTGAAGGCGTGGTGCCGACTGACGTCATATTGCCCGACATTGATTTGGCGGGACTTGCATTGCCCCAGGATTTGCCTGTCAGTTTGCCGTCCGCGCTGGTCCGTCAACGCCCGGACATCCTGTCCTCCGAAGCACAATTGCACGTGGCTAGCGCCAACATCGGGGTTGCAACGGCCGCCCTTTTTCCCAGCTTCAGCTTGAGCGGAACCTACGGGACCGGCAGCTCCAGCCTGGGCTCACTGATTGGCGGGGGAAACAGATTCTGGAGCATAGGGCCTGCGGTTGATGCGCCTTTGTTTCAAGGCGGCAGCTTATGGTATGGCCGCCAAGCGGCGATAGAGGCGTATCAGCAAGCCGCCGCAACCTATCGACAAATCGTCTTGGAGTCGTTTGCACAGGTCGCCGACGCACTGCGGGCGCTGGAGTTCGATGCGCAAGCCCTGCAAAAACAAGGGGAGGCGCAGGCGACGGCCGAAGAGGCGCTTCAGGTGTTGCAAGTCAGCTATCGGTCGGGGCTGGTGACCTACCTGGACTTGCTGGTGGCGGACATACAGCTTCATGAAGTAAATATTGCTTATCTTCAAGCACTCGCCCAACGCCATCAGGACACGGTTGCGCTGTTCGTCGCGCTGGGGGGCGGCTGGTGGAATACGCCGGGTTCTGTCAGCCATGAGCACGCGCCATGAAGTACGCCGGCATCTTGCGAATCGGTTTCAAGCTGTTGGTGAATGACAAGGCCAAGTTTTCTGCCTTGCTGATAGGGATCACCTTTTCTGTATTTCTAATGATGCAAATGACCGCCATGTTCGCGGGCATCCTGAACCGCGCTTACTCGACCGTGACCAACATTGGGGCGACGATGTGGGTCATGGACCCGGCGGTCAATACCCCGACCAGTACCATCCCGCTCCCTGACTATTTGCTCGACGCCGTACGCAGCATGGATGAGGTCAGTTACGCGGTCCCCATCTTTATTGGTGGCGCGCAGGTCAGGCTGGACAGCGGAACCTATCAATCTGTCAGCGTTATCGGTCTGGACGACTCCAGTCTATTCGGCCGTCCTGAACTTGAAGAGGGACACATCGAAGACATCTATGCTGACAACGCCTTCATCATGGTGCATGACGCTGAGTTTTCCAAACTGGAGAATCCGAAGGTGGGTACCTCATTCGAACTTAATGACCATCGTGGCACGATCGTCGCTATCGCCAAGGTTGCTGCCAGTGGGCTGACGGGCGTACCGACGCTCTACACAACCTATCGACGTGCCATCGAATACATCCCGACCACGCGGTTCACCGTTTCTTACATATTGCTTCAACCAAAGAACACAGAGGACGTGGCGAGTATTCAAAAGCAAGTGGATCAATTGGGTTATGTCGCGCTGACCAAGGACGAGTTCAACCAGCACATTACCCATTTTTACATCTACCAGACGGGGGTGGGCGTCAACATCTTGATGATGACCATTATCAGTTTTCTCGTCGGACTGTCGATCTCCGGGCAGACCTTCTACACCTTTATCCTGGAAAATCTGGACAAATTTGCTGCCTTGAAAGCTATCGGTGCGAAGGGGCGCGAGCTGATTTATATGATCCTGTTTATGGCGACGTTTACGGCGATGACCGGTTATGGACTGGGCATTGGCCTGGTCACGTTAATGATTTCTATCGCACGATCCAATGTGCCGAACTATGCGGCCATCATCACCTTCTGGAACCTGGGGCTTGCGTTCGGCATGGTGCTATTGATCGCCGGAGTTTCCAGTTATGTGGGGATACGCAAGGTCCTCAGAATCGAGCCTTTCGATATTTTCAGGGGATAACAGCCTTGAAAAAAGTGCGGAAAAGATTGAAGTGGAGGAGGGTGCAGCCTGTCCGCGTCAGGTTTGACAAATATCAAGATGCCCAAGGGTAGAACGGAGGCACATTGAAGCTCGTATGCAGCAATAGCTCACTCTCGGGGGGCAAGACGATGGACAAGTATCAGCAGAGTCAGAAGAACAAAATTTTCAAAGAAGGCACCCATGATCCCTACCGGATGGAACATGTCAGCGGCACGGCGCTCTGCCCACAGTGCGGCGCACTCTATCAGGAAGGCAACTGGACGTGGCATATCCCGGAAAGCACTATCGTCGGGGATGCAGAAGAGACTGTTTGCCCTGCGTGTCGGCGCATTGCAGACGACAGGCCCGCTGGCACGTTGAAGCTCTCTGGAAAATTTTTGCACGACCACCAAGAGGAGATTTTGAACCTGATCCACCACACGGAGGAGGTGGAGAAAGCCGAACACGCTCAGGAAAGAATCATTAAAGTGGTTGAAGTGGATGATACGCTCGAAGTGACTACCACAGGCATCCACCTTGCCAGCCGTATAGGTCATGCACTTAATGCAGCTTATAAAGGCAACTCTCACTACCACTACAGTGATGATGAAACCCACCTCACGGTAAATTGGGAGCGGCTATAACGTAGTCACGTGCCGACCGCCAGGGTCCAGGAGGGTCATGGCGGTCCGCCCCGTTTAGCTCCGACGCGCTGCACGCTCAGCCGCCAGCAGTTCCACATAGAGTTCGGCATAGGGTTCTATCGCCTTATGCCAATTGAACGGAGCGGCCATGGCGCGGCAACGCATGGCATTGAGCAGCTCAGGATTGGCGAAGACCTTGATCGCCCGCGTCAGCGCTTCGGCGTAGCTTTCCACGGTCGATTCTTCGAACAGAAAACCAGTCACGCCATCTTCAATGGTGTCGGCCAACCCCCCTGTTTTACGGGCCACCGGCAAGGAGCCAAAACGCTGGGCATACATCTGGCTCAAGCCACAAGGCTCATAACGCGAAGGCATCAGCAAGAAATCGCTGCCGGCAAACATGCGTCGGGCATCCGTTTCGTTGAACCCGATGCGCACCCCGATCTGGCCCGGGAAACGCAGGGCCAGTGCGCGCATGGCATCCTCTTCCTCCGGTTCGCCGCGACCGATGATCGCAATTTGCCCGCCTTGATTGACGATATGCTCGGCAACACCGATGGTCAGGTCCAGGCCTTTCTGGAAGACCAGGCGCGATACCACAGCGAACAAAGGACCCGTGGAAGGCTCAAGCTCGAACAACTCACGTACATGGTCGGCGTTGATTTCCTTGCGCTGCCATTCGTTTGGGGCAAACCGGCAAATCAAGTGTTCATCGGTTTCCGAATCCCAACTGGCGTCGATGCCATTTGGAATCCCGCTGAGCAGTCCTTGCCTGGCCTTGCTTTGCAGAAAGCCTTCCAGACCACAGCCAAAGGCCGGCGTGGTGATTTCCTTGGCGTAAGTCGCACTCACGGTGGTGATGTGGCTGGCATAAGCCATGCCTGCCTTGATGAATGAGAGCTTGCCGTAGAACTCCATGCCGTCGGCGCCCAACGCCTGGTCAGGAATACCCAGTTCGCGGCTGGAGCCGGTGCTGACCGTGCCTTGATACGCCAGGTTGTGGATGGTGAAGATGCTCGGTGTGGCCTGACCCCGCCAGCGCATATACGCCGGCGCCAATCCGGCAGGCCAATCGTGGGCATGCACCAGTTCCGGGCACCACTGGGTTTTTACCGCGCCAGCGGCGAAGTCGGCTGCGGCCAGGCCGAGGCGGGCAAAGCGGATATGGTTGTCAGGCCAGTCACGGCCGTTGTTATCACCGTATGGCGTGCCTTCACGTTCGTACAGTTCGGGGCAGATCAGTACGTAAATGACCAGACCGTCTTTCATGTCCATGCGCCCGATCTTACACGGTGGCAGGGCTGCATGACCGCCCAGCTCGCTGATGACATGGATCGGGTTACCACTGTTGAGCACTTGCGGGTAGCCGGGAATCAGCACGCGTACATCGTGCAGGTGGCGCATGGCTCGCGGCAGTGCGGCAGACACATCGCCCAAACCTCCGGTTTTCACCAGATCAGCCAACTCTGAGGTCACGAACAGAACTTTTCTTCTGTGGGTCAGGGTAATACTTGGCTGTGAAGTCGGCAGTTGCAGCAGTGGAACGCTGGTCGAAGCGAAGGCCTGTGGAGCGACCTGCTCGCTGGCTGGCGGGTTAAAACGCGCTCCCTTCTGGGGGATGACGGCAACGCCCATAATCTTTTCCTTTCACTATCAAGTCGAGGGAGCATTGATGCACTTTTGTTAATGATGCAAACGCTTGATGGTAAACAGGGCGATCAAAGGGTCTCTGTGTTCGAAAACCGTAACCGTGTGTTTTTTCAATCAAGCAGGATAAAAGAGCGTGCATTGGTTATATCGGTGGTCGGAGAAACGCACCGTTATTCCTATAGATAATTAACAAATAATCTCATCCCTAACACCTCAACGAATGCTCAATACGTAATCGATCAACTGTTCGGCTTCTTCCTGACTAACAGGTGTGCGCGCATTGGCAGAGGGCATTTTTATAGATCCCCAATGGTAGGGAGCAGAGGCGGTGTCCGTGCCGGTTTGGACGACACGAACAAGCATGGGCTTGGCATTTTTAAGCCCATGAAAACGGCGGGAAATATCGCGAAAAGATGGCCCTATCGCTTCAGTCTTCACGCTATGGCAGGCAGTGCATCCCTTGGCGTCTGCCAGCGCCGCCCCTTCAGTAGCATAGGCGGTACCGACCTGGGCGAAAATGATAATCGACGCTATGCACCATGGCTTATTGATCATGATAAATCCCTCTCTTGCGCACTCGCGCTGTGCACTACTCCCGCCTACCACTGTCATGAAAGGAGTACCCAATTGTTGGCAGATTTGCATGGGCCTGTTCTGCGGGTGTTGATCTAGATCAATTAGCGCCCTTTGAATATTGAGACCTGTGAATCGGGGCATGTAGGTGCGCCGTCTCTGATGCGGGGTCAAGATTTTGTCCCCGTGTGGAGGTCATCCAAATTGTCCCTGAGCGCCATCTTTGACTTCGATCAAGCGCCGTTGGCGAGTAAGGGCAACAGTACTGACTGTGGCGCGATTGAGCGCCGTTGTTCAGTGTCGAAAAATGTCTTTTCCTATCAGCGCAACAACCGTCAGAAGAGGATTTTGTCATGGCTCATTCCCTAAAAAAAATGCCTGCCCAGGCCAATGAACCGAACCGGGACGTTGCGATCAGTACGAATGCATCGCATCCGTTTGAACAGCTTCGTCGTCAATTCGACCACCTGTTCCAGGACTTCAATAATCTGCCTTCGTTGCTGTCTTCGAGGCGCAGTGGATTTGACCTTGATCCGCTCTTCTCGGGCGATTTCGTCGGGCTGCAATCGCCCGCTGTCGACATTGTTGAAAACGAAAAAGATTTTGAAATCACCGCAGAAGTACCTGGCGTGGACGAAAAAAATCTGACCGTGAAAGTCGTCAACGGCAATTTGCAGATCAAAGGCGAAAAAAGAGAGAACAAGGAAGACAAATCCGGGAGCTACCACCTGACCGAGCGCCGTTACGGTTATTTTGAACGGACCTTCAGCCTGCCCAAAGGGGTGGACGCAGATAAAATTCAGGCACGTTTCAGTAAGGGCGTGTTGACCGTCAATCTGCCGAAGAAACCCGAAGCGATGAAGCCTGAGAAAAACATCAACATTGAGCTGGACTGACGTTTTTGGCGCTTGTCCATGATCTAGCCGGCGGGCGATACCTGTGCTTTTGCGGCATTGAGTATCGTCCAGCCGGTGATCCTCGACGTTAACAGGGCTCCGCCCATTGAGGTGTGAAATGGCACAGCGTCAACGTCTACTGTTGATTGCGCCTTGTAAAATGACTCACAGCCCGGCGTTTGAAAGGGCTGCGGCCTTGGCCGAGGCAATGGATGCATCACTCTCCATCGTCGCTTTTGCCTATTTCGAGACGATGGAAACGTTTAATTTGTTAGACACGCAGGGACGTGAAGCAGCCCGCGAGAGCCGTCTCAAACTATTCCATAACTGGTTGGACAGCGAAACGGCGCAGCTAAGGCACCAAGGGCTGGAGACGTCTTTCGAGGTTGTCTGGGCTCCGCGCTCGGCGCTTGATATATGCCGATACATCAGCGTTTCCAACGTCGATTTCGTACTCAAGGATTTGTATGCCGAGTCAGCGGTCAGGCCCTTGAGTCTTTCAGACCTGGATTGGCAGTTGTTGCGCGGAAGTCCAGCGCCGGTTCTTCTTGTGACGGATGCCAGGCACCCCCATCCTCGGAAAATTCTGGCAGCTGTCGATATTCTTCATGAAGATCCTCATGTTCAACAGTTGAACGACTCGATCATTGAAACTGCGGGACGTCTAGCGCAAGCATGCCACGCATGTTTGCACCTGTTATCCGTGTATGACCGGTCGGTCCAGCCTTTAGCGGACATTGATGAGCCACATGTAGCGACGCCCCCCAGTTACGAGGAAGAGGAAGCGCTGTTCAACGCGCTTGCCGATAAATACGCAATCGACGAGGAACATCGGCATTTCATCGCAGGGGCGGCTGCCAATGTGATCAACACTTATGTCGCTCGGTGCAACTACGACATCTTGGTCATGGGAACGGCGAACCATCGCCCCCTCGACATGCTATTAGGGCGTACGGCTGACATAGTTCTCGATCATCCGCCTTGTAACGTTCTTGTATTAAAGCCTTTTGCCGTGGGGCGACCGAACGACCAGGACGTGTCGGCAACAACGCCCAATACGTTGTCGATGAAAAAATAAGGGCTGCTAAATGAGGCCTCGCAGGCGTTGGCCTGACTTGATTTAAATCAAGCGACAGCGATGGCATTCACTGAGAATTCAGCCAGTTTTCCCAAACTGGCCGGGAGTTCCTTATGTCGTTCGAATCGCCTATCCCGAACGACCCGCTTCAATCTTCGCTCGACATCGACCCGCGAGTGACCTCATCCCTGCTGTGGGTGTCCTGGCTGGTGGGCACTGCGATGCTCGCCGCTGTGATCGCTGTCGCCTTGCACCTGAGCGATGTCGAGGCATTTGGCACGTTGTTGGAGCGGGCAGAACCTCTATGGTTGATTGTGGCCATCGTGTTGCAAGCGCTGACGTACCTGGCTCAAGGGCAGGTCTTCCGGGGCGTGTTAAAAGCAGGGCACGCACAGCTGTCTTTGTGGGATTCAAGCAAGCTCAGTCTGATGAAGTTGTTTGTCGATCAGGCGCTACCCTCTTCGGGTATCAGCGGAGCTTTTGCGGTCATCGCTTTCCTCATTAAAAAAGGGGTCGCCCGGCCATTGGCACTGGCTTGTCTGGTCCTTGACCTTTCCGCCTATTTTTTTGCGTATGTGCTGACCGTCGGGGTCGCACTGTTCATCGTCATGCTGCAAGGACATGCCACGACGTCCCTCATTGCGACCTGCCTGGTATTCGCTGCGGTGAGTCTGGCAGCCGCGATTATTGTACCGCGCCTTTCTGGCCATTCAGAGCTGCAGCGGCGCTTCTCTGTGAAGCACCATGCACTGGTAGGTAAAGGACTGGCCTTGTTGACGGGGGCCGACAGCCAACTGGTGCGCAACCGTTCTTTGTTGTGGCGCACCACGTTTTTAGAGTTGGTCATCATCCTGCTCGACTGTTTGACGCTGTGGGTGCTGGTGCGTTCGTTGGGGGTGTCCGCACAGCTGCCTGGGTTGTTCGCCGGGTTCATGCTGGCCAGCGTACTTCGCAGTGTTGGAATTGTGCCGGGCGGGCTAGGGGCGTTCGAAGCGGCCGCAGTGGTCACGTTGCATTGGATTGGCATCGAGATTCCGGTTGCGCTGTCTGCCACCTTGTTGTTCCGCGGGCTGACCTTCTGGTTGCCCATGCTGCCGGGCATGTGGCTGGCGCGCAGTGGGCTGGGAACCCCCTCCATCAAGGGGGATGTGCCCATCAGCGAGGTCTGGTGGCAGACACCTGCTGAAGAGCTGCTCCGCTCATTTGGAAGTTCTGTTGAAGGACTGAGCAGTGAGCAGGCAAAAGCGCGTCTGCGACCTGCCGCGCCGGTGGGGCGGAGTCGACCGCATGGTCTGCTCAGGCTGACGATAGAGCAGATGCGTAGCCCGCTGGTCATCATTCTGATCGTGGGTGCTTTGGTGGCGCTGTTAGTCGGGGACTGGATCAACGCGGCCATTGTGTTGTTGATCGTGCTGATCAGCGCCTTGCTGAGTGCCTGGTATGAAAATCGCGCGAGCACGGCAGTCGAGCAGTTACGTCGGAAAATCGCTACGCTCGCCGTCGTTCGTCGTGCAGGCAAGATTCTGCAAGTTCCTGCGTCTGACGTCGTCCCCGGTGATATTTTTTTGCTCAGCGCGGGCAGTCTGATTGCCGCTGACGGCCGAGTGTTGAGTGCGCGCGATTGCTTCATCAGTCAGAGTCTGCTCACCGGCGAGACGTACCCTGTAGAAAAACTGCCGGGAGACGTTCCTGCGGAGGCGTCTCTGATTCAACGCAGCAACTGCGTATTCATGGGCACCTCCGTTCGCAGTGGAACTGCCGAGGTACTTGCCACCCGTTACGGCGATGAGAGCGAGTTCGGTCAGATTGCCAAATCGCTGTCGTTGCGGCCACCGGAAACCGAATTCGAACGTGGTCTGCGGCATTTTGGCGGACTGCTGCTGCGCGTCATGCTGGTCATCACGTTCCTTGTTTTCGGTATCAATATTCTGTTGCATCGACCGACTCTCGACACACTGCTATTTGCCATCGCCTTGTCCGTCGGTTTATCGCCAGAGCTGCTACCTGCCATCCTGAGCCTCACCTTGGCCAAAGGTGCGCAGCGTATGGCCGCCCGTGGCGTCATCGTGCGCCATCTCAGCGCTATCGAAAATCTGGGGGCGATGGACATCTTGTGTACTGACAAGACCGGAACCTTGACGCGCGGTGTGGTTGCGCTGAATGCCGCAGTGAATGTCGAGGGTGAGGAGGAGGTCAATGTTCTGCAATTAGCCCTGTTCAACGCGCATTTCCAGACAGGGATGAGTAACGCGATGGACGATGCCATCACAACCAAGGCGCAGGCCAGTGCTGTCGACGTCGGCCACGTCAGCAAGCTCGATGAGATTCCATACGATTTTGGGCGCAAGCGTCTGAGTGTGGTGGTTGCCGGCAGCGTGGAAGCCCCCATCCTGCTAGTGACCAAAGGAGCGGTCGAAAACGTCCTGGAGGTCTGTACTCATCTTTGTTGCGGTAACGGTACGCAGGTTCTGGATGAAACGGCGTTGGCGGCGATCCGTAAACGGTTTGCTGCGTGGAGTGAGCAAGGATTTCGCGTGCTTGGAATAGCCACTCGTTCGCTGCCTGCACAGGCTCGATACAGCCGTAACGAGGAAGTGGACCTGACCTTCCGCGGCTTTCTGTTGTTTTTCGATCCTCCCGAACCGGGAGTAAAGGCCACGATGGCCGCGCTGGCAAAGCTGGGTGTTCAGGTCAAGATCATCAGTGGTGACAGTCATCTGGTTGCCCGCTATGTCGCCTCTGCCGTAGGGCTCAATGCGCAACGGATCATCACCGGTTCTGAGTTGGCGCTGTTGAAAGACGAGGTGCTGATGCACCTGGCGCCGACAGTTACGCTATTTGCCGAGGTCGATCCCAATCAAAAAGAGCGAATTATTCGTGCCCTGCAGAAGACCGGTCATGTGGTAGGTTTTCTCGGTGATGGAATAAACGACGCACCTGCACTGCAGGCGGCCGACATTGGGATTTCTGTGCAGAACGCTGCTGATGTTGCAAAGCAGGCCGCTGATTTTGTCTTGCTTGAGCATGACCTGAATGTGTTGCGCGAAGGCATTGATGAAGGTCGCCACACGTTTGCCAATACACTGAAGTACATTTTCATCGTGTCCAGTGCGAACTTCGGAAACATGATCAGCATGGCGCTGGCTTCATTGTTCCTGCCCTTTCTACCTCTGCTCGCGAAGCAAATTTTGCTGAACAATTTTCTGTCTGACATTCCAGCGTTGGGCATCGCCAGCGATAACGTCGATCGAGAGTGGGAACAGACGCCTCATCGCTGGAACCTCGCTGAAGTCCGCAACTTCATGGTGGTATTCGGACTCGTCAGCTCACTCTTCGATGTCTTCACCTTTGGTGCGTTGTATTGGCTGGTAGGTATTGCGCCAGATCTGTTTCGCAGCGGCTGGTTTGTCGAATCATTACTGACTCAGTTGTTGACCATTTTCATCGTTCGCACGTACAAACCTTTCCATAAAAGTCATCCGGGTCGAATGCTTCTGGTCAGCGCATCCGTGATCGGGGCTCTGACCGTTTTACTGCCCTACAGCCCCGCTGCCGCGTGGTTTGGACTTGTCCCTTTACCGCTTGGCCTGCTCGCCGTGGTGCTGTCCATCAGCCTGCTTTACGTGGCAGCCGCCGAATGGGTAAAGCGGGGGTTCTATCGAAAGCGACCTATCAAACCGAGGCCACTTCGTCGCCGTGGCGACTCTTGAAGTTGTCCGTTTGTGGCGCGGGCAGAGGCTATTTTCGGTCGGTCAGCGCAGGTGGCATGGTTCAATGTTTCGGGTCCTGATGACGACTTCTGATTTAAGTCAATGCCGCTCATGTCATGACGTTCAACATTGAACCCTGCCCGAATTGCGGAGAACGCTATGGCAAATTTCCAGCATCTACTGTTGATCGCTTCCCCGCAAATGCATCGTACTTCTGCATTTGAGCGCGCGGTGGCATTGGCAAAGGTCAGTAACGCCGCACTCCATATCGTTGCGTTTGATTATATGGAAACGCTCGCAATCGTTGGGGTTTTCAACCAAGGGGCCATGGCGGAACTGCGTGAGGGCTACTTGCAGATGCATCGCCACTGGTTAGAGCAAGAGGCCGAATATGAGAGAAAAAACGGGCTTGAGGTCACCACCCAACTGTTCTGGACGCAGCATGTCGTTGACGAAATTCGGCAATATGTCGACACCCAACAAGCGGAGATGGTGATAAAGGATGTTCACCAGGAATCAACGCTCAAACGCATTTTTTTTACACCGCTGGACTGGCAGCTACTGCGTGATTGCCCTGTGCCAGTCCACGTGGTGATCGATTCGGCAAACCCGTTACCGCACAAAATAGTGGCGGCGGTTAATCTTTTTCGTTCTGCTGATGCAGACCTTCAGCTCAACGACATCATTATCGAAACGGCTTCCCGATTGGCAACACAGTGCGATGGCGTTCTACAGATGCTGTATGTCTTCGATGGGGCCGCTGTCTATGCTTCAGGCTTTACGATCATGGGGGCGATGCCCATCGAAGCAGACTTTGTCGATGCGCTTGGTGATGCGCACCTTGAAGCGTTTGTTGCGCTGGCGGAATACTATGGTATCGCGAAGGAGAACGCTTATTACCTGAAAGGGACTCCGCTCCCGGCCATCAAAAAGTTCGCGGCCGATAACGCGGTTGATGTACTGGTGATGGGCACACGTCCTCATCACAATCTGGACTTGGTGTTGGGCGACACCGCGGAGAATATTCTCCAACACGCCCCCTGCAGTGTTCTTGTGGTCAAGGCATAGATAAGGGCGGGGTCTACTCTCAATCAGCTCGGCGGCACCCTGACACCAGCGAATGTAAGGCTGCTAAATCAAGGATCTCTACGGCTCTGCCCGAAATGCGCACAATCTCAAGTTCACGAAGGCGCGCAATAGCCCGGCAGACTGTTTCCAGGCGCAAACCAAGATAAGACCCGATATCTTCCCGGGTCATTCTCAGGACGAACGCTTTGGATGAATAGCCGCGCGTGACCATTCGATGCGACAAATTCAGCAAAAAAGCGGCTAGACGCTCATCAGCATTGAGGTTTCCCAATAACAAAAGCATTTCATGATCACGGACTATTTCTCGACTCAGCAGCCTGTGCAGGTTGTGTTGAAGCGAAGGCAACTCATGAGACAGTCGTTCCAGTTGCATGAAATGAATCGGGCACGCTTCGCTGTCTTCCAGTGCGATTGCATTACACACATGTCGGTCATTGCTGATGGCGTCTATGCCCAGCATTTCTCCCGCCATTTGAAAGCCTGTCAGCTGTTCGCGGCCATCCTCCGAAATGACGGTCGTCTTGAAAAATCCATACCGGACGGCATACAGCGAACGCAAAGGATCCCCCGCATGATACAGCGTCTCGCCTTTTTTGATTTTGACCCGTTGCTGAATGAGGGTGGACAGAAGATCGACTTCTGAACTGTTCAGGCCAGCAGATAAACACAGCCCTCGCACACCGCACCCTGAACAGGCAGCCTTTATTTGTTGCACAGGGCTAAGCATTACCGGAAGCGTCATGAGAGATCTCCTGTTGTTTTTTCAGCGTAGCCAATGGACCCGCTTCATGACAGAGCGAGTGATCAGTTATAGATGAATGGCGGGCGAAGCAGGGAGGACTTTATTAGCATTTTTTGTTGTATGGAATTCCCTGTCAGGGAATAACTATCGCGCACTCACACTCAAATGAGTGGCCTATTTTATATTTTAAATCAAGGTGGATTGTTTTGCGGGTTGCCAACTAACGGCTTATGGAAAGCGTGCGTAAAATTGTTAAGTAGAAGTTACATCTTGATGGGGATTTCCTTGCGCATGTGCGCAAGCATAACGCCATTTTTTCGCACCATCATTTTTTTTTGGTTAGAGGTGGTTATTCAATAAAGATTGTGATGGGCAGGTTTTTTATCGCGCGTTGATCTAACGCATTTGGGTTCTGGCAGAGTGGCTCTGATGTAGATCAATGTGTGGGCCGCTTGATCGTCAAGAATGTGAAACACATAGACCCTGTCGGGAGGAGGTCACCTATTCTCCCCAGCCGTTGACCCTTTCCGTAAGTGGAGGTGTTACATGTCGGACTCTGAGCGTTTATTGTTAGTGGCTTCACCCTTGATGCACCGAACTCCGGCTTTTGACCGAGCGGCAGCACTGGCTAAAGCTAAAGGGGTTCCCTTGCATATCGTGGCCTTTGACTATGTTGAAGGCTTGGCAACGGCTGGCCTGGTCAATGAACAAGCGCTCTCTGAAATGCGCGAGGGTTACTTACTGCGGCATCGTCAGTGGCTTGAAGAGCAAGCTGTTTCCCTGCGCAATCTCAAAATAGTGGTAACAACGGAAGTGGTGTGGGTCCAGCGTCCGCTGGAGGAGATTTTGCGCCACGTCAAAGAGTTAAACCCTTCCATGCTTATCAAAGACCTCGAGCATGAATCTCTGCTGATGCGTACCTTGTTTACACCTCTGGACCTGCGTTTATTGAGGGACTGTTCATCCTCCGTGCACCTTGTTGCGAACGTCCAGCACGCCACGCCGAGAAAAATTCTGGCCGCGGTAGATCCGTTTAAGCCGGAAGAGCAGTTCGAACAGTTTAATGATCAGATTATCCTGGCGGCAGAGAAGTTGGCGGCACAGTGCAATGCTGAACTGCATCTGCTTTACGCGTATGACCTGTCATATATGTATGCGTCGGAGGGCATGGGTTCGACATTGTTTTCAGCGGGCATGGGCGAAGCGGTGTATGAGGCTGAAGGAAAAGCGTTTACTGAATTGGCTGATCGATATCGGGTGCCGCCAGAGTGCCGCCACTTCATCATGGGTGTTCCGGCGAAAGTCATTACTGCTTATGCTGAAGAAGAAAATATTGATGTTGTCGTGCTGGGCACGGTGCACCGTAGAGGGTTGAGCAAACTCTTGGGTAGCACCGCCGAACAAGTGGTTTATCACATGCACAGCAGTCTGTTGGCGATCAAGCCGTCACCGCTTGAGTAGCGACATAGACTGAGTATCTGGGTGAATTTAAAGGCTCAGGATCAAGTCGTTTGTTGCGAGTTTGACGCAGATCAAACTGGGCATGGATATACAATTCACACTGTGCAGGCGGGTGCGAAGCGGGGGGGTGATCCGTACTTCTTCGTGTCGCTAAACAGGTAGTCAATTTTTATTAACGATGCCGTAATGTGAGAGGTTAAAAATGAGAAACCTGACTCTGACTGTTCCACTGATATTGGTCCTGGCCATGGCGGCGGGTTGCAGCAATCAAAAAGCCAAGGAGTTTGACGCGAGATTGACGGGGGCTGAAAACTCGGCTGCCGCAGCCCGGGTCAGAGCTGATGATGCTTACTCCAAGGCGGAGCAAGCGCTTTCAGCCGCTAACCAGGCTCAACAAACTGCCGACAAGGCCAATGAGAGTGCCAGCCGTATGCTCCAAAAAGCCACGCGCAAATAGCAAATAAATACGCTGGGATTAGCGTTGATTGTTTGCCTGAGTCGGCTCGAAAGTGGGGGATACGCTCCGCCCAGAGCCGACACGTTTCGTTGCGATGTCCTGTGTCGCAATACGCGGTGCTTACTTCATGTGATCGTTACCCTGACGCTGCATCAACAGAAGTATGAACGCGACTGCAGAAATAGCAGCACCGGCATAGAAGGTCATTGCTGATCCATAGGTTTGCCACAGCAGACCTGCAAGAGCACTTGCCAGGAGCATGGAGAAACCACTCACCAGATTGAAAACCCCAAAGGCGGTTCCTTTGAGCCCTTCCGGTGTCGTGTCGGCCACAAGAGCGGCCAGCAGCCCCTCACTGAATCCCATATGAAGCCCCCACAATGTAACGCCGAGCATCAGCATTGTGATGGATTCTGCGTTGGCTAGCACGAGATCGGACAGGATAAGCAATATCAGACCCACGCCGAGAAGCGCTTTGCGGCTGACTCGGTCAGAGAGTTTCCCCGCGGGGTAGGCAGAAAGTGTGTAGAACAAAGCCATCACCACCATCACGATGGGTACCCAGGTCGCGGAGAGTCCTGCTTGCTGGCCGCGCAATACCAGAAATGCCTCGCTAAAGCGCGCCAGGGTGAACAGTGCTCCCACAATCACCACCCGCCAATACGCTGGCGAAAAGCTGTAGAGCAGCTGTAGGCGTATCGGCGACCGAAAGTGCTGAGTTCGCTGCTCGTGTGCAGGTTCATTGACGCCAACAAAAATCAGGCTGACGGCTACCAGCGCGGGTATCACGGCGATCCATAAGACGAGAGGAATATCTCCACTGAATATAAACATCAGGCCGATGGCCACTGCAGGTCCAAAAAAGGCCCCTACGGTGTCCATGGACTGACGTAAGCCGAAGCACGCGCCACGGATCTCTGGTGGTGATATATCGGCGACCAGAGCATCGCGTGGCGCTCCGCGGATCCCTTTGCCAATCCGGTCCAGAAAGCGTGCGGTAAATACCATTTCTGCGGAATGAGCCAGGGGGAAGAGTGGCTTGGTGAGTGCTGCAAGCCCATAGCCCACCAGCAAGAGGCTCTTGCG
The DNA here is from genome assembly GCF_034353875.1 of Pseudomonas sp. MH9.2. Lineage (NCBI taxonomy): Bacteria > Pseudomonadati > Pseudomonadota > Gammaproteobacteria > Pseudomonadales > Pseudomonadaceae > Pseudomonas > Pseudomonas sp. MH9.2. Next base: position 5,561,533 of record NZ_CP133784.1, read on the forward strand.
TTTACCGAAGTAGTCACTGATCGCGCCGGAAAAAACTTTCACGATCAGGGCCGTAGCTTCCGCAACGCCCTCGATAAAACCTAGCGTGATCATGCTGACGCCGAGCGTGCCGACCAAAAATACCGGCAGCAGCGCATGAACCATTTCTGACGACAAGTCCATGAACAGACTGACGAACCCCAGTGCCCAGACCGTACGTGGGATGTTGCGGGTGGTTACCGTCTCGGGCATAGGTCAGATTCCAGGAGGGTCAGCCGATTTCCCGCAGTGCTGATCGTGCATGTCGCTCGACAGCCTGCGGGTACCGGGTAGAGCTTACCGCCCAGGCAACATGCGGGTCAGGGTATTGTCGCGACTTATGTAATGGTGAAACAGGCCGGCCGCTGCGTGCAGGCCTATCAGCCAATAGCCGGTTGTTCCGGCCAGTTCATGCCATTCTTTAATTGATTTAGCCAGCGCCTCATTCGTGCCGATCAGGGGCGGCAGTTCAATTCCGAAGAAGGGAACAGGTTTGCCGGCCGCACTCAGTACCAGCCAACCGGCGAGCGGCGCGCCTATCATTAGCGCATACAGGGCGAGATGCATCAGCTTGGCGGGGATTGCCTGCCACTGCGGGAGGGCGGGTACGACGGTAGGTGTCGGCGCAATCAAGCGGGCCAGAAGACGTAGCCACACCAGTGCGAAGATTGCCAGACCCAGCATGAAGTGCCATTGCTTGAGCAACTCACGAAAGTCGCTGCCTTTGGGGAAGTTCCCTTTTAGTTCAATACAGGCGTAGACGCCGATGATCAAGGCCAGCATCAGCCAATGCAGCCCGATGGAGAGAATGCCATAACGTTGTTTTGTGTTTTTCCAGCCCATAACGATGTCCTTGTTGTGCCGTGGTACTTGGTAAGTGACGATTATTCTGAGGCTCAAAGCTTAAACCAAACTGAACGCGGTGCGTGTTTAACGGAAGGGGATCACGCTGTTTTTCCTTTACTTCACATATGGAAAAACATATATTCGAAAAACCGTATATGAGCTGAAACCCCGTCATGACCGATCCTCTGACACCCACCGCCGTTTTTAAATGCCTGGCTGACGACAATCGAGTGCGCATGATGCTGCTGGTTGCCCATGAGGGTGAACTCTGTGTCTGCGAGCTGACCTGCGCGCTCAACGAGAGTCAGCCCAAGGTATCCCGGCACTTGGCGCAACTGCGCAATTGCGGACTTCTGGCAGATCGTCGGCAAGGTCAATGGGTGTATTACCGCCTGCACCCGAACCTGCCTGATTGGGTGCATGGCGTTCTGACCACCGTATTGGAGGCCAACAAACACTGGTTGAGCCCTGACGCGAAACGTCTTGATGAAATGGGCGACCGCCCGGCGCGCGCCGCAGCCTGCTGCTGATCCAGCCACGTTGAGCGCCGAGCAGCTCAAGGCCGAGCTAGCCCTGGTCGGTACGCTCTGACAACAGGAGATATGAACATGAGCAAAAGCCGCCTTTCCTTTCTGGACCGCTACCTGACCTTGTGGATTTTCTTGGCCATGGCGTTCGGCATCGGGCTGGGAAGCCTGTTCGAAGGCTGGCCGCAGTGGCTCAACAGTCTCTCTGTGGGTAGCACCAACATCCCGATCGCCATCGGTTTGATCGTGATGATGTATCCGCCCCTGGCCAAGGTTCGTTATGAGGAGCTGCCAGAGGTCTTCAAAGACAAGCGCATCCTTGCGTTGTCTCTGATCCAGAACTGGGTCATCGGGCCGATATTGATGTTCGTTTTGGCGATTGTCTTCCTGAGCGACAAGCCGGAATACATGACCGGATTGATCCTCATCGGCCTCGCCCGTTGCATTGCCATGGTGCTGGTCTGGAATCAGATCGCGGGAGGCAATAATCAATATGTCGCCGGGTTGGTAGCGTTCAACAGCATCTTCCAGATATTGTTTTTCAGCCTGTACGCCTGGATTTTCCTGGGGCTATTGCCGCCACTGTTTGGACTGGAAGGCAGCGTTATCGAGACCAGCTTCATCAGCATCGCCGGGTCAGTTCTGATCTACCTGGGTGTGCCATTCATGGCCGGTTTTCTGACCCGAAAGATCCTGATCGCCCGTAAAGGAAACGACTGGTATCAAGAGCGCTTCATTCCTAAGATCAGCCCGCTGACCCTGGTGGCATTGCTATTGACCATCGTCGCCATGTTCAGCCTCAAGGGCGACAAGGTGCTGCAACTGCCATTGGATGTATTGCGCATCGCGATCCCGCTGACGATCTACTTCGTCGTGATGTTCTTCCTTAGTTTCTGCATGGGCAAGCTGCTCAAGGCGGATTATCCGCGTACCACGGCTCTGGCTTTTACTGCTGCGAGCAACAACTTCGAACTCGCGATTGCGGTGGCCATCGCTACCTTCGGCCTGGCGTCCCCGGTCGCTTTCGCCACGGTGATTGGTCCGCTGGTGGAAGTACCGGTGCTGATTTCTTTAGTGGGTGTAGCGCTGTGGCTTAAACGCCGCTGGTTCGATGAATCCAAGAGCGCAGTTGCGCAGGACAACGACTATGTATGACGACCACATCCCCCAACTCGACGTCGAACTGGTTGAATTACCTTCGGCAGACAAACTGGGGATCGAACTGAAGTCCACCCATAAACCACGCATCCTGCTGCTGTATGGATCGACGCGTGAGCGCTCCTTCAGCCGCTTGCTGGTAGAGGAAGCGGCTCGCCTGCTGCAATGCATGGGCGCCGAAACACGGATTTTCAATCCGTCAGGCTTGCCATTGCCCGATGACGTCGCCGATGACCATCCGCAGGTTCAACAGCTGCGCGAGCTGATGCTGTGGTCGGAAGGGCAAGTGTGGTGCTCACCCGAGCGTCACGGCTCGATGAGCGCCGTGTTCAAGGCACAGATCGACTGGGTGCCGTTGGCCATGGGCGCAGTCCGCCCGACCCAGGGTAAAACCCTGGCGGTCATGCAGGTGTGTGGCGGGTCGCAGTCGTTCAACGTGGTCAATCAACTGCGGGTACTCGGGCGCTGGATGCGGATGTTCACCATCCCCAATCAATCGTCCGTACCGAAGGCCTATCTGGAGTTCGACGAGCACGGTCGGATGAAACCCTCTCCTTTCTATGACCGGGTCGTCGACGTGATGGAAGAATTGGTGAAGTTCACATTGCTGCTGCGCGACCGCCAGGACTATCTGGTCGATCGTTATTCCGAGCGCAAAGAATCGGCGGAAGCACTCATGGACCGGGTTAATCAGCGTTCTATCTGAGGACAGTTTCACCGTGTAATAACCGATGTTTGGCCTGTCCGGCGCGCGTAGGTCGGACTCCCACTGACAGCAGAGACGAGGAACAAAGACATGGCTATCAAAGTTGGCATCAATGGTTTCGGTCGGATCGGTCGCCTCGCGCTGCGAGCAGCCTGGCGCTGGCCAGAGTTTGAATTCGTGCAGATCAATGACCCGGCCGGTGATGCAGCGACCCATGCGCACCTGCTCAACTTCGACTCCGTGCATGGCCGCTGGCAGTATCAGGCCGACTCCGAAGGCGAGTGCATTGTCATCGACGGCAAGCGGATCAAGGTCAGTGCCAATAGGGCAATCGCCGATACCGACTGGTCGGGCTGCGATCTGGTGATCGAAGCCAGCGGCAAAATGAAGACGGTTGCGGTTCTCCAGGGCTATCTTGACCAAGGCGTGAAGCGCGTTGTGGTCAGCGCTCCGGTGAAGGAGAGCGGGGCGTTGAACATTGTGATGGGGGTCAATCACCACCTGTTCAACTCTGCGCAACATCGCATTGTGACTGCCGCTTCGTGCACCACTAACTGCCTGGCTCCGGTGGTCAAAGTGATCCACGAAAAGCTGAGGATTCGTCATGGTTCGATCACCACCATTCATGACCTGACCAACACCCAGAGCATCCTCGATCAGCCGCACAAGGATCTACGCCGTGCGCGTGCTTCCGGTATGAGCTTGATTCCGACCAGCACCGGCTCGGCCACGGCCATCGCCGAAATTTTCCCGGAATTGCGCGGGCGTCTGAATGGTCACGCCGTGCGTGTTCCGTTGGCCAACGCCTCGCTGACTGACTGTGTGTTTGAAGTTGAACGCGCCACGACTGCAGAGGAAGTTAATCAACTGCTGAAAGACGCTTCCGAGAATGAATTGAAAGACATTCTCGGCTATGAGGAGCGTCCGCTGGTGTCCATCGACTACCGTACCGATCCGCGCTCTTCAATTATCGATGCGTTGTCGACCATGGTCATCAATGGCACTCAGGTAAAAATCTACGCGTGGTACGACAACGAATGGGGCTATGCCAACCGTACGGTCGAACTGGCAAAAATGGTCGGTCTGGCCGTCTGACAGGGAATCATCATGAACGCGTTGTCAGCCCTTGCTCCAGAAGTGCGGCAGTACCTGCTCGTCACGGGTAATTACTGGGCCTTCACCCTCACCGATGGTGCGTTGCGCATGTTGGTGGTACTGCACTTTCACGCATTGGGCTACAGCCCGCTTCAGATTGCGGCGCTGTTTTTGTTTTATGAGTTCTTTGGCGTGGTCACCAACCTCGTGGGTGGCTACCTTGGGGCCCGCTTGGGCCTGAACCGGACCATGAATATTGGTTTGGCCATTCAGGTCGTGGCACTGCTGATGCTGACAGTGCCCTCGGTCTGGCTGACGATTCCTTGGGTAATGGGCGCCCAGGCGTTGTCGGGGATCGCCAAAGATCTGAACAAGATGAGTGCCAAAAGCTCGATCAAGCTGCTGGTGCCCGATGGACAACAACGCAAGCTGTACCAGTGGATCGCGATCCTAACCGGCTCGAAAAATGCGCTCAAGGGCGTCGGTTTCTTTCTGGGCGGTGCACTGCTGGCTGCCATCGGATTCAAGGGCGCCGTGCTGGCCATGGCCATCGTATTGGGGCTGATCTGGATCAGCAGTCTGATCTTGCTCAAGAAGGACCTGGGCAAAGCCAAAGCCAAACCCAAGTTCCGGGAGATCCTTTCCAAGAGCCGTGCGATCAACATCCTGTCGGCAGCACGGATGTTTTTGTTTGGCGCTCGGGATGTCTGGTTTGTCGTCGCATTGCCGGTCTATCTCAGTACAGCCTTTGGCTGGGACGTCTGGAAAGTCGGTGGTTTTCTTGCTGCGTGGGTGATCGGCTACGGCATAGTGCAGTCGTTCGCGCCCAGCATTACGGGCAAGAAAAACGGGCGTGTGCCTGATGGTCGAGCGGCTTTTCTCTGGGCACTTCCGCTGGCGCTTCTGCCAGGGGCTATTGCCTTGGGGTTGAACACTGGGTTGTCCGAGCACGTCGTTCTCTTGGGTGGGCTGATGGTCTTTGGCGTCCTGTTCGCCGTGAACTCATCGCTGCACAGTTACCTGATCGTCTCCTACGCCAAGGAAGACGGCGTCTCACTGGATGTAGGTTTTTACTACATGTCCAACGCGATGGGCCGGTTGATCGGCACCGTGCTCTCCGGATGGATTTACCAGATGTACGGGTTGAGTGCGTGCTTGTGGATATCGAGCGCTTTTGTGTTGCTCGCCGCGCTGATTTCCATTGCTTTGCCCAGGCATGCCACGGCGATATGAAGCACTGCCTGGACAATCGTCATTACGTCATGAATCTGCGCGACTTGAAGCTGATCGTCTCTTTAAACGCCTCCACTTTCCCGATACGACGGATATTTGCCCATGTCCCTTTGTAATAGGGCACTACGTTTCGGTCGGTCCATGCCGTGGTTAAATCGCCCATAACACCGTTGAAGTGGCCGAACTGCATAAAGGTCTGATTCCGCTTTATATCAGGCTCCAGGTAGGCCAGCGCGTAAGACGAGCCGTAGTCGTTAAATACTTCAACCACGTCCCCGGATGCAATCGCCAAGGATTTTGCATCGTCGGGGTTGATTTCCAGATACGCCATGGGTACGCGCGCCTTCACGAACTCGTTGTATTGGTCGTGATAGAGCGTTTGCCACACCTCATTGATACGTCCATTGTTGATCCAGAACTTATATTTCTCCTTCTGCTCCGCGACCGGTTTTGGCAGCCCAGGCCACGTTGCTGGCTTGAACTCGGCTTTACCGTCCGGCGTGTCGAACGTGTAGTCGGTGTAGAGCATTTCGGTGCCGATCAGTTTGCCATCCCGGTACTCCTTGACGGGTAGCTGGACTCCATTGTTACCCATCGCAATCAGTCGCTCGTAGGTGACAAGATTGCCTGTGTTACCGCCCTGACTATCGATAGGGCCGACGCCCGGCTGACCGGCCATACGAAAGCCGTCATTGAAAGCATCTTCCTCTGTTTTCCAGTCGAAGCCCGCAAATCGCGCCGCCATGTCCTGCTTTCCTTCGGCGCTATACATCTGCCGAAGGGTGTTGGCGATAGCGGCCGCAATCAGGCAATCGGCTTTCGCTGAACCGGGGGGATCCATGAACTTTTGCGACAGACGCATCCTCCGCTCTCCATTCATCGAGGTGAGATTTATCTCGCCCGGATGAGCTGCTGGCAGCATCACATGCGCGGCTTCTGCCAGCTTGGTGGGATAGAGGTTGATATTGGCTAAAAAGAGACCGCCTTTATTTTTCACCGCATCGTAGATCGCGTCCACCCTCTGCGCGGTTGAGCCGCCGCGCACCGTCGCCATGGCCTCCCTAACAATATTGGCGCGCTTCAGAATGACGGTACGGTGTTGCTCTGCATTGAGGGTGGTCTGGAATGGATTGGCCCCCCATGCCGTGTACATCATGCCCTTGCCATTGATGATCTCCTGATCCACATAGATCTTGGTGGTGCCTGGATAAGGGGGGCGCGTGTAACCTTCCTGGTGGCCGCCCATGCGCACCACCCCGGTACCCCGACGTCCTACGTTATGAGTCGCAAGTACCAAGTCGACCAAGGCAGACTGGATCAGGTAGTTGTCATTGCCCCAGATGATTCCTTTTTCGTAGGCGTGCATGGTGTGTGGCCGGTGGCCAGAAGCTTTGGGCTTGTAGGCCCATTCGGCTGCAAGCTTGAGCTTGTCCGCCGAAACACCGGTGATACGGCTGGTTTCCTCAATCGATAACCTATTGGCTTGAAGCGTCTGGTCAAACCCTTTGGTATGGGCCGAGATAAACTCCTGGTCATGCCATTTTTGTTCAACCACGTAGGTCAACAGACCGTTGAATAAAGCGATATCCGTTCCCGGTTCGATATCCAGGTGAAGGACGTTGTCCTTGCCTGCCGCTTGCTCGGCCACAGCGATAGTAGGCGTCCTGCGCGGGTCAACAAAAATCACTTTCGCCGGGGCAACGGTTTCCCCAGGAAAACGCTGTTTGCGTTTGATGACGGTCTGCCCCTGTAAATTGGGGAGCCAGTGGGCCAGGAAGTAGTTGGTTTGGGTCTCGTATGAATTGCAGCCGATGGCCATAATAACGTCAGCCAGCTCGGCGTCTTCATAGCTGTTATTGAGTTCACCAATGCCCATCTCGCGTGTGGCGTGGCACTCGGAGTTATAAGCAGGGCGGTTGTGGATACGTACCAGCGGTGTCTTCAGCGCCGTGAACATCAACTTGCCGGTGCCCCAGGTATTCTCAAATCCTCCTCCGGCGCCTCCGTGGTCGAAGCAGTCAAAGGCGAGGGCGGCTGGCCCGTCATTATCAAGAATCTTCTTGGTAACGCCCGCATAAAGTGCCAGCGCATCATCCCAGCTGGTGTCTAGCCACTGGTCAGCCACATAAATCCGTGGGCTGCGCAGACGCTCCTTGCCCACACCGTCGGAGTTATACATGACCTTGGCCAGTTGACCGCCTCGCGTGGACGAGAGCCCTTTATTAACGTCGCACTGCTTGTCGGGCACAATCATGAGGTTGTAACGCTTGCCGTCTTTGTCAGTGATCGTGTTCTGCATCGCAGGGGTCATGATCACAGCCAGAGGAGGTAGCTGTTTACGAAAGTCGAGCCCTAACGCATTTTCATCGGGTGCCCGTCCACCTTCCAGGTTCTCTGGCCATTTGTAGACGTGGTAGCCACAACCCACGATGCAGAAGTGACAGGCAAGGTTGGTTTTCTGGGCCTCTGGAGGGGGGAGCGCCATCCGATCTTTATTGGTTGCCATTTTAAGCCTCTTATCAAAGGAGGTTGGACTGACGCCCGTAGATCAACCCTTCGACGGCCACTGCACGTACCGAATCGTCATTGGAGTTGTATTCGAGCACTATGCTGGGCAGATTCTCGGTCGCCTGGCCGGAAACCATTTGACCCGTATTTTCAGGATCGAAAATGCTGAAATGGCACGGGCATTTAAACACCCGCGGCCCTGCGTCATAGGTGACCGGGCACCCCATGTGCGTGCATAGCGTGCTGTAGGCAACGATGTCGCGCTCCGGGCCAATGCCACCCGGAACGGGAGCGCCCATCTTGATCAATGCGCAAGGTGAGGAGGCATCGGGATAGAAAAACGAGACAGGGGTGTTGACCTGTAATTTCTGCGCGTTGATGATCGCTTTCATTGGGTAGGGAAGGTTGACCCGCCCTATCACCTGCGGCTCAGGCGTGGTTGCCGCCGCTTGGGTAAAATGGGGTACTCCGATGACTGCGCCCGCAGCAATCCCGCCTCCAACCTTCAAGAAGACTCTTCTGGAAATCGATATCATCTCTGCCTCCGCATGACGCTTGCGATGCAGTTGACTTCGTCTGTGTCGTAAGCGGATTTTTATTTTTGCCCCAGTCAGCATAGGATAAAAAAACGATTGTTGCGCTGCCCGTAAAAGCAGCCAATTGACGCTCCTATGTCAACCGATGCGCCCCGATTCATTCAAATCGGCCACAGCCAGAGGGTACAAGTCGCTGCATGTGCTGTTCGACGGCGTTCTCGACCACATCGATTTACCGGAGGTGCGTCAATTTTTGACGACCCAATCAAGCGTCTGCGATGCTTAGGCCTCTGGCGCGGGCCCTGGATATACGGGGGCGAAACCGCCGCCCAACGTCCGGAAGTTGGTGGTCTGGCCTTGATACAGGCGCGCCGCCACCCACTGCACCACGCCGTTGTAGGCATAGTCGCGCACGTCAAATTTCAGCACGTGAGCCGGAATCGTGGCCGACAGGGTCCGCAGTCCAGGGAGAACCAGGGCTTGGGCCACGTAATCGGCAGCAAGAATTTCCTGCCACACCCGCTGGGTTAGCTTGTCGCCGCGATAGGCGGCGCGACTCCCGAATCCTGCACAAGGCTTGAAGAACAGCCGTCGACGCTCGCGCCACAGGCGTTCGGCACTTTCCGGGGTCACCACCTCAGTATGTGGAATGCTGGCGAGTAGCAGGTTTTGGGTGGCTTGCGGCAGGCCCGACGCCTGCAACCATTGGGCATCGCAGAGCAAAGCCAGGTTACGTTTGTCCGCGTACAAGGCATGGGCTTGTGGGTGAGGCGTGAGCAGCGTGGCACGTTCAAGGTAAGCTTGACGCAACGTCGCATTGGCGGGCGCATCGAGAGCAAAGTCGGTCAGGCGGTTATAGACAATATCGATGACCAACTCGTTATGCCGAAGTGCACCACCTCTCAGACTTAGCTCGGAGGGATCGACTATCACCGCTTCCAATCCATGGCGCTGGAACAGTTGCTGGAACAGCAAAAATTCGGGGTATAGATACTGCTGCTCGGGAGCATCGTCGACAATCGCAATGCTGCGCAGCGGCCTATCCAGCCCGTGCAGCGCCCACTCATGGCGAAACATCTCGATTATTCCTGCCTCAAGCGTCTCGGCCCTGCCCGAGGGTGGCAGCAATTGCTCTATGGCCGGGCAACACGCGTGTTGCGCTCGCGCCAGCGCTGCATTGAGCATGGCCCCACCTGCATTGGTGTTGATCTCGATCAGGCCGAAACCACCCTCAGTGACATGGAAGTCATAACCGAAGAACACTCCCTTGGCCCCACCAAGATCATGTCGCGCAATAGTGGGCGAACGAGCCAGCACTTCCTCGCGGTAAGCCGGGAGCGCGATGACCGACTCGACAGCCCGCACGACCTGCGCCATGCGCTCCAAATGGGCCGGGTTGATAAAGACTGGATGCCCGGCGAACAGATAAGGGCAACGTTGCTGTACCAGCTCGAACAGGCCGGGTTGACCGAGCGTCGACTCCAACGCTTCACGCAGTGCCTTGGTGTCCAGGCTGATGCAGAAGCACTGACTGTTGAGGGTCTCTATCGAGATTCCGGCCAGGGACGCAGCGGCGGCGGCCGTCGACAGGAAGGACGTATCGTGATCGAACAAGGGCATAACTGGCATGACTGGCTTAGGCATCTTCGTCTCCGCATGGGCCCATGCGCCAATCGAACCGGGTCTCTTACCCTGAGTCGACAGCGCCTGAGAGGTCGAGAGTCAGGCGGCTCGTCGCTGAGATTGGCGGTGTATATCGATGATGTCGTCCCGGTCTAGGCGCTAAGCCACAGCTCGACCTTATCTCGGCTCGGGATGCCACCGGAATGAACGACCTTGCCATCAATGACGACGCTGGGTGTCGACATAACCCCATAGCTCATGATGTCACGCAGCTCTTCCACTTTTTCCAGCTTCACAGGTACGCCTTTAGCGTTAGCGACTTGCTCGATGATGGCTATCGTCGACTTACAGTTGGAACAGCCGGTACCTAGTACTTTGATGTCTTTCATAAAAACCTCAACGGGTGGATTTACAGAGTTAAGTTGAAGACATAGCCAACGATGAGAATGCCAACGGCCACGACACCAATAAATGTGGCTATCAAGCGAACCTTCAACACCTTGCGCAAAATCACCATCTCTGGGAGGGAGAGCGCAATGACACTCATCATGAAGGCCAGGACGGTGCCCAGCGCCGCACCTTTCGCGAGTAGCGCCTGCACAATAGGAATGATCCCCGCCGCATTTGTATACATTGGTATGCCTATCAGCACCGCGAGCGGGACAGACCACCACGCTTCTTTGCCCATGAAGCTGGCCATGAAGTCTTCCGGCACATACCCATGAATACCTGCGCCAATAGCGATACCGGCAAGGATGTAAGGCCATACTTTCCCGACGATTTCGCGCACGCTGCCAAACCCGGCATTTATCCGCTCATGCAGCGGCATGCTCGTGTCCCCAGCGGTTGCGTGGACCTTGGGCATGTCACGAACCCAGTCCTCTAGATAGGCCTCCATTTTCAAGCGCCCAATGACCCAGCCCGCAACAATCGCAATAAACAAACCCAGACTCAGGTACAGCAGTGCAACTTTCCAGCCGAACAAGCCAAGCAGCAAGGTCAACGCGACCTCATTCACCATGGGGGCGGAAATCAGAAATGAGAAGGTCACCCCTAATGGCACGCCTGCCTGAACAAAACCTATAAACAGAGGCACAGCAGAGCAGGAACAAAACGGGGTAAACACACCCAGAGACGCCGCCATGACATTGGCCATGCCCTCGCTTCGACCCGCCAACATTGCGCGGGTGCGTTCAGGTGTGAAGTGGGAGTTGATCATGCCCATCAAAAACACGATGCCGGTCAGCAGCATCAGCACCTTGGGCGTGTCATAGAGAAAAAACTGTAATGCGCCCCCCAAGTGGCTGTCACGATCAACGGGCAGCGCTGCGACCAAAGCCTCCGACACTGGAATCAGGGCCTCATACAAACCGAACCAAACAAGCACTGCCACTACCAGAAAAAGGCGGGGGTTACGCTGCGGCCAGCGCACAATCATTTCATTCATGTGTAAAAATCTCGACTTGATCTGACACACTATCAAAGTCCATCGCCTGCTCCAGGCAATGGACCGTTCAGGAACGTATCAATTTCGCTGACCGTGCTGCGCGCTGTCCGTGTCACCCCAATCAAGGTAGCTGAAGCGGCGCCTGTCCACTCGCCGTAACCCACCAGCCACAACCTGGGCTCTCTGATTGAGTGAGTGCCATCGACATCAACGCGGCCTTCATCGTTGAGGACACCCAGCCGGTCCAGATGATCCAGAGCAGGCTTGAACCCTGTACACCAGATCACTGCGTCTACCTCTGATTCTGAACCATCTGCCCAGATAACACCTTTATGGGTAAATCGTTTGAAGGGCCTTACTGTCCCGAGGACGCCACGCTCGCGGGCCTCGACCACGGGGGGCACCATGACAATATCTCCCAATCCACCGACCGGCTGTTCGATCACTCGACCTTCCTGCTGAGCCTTCCAGCGTTCAGTTGCACGTTCGAAAAGCACCCGGCCATCAACCTCGTAGGCAAGGAAAACAGGCTCCTGTGGTGTCACCCAAACGGTGTCAGCCACTTTAGAAACCTCGGCCAGAATTTGCGCTCCGGAGTTTCCGCCGCCTACGACCAGTACGGTCTTGCCCGCAAAAGGTTGCGCCTCGACATACTGCGCCGAATGCCGTTGCTGACCCGAAAACCGGGACGCACCTGGATAGCTCGGTATGAAAGGGTTGCTCAATGTGCCAGTGGCACTCACGACGACTTTCGCATCCCAATACTGGTCACCTGCGTGCACGCGCAGCCCAGTTTCGCTGCGCTCTACTGCCGTGACTCGGATTGGGCGTTCCACTGGAAATTGGTAGCGCTGCTCGTACTGAGTCAGATAACTGATCACGTGGTCTCGCGTCGGATAACCATCCTCCACGGGAGGCATCATCCAGCCGGCAATGGAACTCCAGGTCGACGGCGAGAAAAGATGAAGCGAATTCCACCCATGATTCCAAGCGCCGCCAGGTGTTTTTTCAGCGTCGAGGATCAGAAATGAACGCTTGGTGCGGCGAAGAAAATAGCCGACTGCCAGTGCTGACTGACCGCCGCCGATGATCAAAACATCTACCGAATTGGAATGGTTGGACATGTTGATAAAGGCCTGGGGTCATGAAATTTTTACAAATATATAGGGAGTGAAAAATCTCGTTTTGATCTTGATCAGTCCCCAGTCTGGACAATCAATCTTGACAGCGCTGCGCGGCACGCACGCAACATGGCGGCTTTTGGTCGTGGATAAAACGTTGATGTCACAGGGGTCTCACAAATCTTTCACACGTGTTTGACCTCGCTGCGACTAATGCTTACTCATGAGCAATTGGAGAGCACCATGAGCGACCCCATCAAACTGAAGTTTTCTGAAAAGTACGATCAGGAGCAGGTGTCGCAGTATTTTTTGAAACATCAGGATGGGCTTGCTCGCAGGCTGTTTCACCTGCGCAATGAGCACCTCGCGCGCAAGGCACTTTCCCTGGCCGGTGAGCCGGGACTGGTTCTTGATCTTCCGTGCGGAGCGGGGCGGTTCTGGCCTCTGTTGGCGGAAAAGTCTAATCGAGTCATTATCGGTGCGGATCACTCTGCGGACATGATCGAGACCGCATGCAAATCGCAATCGGCGGAGGTGGTCAAGCGAGTACGCGCCTTGCAAATGTCAGCGTTTGAGATCGACTTGCCCGACAATTCGGTAGACAGCATTTTCTGCATGCGTTTGCTGCACCATATAGGTGAACGACAACACCGCTTGACTGTGCTCAAGGAGTTCTATCGGGCTACTCGGGAAACACTAATCATTTCCTTGTGGGTGGACGGCAACTTCAAATCCTGGAAGCGTAAACGTCAAGAGGCATGTCGGCGCGCAGGGGGAGATAAGAGCGATTACCAAAAGCGGTTCGTCATCCCACGGGAAACTGCCGAGCGCGAGTTCAAAGAGGCGGGGTTTCGTATTCAGAAACGCCTCGACTTTATTCCCTTGTATGACATGTGGAGGGTCTACGTTCTACGCAAGGATTGATAAAGTCATCTAGACAACATCGAACTGCGGGCCAAAGCTCACAATTGCGGTGCATGAATGATCGGTTTGAAAAAAAGTGTGGCCAATTGACATAAATTTCACTCAAATTGAGTTACATTTAGTAGCAATTAAATTATTGCACTCACTTGATAGTTATCGGAGATGTATATGACATCTGCAATTGGAAGTTCGACGAGTACGCCGATCATTAGAACTGCTCCTGTGTCCGCTCAACAGGTCAAAACGGTTGCCATGGACAGTGACGGCGATCACGACGGTAGCAAAGCAGGCGAAGTAGAGATGCCTAAAGCAACCTCTGGCAGTGTGGGCACGAGAATCAATACCACGGCATGATACCTGACTGACAGATTACGACTATCTGGCATATCAGTCGTTTAAGAAAGGGAGCCTAGGCTCCCTTTTTTTTGCGCATGAATTATTAGACAACTGCACCGAATGAGGTGCCCACCAGCGCGGTAATAGCCATGGCAAGTGCCCCCCAAAAGGTCACTCGCCACGCGCCTGTTGGAACGCTGGCGCCTCCGGCTTTCGCCGCTATACCGCCGAGCGTTGCCAGAAATAGAAGTGACATCCCTGATATCCACGGGATAACGCTTTGAGCGGGTGCAATAAACGTAACGATCAGTGGCAAGGCTGCGCCGACAAAAAAACTGGCCGCCGATGCCAATGCTGCCTGCAGTGGTTTTGCGCTGAGCGCGTCAGAAATCCCGAGCTCGTCGCGCGCGTGTGAACCCAGAGCGTCGTGTGCCATTAATTGCGTTGCCACTGTCCTGGCGAGATCAGGTTCAATACCACGAGCCATGTAAATGGACGCCAACTCAGAATGTTCAGCAAGCGGATCCTTTTCAAGCTCGGTTTGCTCGCGCACTAGATCCGCTCGCTCGGTATCGGCCTGAGAGTGCACAGAAACATATTCTCCAGCGGCCATGGACATGGCGCCTGCGACCAGTCCTGCAATACCGGTCACCAGTAAAGTACTGTGTGTGGCGTGGGCGGCGGCCACCCCGATTAAAAGGCTGGCGGTCGACACAATACCGTCGTTGGCACCCAATACAGCTGCGCGAAGCCAACCAATTCGCTCACTTCTATGGGCCTCGGAATGTTTGCGCATGAATTTCATTTATGAATTACGCTCGCAGAGAAGGCGTCAATGCTAAAGATAACGTAGCGCATAAAGAGCGTGAAGGGGCTATGTTTTATTCGCGAGTTTCAAGGGTCGTCTGAAGACGCCCGGCAACAATGGATATTTCCCTGAATGCTTCCCCGTCGCGCAATACAAATAATGCGTCCATGCCCCGTGCTTGGGCCAGTTCAGGACCTGCCTCTTCGCCGAGTACCATCAGTGCAGTGGCCCATGCATCGGCGAGCATGCAACTTGATGCGACCACGGTCACTGCAGCTAGTTTGTTGGTCAGTGGTGTTCCACGCGAAGGGTGCATGGTGTGCGAGTACAGCTGTCCATCAACTTCGACCCAATGCCGATAGTCTCCGGAGGTAGCAATGGCCGCATCGCTGAGTTCCATGATGCCCATGACTTCACGAGTTCCCCGGCGGGGCCGTTCAATCGCAACCACCCAGGGCTGTCCATCAGGTTTGAGCCCGCGTGAGCGCATTTCGCCGTCAATCCCCACCAGATAGTTTGTTATTCCCCAGCTGTCGAGGCAGCGTGCCAGTTCATCCACGGCAAAGCCTTTGGCAATGCCTGAGAGATCAAGCGTCGTCGCTGCACGTTTACGGGCCTGGCCACGAAGCGCATCTATTTCGAGTGCTTGCGTTGCAGGCAGTCGCACCCGGTGTTTTAGCGCGCTGATCTGTTGTGCAGTGGGTTGATGCTCGCCGGGACCAAAGCCCCAGGCATTCACCAGATCGCCCACTGCGATATCAAATGCACCGTTGGATTGTTGGCTGATACGTAAAGCTGTTGTCAGTACGGTGGTCAGCTCTTTGGGCAGGGCACACCATTCATTCTCGGGTGCAGCGTTTAGCAGGTTGAGGTCAGACTCCGGCTTCCACGTCGACATCTGCCTGTCCACGTTGTCGACAGCCTCGAACAGACCTTTGCCAATGGCAGTCTCGTCCACCTCTGGCTTGGCATAGAACAGCGCTGTGTAGCGCGTGCCCATGGTCTCTCCGCTGATACTGTGTCGGTCGGCAGGGGAGGGCTGATAGTCAGTAGACATCTTCACGGTAGCGTCCTTGTGCCTTGAGTGTCAGCACGGTCAGGTTAAGCGGTGCCAGGACTTCATCGAGCGCGCGCATCACGCTTTTCGCCATTTCCCGACTGCCGCATACCAACACCTGAGCGCCTTTTTCAATCAAACGGCGCATCTGCAGGGCGTCGCCGATGATCCGGTCTTGTACATAGCTGCGGTCGTGTACCTGTGAAAAAGCCGCTTGCAACTTGGTGAGTCGCTGGTCCGCCAGGTAGCCATTGAGCTGTGGCTCATAGAGGAAGTCCGATGCCGGGTGGCGGCCACCCCAATATAGGTGCATCGGGTGTCTGGCGGTGTTGTTACGGATGAAGCCTGCTAAAGGACCGATACCGGTGCCGGCACCAATGAGAATCACCGGAGCGCTCCCGGAGGCAGGGCGGAAGTCTGGGTTGGGCTGTATGAATGCTTCAATTTGCGAGCCAATTGGTAAGTCATGGAGGAGGCTGGAACACACGCCGTCAGGATGCTTGCGCACGCAGATTTCCAGAATGCCATCGGTTGACCCACTGGCCAGTGAGTAGAACCGCGGCAGCACGCTTCCAGGCGGCAGAATCCCGACCAGATCACCTGCTTCGAAATGAGGCAGCCCATCCCCCTTGCGCAGGCGCGCCAGCCAACCCGGTGCGAGCAAGGGCGCTACGGCTTTGAAACGCAGGATGTGCGTGGGTGCCTTGACCTGTTCGCCGTACTCCACGCGTTCCACCAGGTGCAAGGTGCGGGTTTTCGGCTGAACGGGCGTGTGCACCAGCGTCAGATCATGGCCGATCAATTGGCCGACGGCATGCCCCCAACGTGTGAACTCCTGGCTTGATTGTCGATTGATGGTTTCAAGTTCAAGCAGTTGCTGCCAGCCGTGTGAAAGCATGGCGGCTTGCGTATCCTTGGCGAACTGACAAAAGCTCGGAAACTGCTTGTCGCCAAAGCCTAGTACGGCAAAGCCAAGGCCCGGTTTTACAGGTGCGTTCGCCAGTCGTTTGAAAAACTGTCTGGCGGAGGCTGGTGCGTCGCCGTCACCGGTAGTCGCTGTCAGAATAAACAGGCGCTCGGCACTGCGGTACTCAGTCGCCAGTTGGTTCATGGTAGCGGTATGTACACGGTGACCCGCTTGGCTCAAGGCCTCATGTAACGTTTTCGCAAATCCCCAGGTGCTGTTGTTTTCACTGCCCACCAAAATCACCGTGTCAGCGGACTGTGCGCCACTGTTGTGACTGATGTGTGGCATCGACTGACGGCGGCGCCACCAGAGCAGGGCGCCTGTGACGCTCATCAACGGCACGCTCAACGCGCAAATGCCAAGTAACAGGCCAAGCCACCAGAAGCCTTCGCCGGTATGCAACTGGTAGATGAATTCATAGGCATCACGGGCGTTGTCATGAGCCTGGTAAGACAGCAGCGCGCCACTGGCTTGATCAACAAAACCGTCGCCCTGGGCAGTGTGCAGCGAGAACACATCAGTCGGGTTGCCGGGACTGGGGTAGTTTAGCTCGCGCAGATCATTAAGGTCGGTCGCCAGCAGCGCAGGCAACGTCTCGACAGGTGCTGCCCGACCGCCACTCATGGTGCTCGGGAAAGCCGGCTCCTGCTGGGTTCCGTCAGGGATGAACTCGAACATCACCGCTGACATATACATACCCGTCAACGCGGATAGCAGCAGACCGAGGATCGCGAAACGCCCGACTTCAGCGTGCCAGCGTTGGCTGAAACTGCCCTGCAGCGGGCGCAGGATCTGTCTCCAGCCGCCCAGTCGTCTTGCCAGCAATGCAGCGCCGGAGGCTGACAGGATCAGTATCACCAAGGCTCCAATACCTGACATCGCATGGCCGGGCGTGCCCAGCAGCAATGACCTGTGCAAGTCTTTCACCCAGCGTGAGAAGGCTGACGGTGCATAGGGCGCAATGCCTTGTCCGGTCATGGGGTCGACAAGCTCGGCGCCCGCCTGACCGTCCTGGTTGTAGTAAACGATGATCGAGCCAGAAGCGCTGCGCCGAATTTGTTCAACCGCTGGATAGGTATGCGCCACCCGGCCCGCCAACTCGGCAACGTTCAATTGGCCGACTGCGGGCACAGTTGCGTTCATTCGTTCTATGGCTGGATCAATTGACAGGATCGCGCCGCTGATGGCCAACACCATAACCAGCAGGGCAGCGATAAGGCCGGGCAGTGAATGAAACTGGCGAAGCATGTTCAGCCTCCAATAGGTGCCGAAGTCACATGTCGTAGGTAAAGGTTTCTACATAACCGTTGCCGGTTGCAGGCTTGCCCGCACCTTTAGTCGTCAGCGGTACGACAACGTCAGCGCGAACCTCGCGTTTGTTCTCGACAGCGCTGTCGATGCGGATCTGATAGCCCGCATCAACCAGGGTGTCAGCCAGTTCTACACTGACTTTCAGGGTGCGCCCGCTACCGACGCTGGCACCACTGACCCCGTCAAACTCACTGGACTTCAACCCGCTGCCGCGAGCCCAGTCAGGAAGGTGTTTGTAATACTTGGCTTTCCTTCCGGCGACCCAGAGGGTTTTCTGATAGTTGCCATTGGCATCGGTGACATAAAACGCCAGATAAGCATCGTTGCCGTTGTAGTTTTTTAACTGGGTGGTCAAGGTCACTTCGCGCGCCTGGGCTAACCCTGGCAGGGCGACGGCACCGGCGAGACACATTGCAGCAGCAATCTTTTTCATGGTGGGGTTTCCTGTTAGAGCGTTGTGGCGGAATACTGGCCTTGCTAGCTGAATGCAACCTGAAGGCGTGAAAAAAGTTGATCAGGTAGTTTTCAGCTGCGGGGCAAGGACGCTTGAGTGACTGAACATGATTTCTCTCCCGCTTGAGTCTCTGTGGCATACCCTAGCGGGAGTCCCTGACAGCAACCTGAATCGTGCTCGAAGCGGTACTTCAGGTTTTATTCAGGTGCAGCCGCTAACGTGCAGCGCTGGGAACGAACACAGAAGGGGTTGATATGCGGGTTTTGTTGGTTGAGGACGCGGTGGGGCTTGGGGACGCAGTGCGTGAGCAAATTGCCGATGACGGCCATGCGGTGGACTGGGTGCAACGGCTTGACCACGCCGAGGCGAGCGTACGCACGACAGCCTATGACCTGATTTTGCTGGATCTGATGCTCCCGGACGGGCGCGGGCTGGACTTTCTGCGCAAGCGGCGGTCGGCTGGCGATGTAACGCCCGTGATCATCCTCACGGCTCAAGACCAGATATCCGAGCGCATCGCCGGTTTGAATGCGGGGGCCGACGACTACCTGGTAAAACCCTTCGATCTGTTTGAATTGTCTGCCCGAGTCGCCGCCGTCGCACGGCGGTACAGTGGTAATCCCAATCCACAGCTGAAAGTGGGAGAGCTGGTCATCGACATGACTGCTCGCACCGTTCAGCGTGTCGGTACTATTGTGGATTTGACTGCTCGCGAATGGGCTCTGCTGGAAGCATTCGTTCAGCGCCCGAGTGCGCTGCTGTCGAAATCGCAGCTCGAAGAGCGTCTGTATGCGTTCGGTGCCGAGATCGAAAGCAACACTATCGAGGTGTACATCAGTCGTTTGCGCAAGAAATTGGGGCGCGATTTGATTGAAACCGTCCGTGGTATGGGTTACCGGTTGATGCCCCTATGAAGACTACTTTCAGTTTGCAAAAACGTCTGGGGCTTGGGCTGACGCTGGGGATGACATTGCTTTGGCTCGGGGGCACGGCGGGCGCTTGGCTGGTCGTACAACATGAGCTGAATGAGGCCTTCGACAGTGCTCTGGAAGAAACGGCTCAACGGATTTTGCCCTTGGCCGTACTCGAAATCAGTAATCGTGGCGAGTCTCGCGAGTCGAAACATATCGAGGGGCTGAGAGAGCATAAGGAATACCTCACCTATCTGGTGCGGGATGCCAAGGGCAATACGTTGTTGCAGTCTCACGATGCCGACCCGAGTGTATTCAATGCCCAGCCGATTGAGGGCTTTGCCACCACTGGCAAGTACCGTCTGTATGCCGTTAGCGCCCTGCGCGAAGCAGTGTTTATCGAAGTCGCGGAGCCATTGGCGCATCGCCGCGAAGCTGCACAGGAAGCGTTACTCGCCTTGCTCTTGCCATTGCTGATACTCATCCCGATCAGCCTGTTGGGAACCTGGCTATTGGTTCACTTCAGTCTGCGCAGCGTCCTGGCTTACCGTCGCGCAATCGAGACCCGCGGGGTAGGCGATCTATCCCCCATTAAGGTGTCTCAATTGCCCGCAGAAATTGATCCGCTGGCCGAAGCGGTCAATCATCTGATGGAGCGGCTTCGTCGGGCGCTGGAGGCTGAGCGCAGCTTTACTGCCAATAGCGCCCATGAGCTACGCACCCCGTTGGCGGCGGCATTGGCGCAGATGCAGCGGTTACGTCGCGAGGCGCCTGACGGACCATTGCAGGTGCGCGCGGCAAAGATCGAGACTTCGCTTCGTGAGTTGGCACGGCTCTCGGAAAAGCTCATGCAACTGGCCAAGGCCGAAGGGGGCGGGCTTCTATCTGAAGCCCCGCAAGACCTTATCCCGCTGCTGGCCCATGTAGCGGAAGAGTTGAACGCTACTGCCGGGCAGCGGATTCATTTAACCCTGCCTGCGGAGGGGGACGTGTTATCAACGATTGACCCGGATGCCTTTGCCATCCTTTTACGCAATCTGATCGAGAACGCGTTGAAGCATGGCGCGCCGGATCAGCCGGTAGAGGTGAGCTTGTCGAGTCAGGCGCTTCTAACAGTCGTGAATGCGGGCTCGACAGTGCCTGCGCAGGTTCTGGAGCGGCTCACCGAGCGCTTCGTGCGAGGTAACAGCGAGGCCAACGGCTCCGGTCTTGGGCTGGCAATCGCACAAACGATTGTTCGAGGCGTTGAGGCGACAATGAGCCTCGCATCCCCCGCAACAGACAAACAGGATGGCTTTGAAGTTAGGGTGCAGTTTGTGCTTGCGCGGCCATGAAGAAGTCTGACCTTACCGGGCGTTCTCTGATAACGTTAATAAAATAAAGAGGGGGCTTAAACGTTTCATTGGAGGCGGGTTTGATACTTAGTCGGGTGACAAGTTGCCACACTCGTATAACTTCCGTGAATAGCACTTGGTTCGCTGAATGCATATTGATTGCGGCGGCGAGACGGAATTGGATCCGATTATTGCGTCTTAATCATTGGCGTCAAAATGCAGTCGGCGGGGCATGTGTAATGATGATATGTGAAGTATGAAATAGGTATAACCCGGCGCAGTATAGTGATATCGTAAAGCCATCCCAAGGAACGCTGGCTACAATTATTTATACACGCTAACCACGTGCTACACGCGTAAAAAGTTACGACTAAAGTGCTATTCAAGAACCGCTTCGGCGGCGGCGAGTATCAACAGCTCTGATGTGCTCAGTCGGGACCAATACACAGTGGAAGATGAGTGTTTTCTGTCGTAAATAATTTGAGGGTGCAACGTTTAAACGGGGTGCCCGCTCGAGCGCTGGCGTATGTCAATCAAGCACCTTTTTCGCATTAACTTAAGACGACTGATTCTCTTTCTGGCGTTTTTCAGTGCCATTCTCACGCTCACCAACAGTCTGTATGCAAGCTATTGTGTACAGCGCCAGTTGCTCATTGATAGTACGCTGGAATCCAACCGTGTGTATGCAGCCAAGCTGGCCAATAGCACCGAAGTGTTTCTTACTACCGTGACGCAGCAGTTGGCCTACAGCGCCGGGTTATTGAGTGAGCAGCTTGATAATCCGCAAGCGTTGCAAAGCGAGGCCACCCGGTTACGGCTACAAACCAATAGTTTCAACTCGATAGCGATTACGGATGCAGAGGGTTGGTTACGTGCGGTCTCGCCCGAAACATTGCCAATCAAAGGGCGAAGGCTGAACACACCCGGTGCTGTCGAGGCGTTGAGTAAGCGCCGTCCACTCATCAGCCAACCTTACATCTCCGTTGCGGGTAATCTGGTGGTGTTCATTTCTCATCCGATCATTGATCGTGAAGGTCATTACCTGGGTTACATCGGCGGTACAATTTATCTCAAACACAAGAGCATTTTGGACGATTTGCTGGGCGAGCAGTATTATCACGATGGCTCTTATATTTACGTGGTAGATCAGAACCAGCGACTGCTGTATCACCCTGATCAGATGCGGGTGGGTCAAGTGGTGCGTGACAACCCGGCTATTGAGGCCGTGATCCGTGGAGAAAGCGGGAAGCAACGCCTTATTAATAGTCAGGGCATTGACGTACTCGCCGGTTATGCGAACGTACCCTCAGCGCATTGGGGCATTGTGGCGCAACAGCAGACGGATACAACACTGACCGCACTTAATAATCTAATGTTGGATGTGCTTCTCAATACGCTGCCGCTCAGCGTGCTGGGCTTTCTCGTCATTTGGTGGCTCGCGCGCCTGATTTCCCGCCCCCTGTTGCAACTGGCCGACAGTGCCCAAGAGATGGAAACGCCCGGTGCGGCAGAGCGCATTGCGCGCGTGAAGTCGTGGTACTACGAATCGACACAACTCAAGCACGTGATGCT